>NZ_JAATJN010000001.1:2400000-2703505 GCF_011927955.1 Brevibacterium marinum | reverse complement strand
GCGCCGACTTCGATGACCTGATCACCCGGTGTGGTGTCGTCGGTCGTCTGCTCCATGACCTGGACGCTCTGGAAGAAGAATCCGAGGACCAGGATGACAGGAGTGACGGTGAACAGGATTTCGATGGGCATACTGTAGCGCAGCTGCACAGGCAGTCCGCGATCGTTCTTGCGGCGGCGGTAGGCGACCATCGACCACAGAATGAGCCCCCACACGATCAGCCCCACGATCAGCAGGGCGATCCATGCACCGTTCCACAGCGAGGTATACGCCTCTGTGTGGTTGGTGGCGCCCTTTGATTCGGCGGGGAAGAATCCTGTGGAGACCTGCTCTTTCGTGCAGCCGGACAGCAACGCCAGTACAGCGACGGCGCCCAGAGTGCCGAGCCGCTTCGCCCAGGACCTTCCCGGTCCTGCCTGATTCGGAGAATCCACGTGCAGCCTTTCACAACCTTCTTCGTCCTACGGGGCCCGTAGGACGAATTCTTACTTTGTCACTCCCCAGAGTACCGCTACAAGCGGTAGAAATTCACATGCGAATGATCATTTGTTGAGAAATACCTGACAATGATCGCCGCGGAGAGCGGAATCAAGCCGGGCAGCGTACTCGAGACCACTGATCTCCGACACGCCGAGACTGGCCAGATGTGAGGTCTGCCACTGTGTGTCGATCAGCCAGTCCGGGGCCTCCTGCCGAGCGTCTGCCGAGGTGGGATCACTCGAACCGATCGGCGTCGCAGCCCGAGTGGTGGTGTTCGCCGGTGGAGGGTCGTCGAAGAGCGAGACGAGGTGGACGAGTGCCGCCTTCGACGCGTCTCTCTGATTGTGGAACATCGACTCACCCGCGAAGAGCGATCCCATGGCGACCCCGTAGAGCCCTCCGACGAGGTCGCCCTGTGATCGGACTTCCACCGAATGCGCCCAACCGTCTGCGTGAAGTCCGAGATAGAGCCCGATCATGTCCTCGGTGATCCAGCTGCCTGGCCTGCTGGGGTCCGCGCAGGCGCGAATGACCTGCTCGAAATCCGTGTCGATGCTGTAGTCGAAGCGGCGCATCGATTTGCGCAGACTCTTGGTGACTCTGATATCGCCCGGCAGCAGGACACCGCGTCGTCGAGGTGCCCACCAACCCATTCGTCCGGTGCCACCGCTGCCGATGCCCATCGGGAACAGTCCGGCCCGATACGAAGAGAGGACCTGGGGCTGCGTGGCCGTGTACGACACAGCACGCAGATCCTCCAGGTCCATCTCAGTGACTTTCAGGTCTGTTTCAGCGGGCGGACTTCAGTGGAACGAGTCGCCGCACGCGCAGGATCCACCGGCGTTCGGGTTGTCGATCGTGAAGCCCTGCTTTTCGATGGTGTCGGCGAAGTCGATGGTCGATCCGCCGAGGTAGGGCACGCTCATCCGGTCGACGATGACCTCGACGCCATCGAAGTCGCGCACTGCGTCACCGTCGAGCTGACGTTCGTCGAAGTACAGCTGGTAGATGAGACCGGAGCAGCCGCCGGGCTGCACGGCCACACGCAGACGCAGGTCATCACGGCCCTCCTGCTGCAGCAGGCTGCGCACCTTGTCCGCCGCCGTGCTGGACAGTTCGACCTCGTGCGTGGCCATCGCTTCGTTCGTCACAGTCATGGTTACTCCTTAATACGGTCCTGCCTCAAGGCTACACCGCCGACAACAGCAGATGGGCTGAACCTATTCCCGATCGGCTCTTACGAGTCCGAGAATCAGGCGCCGGCCAGGCTCTGCAGCAGCAGTGCTTCCGCGACGATCGCAGACTTGAAGTCGGGCAGGTAGAGCGATTCATTCGCACTGTGCGCCCTCGCGTCAGGGTCCTCGACCCCGGTGACCAGGATCGAAGCCTGTGGGAAGACTTCCAACAGGTCGGCGATGAATGGAATCGAGCCGCCGATGCCCATGGTCACCGACTCCTGCCCCCACGCGTCGGTGAGGGCACGACGTGCCGTCTGAACGACAGGATCGTCCATATCGGCTTGCCACGGGCTGCCGCCCTCGGTGTCGCCGATGCTCAGGGTGGCGCCGAACGGCAGATTCTTCCGCAGATGCTCTTCGACGGCTTCGACGGCATCGTCCGGTGTGTCCCCGGGAGCGAGGCGGATCGACAGCTTCGCCCTCAGACTCGACTGGAGGGTGTTCGAGGACACGTCGACGTCCGGGATGTCGAGCCCGATCATTGTGATCGAGGGCTGTGTCCACAGGCGGGAGGCCAACGATCCCGAACCGATGAGCGCGGTCGAATCGAGAACGCCGGAGTCGGAGCGGATCGTCGTCTCGTCGTAGTCGATCTCACTGTCCGACCGTGATTGCAGGCCGCTGACGGCCACGGATCCGTTCTCGTCGTGGAGGCTGCTCAACACCCGAGTCATCGCGAGCATCGCATCGGGCACGATGCCGCCGTACATCCCGGAGTGCACCGCGTGATCGAGTGTCGAGACCTCGAATTCGACGGCGCACATGCCGCGCAGGCTCGTAGTCAGCGCCGGAGTGCCGGCCGCCCAGTTGCCCGAATCGGCGACAACGATGACGTCGGCGGCCAGCCTGTCCCGGTAGGTGTCGAGGAAGTTGCGGAAGCTCGGGCTGCCGGCCTCCTCCTCGCCCTCGATGAAGAGCGTCACGCCCACGCCGAGGCGGTCGCTCAGGAGGCGCAGTGCGGTGAGGTGGACCATGATGCCGGCTTTGTCATCGGCGGCGCCGCGCCCGAACAGGCGGTCGTCCGACCGCGTCGCCACGAAGGGTTCCGTGTTCCAGTCCTCGGGGCGGCCGGGTGGCTGCACATCATGGTGGGCGTAGAGGAGCACCGTGGGAGCTCCCCTGGGTGCGGGAACCGAGGCGACCACGGCCGGGTAGCCGTCGGTGCCGTCCTCCTGCGCTGCGGTGAGGATGTCGACGTCGAGTCCGAGGTCGCGGGCGAAGCCGGCAACTGCCTCGGCGCTGGCACGGACATTCGCCGGATCGAAGCTGGGCCAAGCGACCGAGGGGATCGCGACCAACTCGGTCAGGTGCTCGACGACCTCGTCGAAAATGGTGTCGAGTTCGGTATGCAGTTGTGCACTGTCAAGTGCTGAAGTCGATTCGCTCATTCTCCAAAGGTAGTATTCATTAGGTGTTCGGAAGCAAGAAATCTCATGAGGATGCACAATCCTCCGACAATCAGCCGGTGAACGACGACGATTCACGTCCCGACGCTGCCTCGCAGCGCGAGGCGGAACAGAAGAAAGGACGGCCGACGCCCAAACGCAGCCAACAGGAATCGGTGCGCAGACGACCACTGGTGTCGAAGGATCGCAAGGTCGCGAACCAGAAGGCCAAGGAACAGACGCGCAAGGACCGCGACCGTGCCCGCATCGGCATGATGAACGGCGAGGAGCAGTACCTCACCCGACGGGACAAGGGGCCGCAGCGCCGCTACGTCCGCAACTACATCGATGCCCGGTTCTCGATCGGTGAGCTCTTCATCCCGGCCGCGATCCTGATCCTCGTCGTCGCCTTCACCCAGTCGGTGCAGATCCAGCAGTACTTCACCTTTGCGGTCTGGGGCCTGCTCGCCTTGGTCATCCTCGACGGAATCATCGTCAACTACATCCTCAAGGGGCGGCTCAGGGCCAAGTTCGGAAGCGTCGAACGGGGTCTGGCGTTCTACGCGATCATGCGCAGCATCCAGATCCGCCCGTTGCGCATGCCGAAGCCACAGGTCAAACGGCGCCAGTACCCGGAGTGAACTCGCGCCGAGTCAGCGCCGAGTCGGCTCAGCGCCGAGTCAGCAGAGACCTCGCGCGGCCGGTCCGGATGATGCGCCCGGGCCAGAACGGTCCGGAGTAGATCATCTCCGAATAGGCTTGAACCAGATCAGCGCCCGCCGCAAGTCGGGCGCTGATGTCGTTGGGCTCGCAGATTCCGCCGACCGAGATGATGCTGAGCTCCTCGCCGATGGTGGCCTTGACCAGGCGAAGGACTTCGAGTGAACGCTCGGCCAGGGGGCGACCCGAGATGCCTCCGGCCTGGCTGCGGGCGAATTCCGCCTCACTGCCGGTCAACACGTTCCGGTCGATCGTGGTGTTGGTGGTGATGAGGCCGTCGACTCCCGAGCTCACCGCCAAGTTGCAGATCCCGATGACGTCGTCGTCATTGAGGTCTGGAGCGATCTTGACCAGCAGCGGCACATGCCCGAGCGTGGAACGCGGACTGGGAACCACCTCGGCGGCGGCAGCGCGCACGGCCTCGATGATGGGGGCCAGACTCGACACGGACTGCAGATCACGCAGACCGGGCGTATTCGGCGAGCTGACATTGATGACGAGATAATCGGCCAGAGGCGCGAGGAATCGTGCCGAGCTCGCATAGTCCTCGACGGCATCGGCCGCATCGACGACCTTGGTCTTGCCGATGTTGATCCCGACGATCGGTCGCTGCGACTCCGTCAACGAGGTCAGAGACTTCCGCTGCCCGTCGATGTTGAAGGCGGCCTGGCGTGCGCCCTGGTTGTTGAACCCCATTCGATTGAGCAGCGCGACATTGTCTCGGAGGCGAAACAGCCGCGGTCGGTCGTTTCCCGGCTGAGCGTGAGCGGTGATCGTCCCGACCTCGATGTGCCCGAAGCCCATCGCAGACAGGGCCCGAATCCCCTCCCCGTTCTTGTCGAAACCGGCGGCGAGGCCGAGCCGGTTCGGAAACCGCAGTCCGAGCACATCCACCTCATCGCGTGTGCCGCGGGCGAACACCAGGCGGAGCAGTCGTCCCAGTCCGGGGATCGCATCGAGGATTCTCAGCGCCGTGAACGACAGATGATGTGCCCGTTCGGCGTCCATGGGGGCAAAAACGAGTCTGAAGATAAGTGAGTACACAGCATCAAGAATATGTCAGCTCGGAGCATGACCGGTGGACGGGGCAGTGTGATGACCTCGGGAATTCATGTCCCATCGCACCGGTCAATCGCGAACGTTTATCCATCGCCCCTGAAATGGCATTAGGATCGATTCAACGTTCAAAGACGATGAAAGGGAATATATGCCCAGCAGTGCATCCACGCCCACAGGCTACGCTTCGACCTCACCCGTGAAAGCCACCGCTTCCGTTCTGGTGTTGGGCGTCTCCGAGGGCAAGGTCCTCGGCCTTGACACCGCGAAAGCCGCTCGCGCCGCACTCGACGATGTGGCCGACGCCATCGGATTCACCGGGAAGGCCGGATCCACGGCGCGTGTCGGCGCCCCGAAGGGCTTCTCGGCCAAGAGTATCCTCCTGGTCGGCCTCGGATCGTTCGACCCCACGCCGCACGGCACCGAAGAGGCGGCCCAGACACATGAGGTCCTGCGCCGGGCAGCCGGCAGCGCCCTGCGCGCCCTCGACGGTGTGGACACGATCGCTGTGGCCCTGCCCGCGACCAGCGCCGAGGCTGTCGAAGCCGTCACCGTCGGTGCCGGACTGGGTGCCTACCGCTTCGTCGAATACCGCAGTCAGGACGAGGACACGGTGCCCGGAGCGGTGACCGTCCTCGGACCCAAGGGCAAGGCGCACTCGAAGGCACACGCGACCGGTGCGGTCATCGCATCCGCGACGAACCGTGCCCGCGACCTCGTCAACACTCCACCACTCGACCTGTATCCGGAGTCATTCGCGCAGCGCGTGAAGGAGCAGGGCAAGGAGCGCAGGCTCAAGGTCACCGTCCTCGGCGAGAAGGAACTGCAGTCCGGCGGATACGGTGGCATCATCGGCGTCGGTCAGGGCTCCACCCGCGGGCCCCGTCTGGTCAAGGTCGAATACAGCCCCAAGGGCGCCGACCGCCACGTCAGCCTCGTCGGCAAGGGAATCACCTTCGACTCCGGCGGCATCTCGCTGAAGCCGGCGGCAAGCATGGAGGACATGAAGTCCGACATGGCAGGAGCAGCGGCAGTGGTCCAGTCGCTGTTCGCAATCGCTGACCTGGGTCTGCCGGTGCGGGCAACGGCATGGCTGCCGCTGGCCGAGAACATGCCGGGTTCATCGGCGCAGAGGCCCAGCGATGTGCTGCACATGCGCAGCGGCAAGACGGTCGAAGTCACGAACACCGACGCCGAGGGTCGCTTGGTCCTCGCGGATGCGCTGGCGGACGCAGATGCGGAGAACCCCGACCTGCTCATCGATGTCGCCACCCTGACAGGAGCGCAGGTTGTGGCCTTGGGTAATCGCACTTCCGGAGTGATGGGTGCTGAGACAGCACGCAGCCTCGTCACCGCCTCGGCGACGGAGGCCGGAGAAGAGATGTGGGCGATGCCCATTCCCGAGGAGATGCTCTCCGGCTTCGACTCGAACGCCGCAGACCTCAAGAACTCCGGTCCCCGTCCCGGCGGCATGCTCGCAGCGGGAGCGTTCCTGCGGGAGTTCGTCAGTGACGACGCCAACTGGGCGCACATCGACATCGCGGGGCCAAGCTTCAACACCGGCTCCGCCTTCGGGTATACACAGGTGGCCGCGACCGGAGCGGCCGTCCGGACATTGATCCAAGCAGCGAAGCAGGTGAACTGACACCCCAATTTCTACACGCTGTCGATGTGGACGTGATCATCCACACCTGTGTCCAAACAGACAGTGTGTGCTTTCGCCCCTGGCGAGAAAAGTGGAAAGATAGAAGGAAAGCTGCGTACGGCAGGCTTATTCACAGCTACGAGGAGTAATCCGTGAGTGACTCATTGACCTACGACCTTGTCGTCCTGGGTGGCGGAACCGGCGGCTATGCCGCGGCTCTGCGCGCTGCAGAGCTCGACATGAAGGTTGCTTTGATCGAACGCGACAAGGTTGGCGGCACATGCTTGCACCGCGGTTGTGTTCCCACGAAGGCGCTGCTGCATGCCGCAGAGGTTGCCGATGCTGCGAAGGACTCGGGGACCTTCGGCATCGACGTCGAGTTCAAAGGCATCGACATCGAGAAGGTCCTCGACTACAAGAACAATGTGATCTCCCGTAACTACAAGGGCCTGCAGGGTTTGGTCAAGGCTCGCGGGATCGACACCTACTTCGGCACCGGCAAGCTCGCCGGCAAGGACACGGTCGAGGTCGAGGGCGAAGACGGCACGCACAGCGTCACCGGCACCAACGTCCTCCTATCGACCGGTTCGACGTCGAAGATGATCGGCCTCGACGTCACCGACCGGGTCATCACGAGCACCGAGGCTCTTGAGCTCGACAAGGTGCCAGGCTCCGCGATCGTCCTCGGCGGCGGTGTGATCGGTGTCGAGTTCGCCAGCGTGTGGTCGTCATTCGGTGCCGAGGTCACCATCGTCGAGGGGCTCAAGCACCTCGTGGCCAACGAGGACGAAACGATCTCGAAGAACCTGGAACGGGCGTTCAAGAAGCGCAAGATCGGCTTCAAGCTCGGCACCATGTTCAAGGGTGTCGAGGAGACCGCTGACGGAGTCAAGGTCACACTCGAAGACGGTTCGGTCCTCGAAGCCGAGTACCTCCTCGTCGCCGTCGGCCGCGGCCCGGTCACTGACGGGCTCGGCTTCGAAGAACAGGGCATCCCGATGGATCGGGGATTCGTCCTCGCCAACGAGCGCCTGCACACCGGTGTCGGAAACATCTACGCCTGCGGCGACATCGTTCCCGGACTGCAGCTGGCCCATCGGGCCTTCGGCCAGGGGATCTTCATCGCAGAAGAGATCGCAGGACTCAATCCGGCTCCCGTCCTGGAGTCCGGCATCCCACGCGTGACCTACTGCGAACCCGAGATCTTCTCGGTCGGACTCTCGGCCACGCAGGCTGAAGAACAGTACGGAGCCGACAACGTCGAATCCCTCGAATACAACCTGGGTGGAAACGGCAAGTCCGTCATTCTCAACACCAGTGGCCTGATCAAGGTCATTCGAGAGAAGGAAGGACCCGTCGTCGGCGTCCACGGCATCGGCGCTCGACTGAGCGAACAGGCCGGTGAAGCCCAACTGATCGTCAACTGGGAGGCCTTCCCAGAGGAAGTTGCGCAACTCATTCACGCTCACCCGACGCAGAATGAAGCAATCGGCGAGGCCCACCTGGCTCTCGCCGGCAAACCCCTGCACTTCCACTCTTAAGATCCGAGGAGACGAAAGACATGTCGAATTCCGTGCAGATGCCGGCTCTCGGTGAGTCGGTGACCGAAGGAACAGTCACTCGCTGGCTGAAATCCGTCGGCGAAGAAATCGAAGTAGACGAGCCCTTGCTCGAGGTGTCGACCGATAAGGTCGACACGGAGATCCCCAGCCCCTACGCGGGTGTGCTGGAGAAGATTCTGGCCGACGAAGACGATGTCGTCGAAGTCGGTGGAGATCTGGCCTACGTCGGCGACGGCAGCGGGTCCGATTCTGCAGACTCCGATTCTGCAGACTCCGATTCTGCGGACACCGGTGACGACCAAGCCGCCGCCGAAGAAGAGCCCTCCGAGGCGGCTGAGGAAGCCGAGCCCGCAGCGGCCGAGGAAACCGAGGAGGCATCCTCGGGCTCCGCAGATGATTCAACGTCCGAAGCACCGGCCACGTCGGGTTCCGAGGGAGAAGGCACAGAGATCACGATGCCCGCTCTCGGCGAGTCCGTGACCGAGGGCACCGTCACCCGCTGGCTCAAGGACGTCGGCGAAGAGGTCGAGGTCGACGAGCCTCTCCTCGAGGTCTCAACCGATAAGGTCGACACCGAGGTGCCCTCCCCCGTGGCCGGCACCGTGCAGGCCCATCTGGCCGAAGAAGACGATACCGTCGAGGTCGGCGAACCGCTTGCACGCGTCGGCTCCGGGGCGCCTGCCTCTTCCGATTCGGGATCGTCCGATTCAGCGCCGGCCGAAGAGGCAGCGTCCGAACAGCCAGAGGAAGAAGAGGCTGCGACCGAAGAGGCACCGGCCGAAGAAGCTACGTCCGAAGAGGCACCGGCCGAAGGAGCCCCGGTCGGGGGTCAGCCCGAGGCTGGAGCCGAATCGGCGCAGGCCGAGGCCGAAGCTCAGGCCGAACCCTCGAAGCAGGACACCGCCGCCCCGGAGGCTCCGAAGTCTTCCGAGACGAAGCCCGAGAGCTCCGGATCGTCGAACGCGGCGGCAGACACCGTCGGTGAGAACGCCGCGTACGTGACTCCGCTGGTGCGCCGTCTGGCGCGCGAGGAGGGCGTCGACCTCTCCACGATCACCGGCACCGGTGTGGGTGGCCGCATCCGCAAGCAGGATGTTGTGGCGGCCGCCTCCAACCGCGGAGCGGATTCGTCCGGCTCCGCAGCTCCTGCCACCGGTGGGTCGAAGGCGCCGTTCAAGCTCGAGATCCCCGAGGAGGCCGCCAAGCTTCGCGGCACGACCGAGAAGGCTTCGCGCATCCGGCAGACCATTGCCAAGCGGATGACCGAGTCCCTCGAAGTGTCGGCCCAGCTGACTCAGGTGATCGAGGTCGACATGTCCCGAGTGGTGAAACTGCGCAAGGCCAACAAGGAGGCCTTCCAGTCCAAGCACGGTTCGAAACTGACCTACCTGCCGTTCTTCGGAAAGGCGATCGTCGAGGCGCTCAAGCAGCACCCGAAGGTCAACGCACAGTACGATTTGGACTCTCAGGAGATCACGTACTTCGATCGTGAGCACCTGGCCGTCGCGGTGGACACACCGCGGGGTCTCCTCGTGCCCGTGATCAAGGACGCCGGTGACCTGAGCATCGCCGAGCTGTCGAAGTCCATCGACGATGTCGCAGATCGGACCCGCAACAATAAGATCATGCCCGATGAGCTCTCCGGCGGAACGTTCACCATCACCAACATCGGTTCGGTGGGTGCTCTGTTCGACACCCCGATCATCAACCAGCCGCAGATGGGCATTCTGGGCACGGGCACGATCGTGCGTCGTCCCATCGTGGTCAAGACCGAGGACGGCGAGGAATCCATCGCCATCCGCGATATGGTCTACCTCCCACTGACCTACAACCATCAGCTGGTCGACGGTGCCGATGCGGGGCGGTTCCTGCAGACGATCAAGGCGCGCTTGGAGGAGGGCAACTTCGAGGCGGACCTCGACCTCTGAGTCATAGGTCTGACGTCTTGGTCGGGAGCCCACAGGCTCAGCGGCGCACGCGGGGCCGGTCACTGTTGTGGCCGGCCCCGCGTGCGTCTCGTTCAGCCGTCGATCTCCGTGACCTCGAGGATCTTCCAGGCTGCGGCGTCGCGGCCCAGCTCGAACTGCACGCTCTTGGGAGCGAACTGCGATTCCTCACCGCCGACGGTGGCGCTTCGAGACATCTGAGCGTCGATGAGGATGCGACGGTCGGTGAGCTCCCGGACCTTCGCCTCGTCGACGTGGATCGAGTACTCGATGCCGACGAACGACCGCAGGTCGAGGAGCTCGTCCGCGGCGGCGGCCGAGGAGTCGGGAACGGTGAGTTTCTTCAGTTCCTGTCCGTCACCGTCACTCAGCGCCGCCGATCGTCTTTGGCACAGATCCTCCAACAGGGCCACAGCCTCCTCGTCCGTCATGGCCACCTGGCTCCTCTGCTCCGTGTCCACCGACGCCGCCGGTTCCGAACTCCACGCACGAACCATCACCGCACCTCCCAGCAGTGTCAGGCACACTGCGACAAGGACACCCACACGCAATCCGGTCATCGACTTCCGAGGCCGGCCCTTCGACGAGGAATGACGGTGGAGCAGATCCCTCCCCCGAGCCCCCAGCGCCCGTGCCATGGTCACGGCCCGTGAGATGCCGGGCTCGCGCGCAGCGTCGCGGCTGCGGTGCCTGCGGGCCCCGCGACGACTGGCCTCCCGCAGTCGGCTTGGTTCACCGGACCGCTCCCCCGGCTTCGAGCCTGCCTCCGCATTCGCATGTTTCTCCAAGCCCACAGGTGTCCCCGGTTCGGCCTGTGTCCCCGGTCCCTCGCCTGGTCCCCGCTTCCCGGTCGCGCCCGGATCAGCTGCTCGCAGGCGTGCTGTCAAGGCCTGGCCCGGATCCAGGTCGCGCTCGGCAGGCAGCAGCGGAAGGACATTCGGTGCTCCGGTCGCGCGAAGGGACACCGATACCTCGGCGACGGTCGTCTGCAGGGGTGAGTCGTCATCGGTGTCATCGAGCAGCTGCGCCACAAGGCTCCGCAGCGGCCGGGAACACTGTGGCAGCGCCAGATCAACGGGCAACAGGCTCTCCGCCCACGGTCGGCCGTGGGCCGCGTGGTACATCATCTCCCCGAGTGCAGAACGCGTCGAGGATGCGAGCCTCCGCCTGATGCCCGGGATGAGTCGGGGTCGCCCGTCAGCTGTGAGACCGATGCCATCGAGACAGAGGCGGGACGCGGCGTCAGAGCTGTTGAGCAGCTCGTCGAAGATCCCGAGGAACAGGGTGGTCAACTCGCCTTCCATCAGGCCCTGATACGAACGCACGGAATCGAGGATGAGTCCGCCGGGAAACGGCCTGACCAATAGGAGGGACCTTCGGCCACTTGGAAGATCGACATCGACTTCGCCGAGAGCTTCCGGATGGTCGGCATCAAAACCGTCATGGACGACTCCCCACAGTGTCTCGCCCTGTCCGCCGGTGAGCCGATGAATGTGATCCGAGACGGTCGCTTGGAATTGCCACATCATTCTTTGTCATCTCCATTGATGAAAACAACTGCATCTTCGATGCGTTTCGATAGTGTTTGTGTGTGTTTAATAGTGCTAGATGCGTCACTCCAAGTCAATGGTCTCAGGCGTGTGAAAGGTGTCGAGGGTCATCCGCGATGAAATTGAACCCCCGCCACAAGAGTCATAGTCTGGAGGCATGCCTCTGGTCACAGAAACGCTGGGTTTCGCACCGGTCTTCTCGGACTACCTGCGAACCTGGGACTTGCAGAAGAGATATCACGAAGAAGTGCACGCCGGGAGTCGTCGCTCGACGATCCTCCTGCTCGAACACCCGCCGGTGTACACCGCTGGAAAACGCACTGAGGACCATGAGCGGCCCACCGACGGCACCGAAGTCGTCGATGTCGACCGCGGGGGGAAGATCACCTGGCACGGCCCCGGACAACTGGTCGCCTACCTCGTGTACAGACTCAACGACCCCAAAGAGGTCAGACTGTTCGTGTCGCAGCTCGAAGATTCGATGATCGAGCTTCTCGCGGAATACGACATCGATGCCACCACCATCGAAGGACGGGCCGGAGTGTGGGTACTCGGTGACGGTACCCTCCGCGATCGGAAGATCGGAGCGATCGGGATCCGCATCCACGAAGGGGTGACCATGCACGGTCTCGCGCTGAACTGCAGCAACGACCTCGGTGCCTATGAATCCATCATCGCCTGCGGGATCGCAGACGCCGACACCACGACCATGAGTGCAGAACTCGGTCGGAACGTGACACCTGAGGATGTCGCGAACCGTCTCGACGAGATTCTGCACGACCGCATCACAGCCTAGGAGAGTTGACGTGACCATAGCGCCAGAAGGCCGCCGCATGCTCCGTGTCGAGGCACGGAACTCAGAGACCCCTATCGAGGACAAGCCCGCCTGGATCAAGGCGAAAGCCCATATCGGCCCCGAATACACCTCGCTGAAGTCACTCGTTCGCAAGCAGGAGCTGCACACGGTCTGTGAGGAAGCCGGCTGCCCCAACATCTTCGAATGTTGGGAAGACCGCGAGGCCACGTTCCTCATCGGCGGCGAACAGTGCACGAGACGGTGTGACTTCTGCCAGATCGACACCGGCAAGCCTGCTGACTTCGATGCCGACGAGCCGCGACGCGTTGCTGCCTCGGTCGCCGAGATGGGCCTGCGCTACTCGACGATCACCGGTGTGGCACGTGATGACCTCGACGACGGCGGTGCATGGCTGTATGCGGAGACCGTGCGTCAGATCCACGACCTCAACTACGCCGACGGCAGCGGCACAGGGGTCGAACTCCTCATCCCCGACTTCAATGCCGAACCCGATCAGCTGGCCGAGGTCTTCTCCTCTCGTCCGGAGGTGCTGGCCCACAATGTCGAGACGGTCCCTCGGATCTTCAAACGCATCCGCCCGGCCTTCCGCTACGAGCGCTCCCTGTCCGTGCTCACCCAGGCGCGTGACGCCGGACTGATCACGAAGTCGAACCTGATGCTGGGCATGGGCGAGACGAATGAGGAGGTCATCGCAACATTGCAGGACCTCCACGACGCCGGGTGCGACCTCATCACGATCAACCAGTACATGCGCCCCTCCCCCCGGCACCATCCCGTCACCCGGTGGGTCAAACCGGCCGATTTCGTGATGCTGCGCGACGCAGCGGAGGAGATCGGCTTCCTCGGCGTCATGTCGGGCCCGCTGGTGCGCTCGTCCTACCGTGCCGGACGCCTGTGGGCAACGGCCACGCGTCACCGTGGGGACGAGATTCCCGCCCATCTCACCCACCTTGACAAGCACACACCCGCCAAGCAGGAGGCTCAGGCCGTTGTGGATACCTTCGGCCCCGGCGAAGAGGTAGACTTGAGTGCTGAGCAATGAGAGCGTTCGGGGCCCGGCCTCAACGCCGTGACGCCATTCAAGAGCAAGTGAGAGCATGAGCGAAGAACCGCGCAAGGGACTATTCCGCCGGAAGCCCAAGGACCCGAACAAGAAACCGGGTCGCCTGGCGCAGATGAAACAGGTCTACGAGCTGTCGGCCAAGCACAACAAGGCGACGCCTTGGCTGCTGGCCGCGGCAGTCCTCGGCTGCACGATTCTGGGACTGTTGGCCGGGCTTCTGTTCGGCGGAGCGGTCTTCACAACGATCCTCGGCTTCATGGTCGGTCTGCTGCTGGGCATGTTCATGCTCGGTCGCTTCGCCGAAACCGCTGCCTTCGCCCAGATGGACGGACAGCCCGGAGCCTTCGGCGCTGTGCTCAACACGGCTCGGCGCGGCTACCTCATGGACGATCAGCCCATTGCGGTCGACCCGAAGAGCCGTGACCTCGTCTTCCGCTCGACCGGTCGCTCCGGCGTCGTCCTGCTCAGCGAGGGCCCGAAGGGACGCAGCGCGAAGCTGCTGGCCAAGGAGAAGAAGCGCCACGAGCGCATTCTGCCCAATGTGCCTGTTCACACCTTCCAGGGGGGCAAAGAGGACGGTCAGCTGACGATGAAGCAGGTCGTCCCCTCCGTACAGAAGCTTCCTCGCAAGCTCAACAAGGCCGAGGTGCTTGCCGTCCGCAACCGTCTGGCGGCGCTGGGAACACAGAGTACGCGTCCCCCGATCCCGAAAGGCATCGATCCGAACAAGGCTCGACCGAACCACAAGGCCATGCGCGGCCGCTGATACGCCGGCTGCTTCTCCGGCGTGTCCTGGCAATGGGGCAGCCTGGTCTTCAGCTCGCGACTCAGAAGCGGAGGGCACCGACTCGTGTGAGTCGGTGCCCTCCCCTGTTTCGGGCCGGCGCTGCTTGCGGTCATCGGAAGATCACCGCGCTGCCGCAGCCTGACAGCGTCGTAACGCGCCAGGGCCGACTCTCTCACCGTCTGAGGATGACGGTGCCGGCAGCGAGATCGTGCAGACCGCGGTTGTCGCGATCGAAGATGAGCGCAGGGATGACGAGGATGACCAGGAGCGTGCGGATGAGCGATTTCAGCAGACCCGGCACGTGACCGTCGAGGCGTCGGACTTCGATACCGACGATCCGGTGGCCGACCGAGTATCCGAGAGTGGCCACGAGAAGCACGTGCTCCAAAGCGAAGATGCCCGGAGCCAAGAACGGGTTCGAAGAGCCGATGAGGTTCGCGATCGCCAAGCACATGAACCAATCGACCACGAGCCCCAGCAGCCTGCGCCAAGCGGGTGCCAGCGAATGCGAACCGGACTCGGGCAGGCCCAACCGCCTTCCGGGCCAGTCGCCGTCTTCTCTGTCGATCCGGGGCCCCTCGAGCCAGGAGCCGAGGTCATCACGATTTATCACGGTTCCAGTCTAGCGAAGACGAACCTGGACGACCCCTCAGGAAACATGCCCGAAACATGGACGACATCATCACTTCACGTGCTTGCAACTAAGATTGGCAGTGGTCAAGACAAACGGCCACCATAACCTAACTAGGAGACTAAGTGTTCTCGTCTGCTGAAGAACTCGTCAACTACATCTCGGAGAACGACGTCAGATTCGTCGACGTTCGCTTCTGCGACCTTCCCGGTGTCGTACAGCATTTCAACCTTCCAGCGGCCTCGTACGGCACGGAAGAGATCACCGAAGGTCTGCTCTTCGACGGTTCCTCAATCACAGGCTTCCAAGGCATCCACGAATCGGACATGAAGCTGCTCGCGGACGTCTCATCGGCCTACATCGACCCCTACCGGGCGGCCAAGACACTGGTCGTGACCCACTCGATCGTCGACCCATTCACCGATGAGCCCTATTCTCGGGATCCCCGTCAGGTCGCGGCGAAGGCCGAATCGTACCTCGAAAGCACCGGCATCGCCGACACCGTCAACTTCGGAGCCGAGGCGGAGTTCTACCTCTTCGATTCGATCCGGTACGAGAACACACCGGGCAGCAGCTTCTACAAGATCGACTCCGAGGAGGCCGCCTGGAACATGGGCGAGGACGAGCCCGGCGGCAACCTGGGCTATAAGACGCCCTTCAAGGGCGGATACTTCCCGGTCTCGCCCCAGGACAAGTTCGCCGACATCCGCGACCAGATGTCGCTGACCCTCGAACAGATCGGCTTCGAGATGGAGCGCGCCCACCACGAGGTCGGCACCGCGGGCCAGCAGGAGATCAACTACAAGTTCAAGACTCTCCAGCACGCAGGCGATCAGCTCCTCGACTTCAAATACGTGATCAAGAACACGGCGTACGAACTCGGCAAGTCGGCCACCTTCATGCCGAAGCCGCTCTTCGACGACAACGGTTCAGGCATGCACTGCCACCAGTCACTGTGGAAGAACGGCGAACCGCTGTTCTACGACGAGAACGGCTACGGAGGCCTGTCCGACCTCGCCCGCTGGTACATCGGCGGCCTCATCGAACACGCCGGCGCCGTACTCGCCTTCACCAACCCGACGATCAACTCCTACCGTCGCCTGGTGCCCGGCTACGAAGCTCCGGTCAATCTCGTCTACTCGGCCCGCAACCGCTCGGCCGCGATTCGGATCCCCGTGACCGGTTCGTCGCCGAAGGCCAAACGCCTCGAGTTCCGGGTCCCCGACCCCTCGAGCAACCCGTACCTGGCCTTCTCGGCGCAGCTGATGGCCGGTCTCGACGGCATCCGGAACCGGATCGAGCCGCCTGAACCGATCGACAAGGACCTCTACGAACTGCCTCCCGAGGACGCAAAAGACATCAAGCTGGTTCCCAGCTCGCTCGATGAGGCCCTCGTCGAACTCGAGAAGGACCATGACTTCCTCACCGCGGGCGATGTGTTCACCACCGATCTGATCGAGACCTGGATTCGGATCAAGCGCGAGAACGAGATCGAGGTTGCTCGCCTCCGTCCCACGCCGACGGAGTTCGAGCTCTACTACGCACTCTGAGGCGCAACCTCGGATATCACACACTGCAGCTGCAGGGAATACGGCGAGGGCGTCATGGGGTTTCACCCGTGGCGCCCTTCGCAGCTTCCGTTCCGGACGGATTCCCCGGGCCGCCCACGGCTCAACCACGGCAACGACACAAACAGGGATGGACAATGACGCATTTCGATCTCCTCCTGATCGGCACAGGTTCGGGGAACATGTTCCTCGACGACAGATTCTCCGGCCTCAAGGTCGCCATCGCAGAGGAATGGCACTTCGGGGGCACATGCCTCAATGTGGGATGCATCCCGACGAAGATGTTCGTCTATCCCGCCATGCTCGCCGAACATGCCGCGGACGCCGGCCGCTACAACCTGTCGACGGACTTCCACGGCGTCGACTGGCCGGCCCTGCAGAAGCGAATCTTCGACCGCGTCGACGCCATCGAAGCCGGAGGTCGGGACTACCGCAGCGGTGACCGCCAGCCCCATGTCACCGTTCTGCCCGAACACGTCCACTTCACCGGGCAGAAGACGGTGAGCACGGCCTCGGGTGAGCAGATCACGAGCGATCGAATCGTCATCGCCGCCGGGGCCTCCCCGGTCATTCCCGAAGCTGAGGGCCTCGATCCGCAGTTGATCGACACGGACGGCTATCCGGTATTCACCTCGAACTCGATCATGCGCATGCCTCGTCTGCCCGAACGGTTGGTCATCATCGGTTCCGGCATCATCGCCATGGAGTTCGCGCACGTGTTCGCGGGCTTCGGCACCGAGGTGACTGTCATCGCCCGTGGCCCTCGGCTGCTCGGCAGCATCGACGAGGAGGTCTCGGACGAGTTCACCGAGCTCTTCGAACGCTCCCATCGGGTCCACCGCGGCGCCGAGGTCTCCTCCTACCGCTTCACCGGTGACCGGGTGACGGTGACGCTGAAGGCCAGCGGTCGCCTCGGCGATGTCGACCTTCCGCCCGAACTCGATGCGGACGCCGTCCTCATCGCCACCGGACGGACACCGAACACCTCGAGTCTGCATGCGTCGATCGCCGGGTTCGACGTCCTCGATGACTCACGTCTGCGCGTCGATGCCCAGCAGAGGGTGCTCTCCGACGGCGAACCGGTTCCCGGCGTGTTCGCACTCGGCGACATCAGCTCCCCGCACCAGCTCAAACACGTCGCCAATCACGAGGCGAACGTCGTCGGCGACAATCTTGCCGTCGATGTGGCGGCCGGAGAACCGGGAAGCGGCGCCGAGGCGGACCTGACCGCGGTCAATCACGATGCGGTGCCGGGTGCGGTATTCACATCACCCCAGGTCGCCTACGTCGGCATGACCGAACGCGAGGCCAGGGACGCCGGCCACGAGGTGACGGTGAAGGTGCAGAAGTACTCCGACGTCGCCTACGGGTGGGCGATGGCCGATGACCCGGGCATCGTGAAGATCATCGCCGACAGACGATCGCGCCGGATCTTGGGTGCTCACATCGTCGGTCATGAAGCGTCGATGATCGTTCAGCCCCTCATTCAGGCGATGGCGTTCGGTCAAGCCGCGGATGAGATGGCTGCACGTCAGTACTGGATCCATCCAGCACTGCCCGAGGTCATCGAGAATGCCCTCCTCGGCCTCGAGTTCGATGCGCACTGACCAGTTCTCGGCCACACAGCCGACCGAAAGCGCGCACTGCAGGCTCAGAAGCCGTAGAAGTGATGCTCCATGATATTGCGTGCGTGTCGGGTGACGCGCAGGTAGTCGTCTTCGAGTTCGTGTCCGCCGCCTTCCGGATATCCCAGCAGCCGGGCGGTGGCTTCGAGTTCTGAGTGCTCCTCGGGCAGGGACTGCGCCGTGCGCCCGCGGTAGAGCATGACTGCTGAGCGGACATCGGTCGCCAGCTGCCATGCCGCCGCAAGTTCCTCCGCGTCGTCTTCCGGAATGAGGCCCGCCTCGGTGGCCGCCCGCAGCGCGACGAGCGTCGAAGTCGTTCGCAGGGCGGCGATGCGGTGGGCGTGCTGGAGCTGCATGAGCTGCACCGTCCACTCGACGTCGGACAGGCTGCCCCGTCCGAGCTTGAGATGTCGGCGTTTGTCCGCGTTGCGGGGCAGTCGTTCATCTTCCATCCGCGCTTTGAGCGTGCGCACCTGCGTCAGAGACTTCGTCGGCATCTCGACCGGGTACCGCAGAGGATCGATGAGCTCGGTGAAGTCGTCGATGAGGCCCGAGTCGCCTGCCACCGGTCGGGCCCTCAGCAGCGCCTGGGCCTCCCAGGGCTGGGACCACTTTGCGTAGTAGGCCCGGTAGGACGACAGCGCGCGAACCAGCGGCCCGTTCTTGCCCTCCGGACGGAGATCCGGGTCGAGATCGACGCCCTGGGACGCGTCGCTGGCCTTGAGCCTGCTCGTCAGACTGAGCGCGACCTTGTTCACGTGTTTGCTCAGTTTCGCCTTGTCGTCGACCCCCAGCTCCTCACCGACATGACGGTAGACGAAGGTGACATCGGCGTCGGAGAAGTAGCCGATCTCGTTGCCGCCCCAGCGTCCCATCGCGATGATCGCGAACTCATAGGGCGGTGTCTCGGGTTGGTCGAGGTCGATCCGAACGGCCTGCAGAGCGCTGCTGACGGTCAGATCCATCAGCGCGGACAGGTCGCCGGGGATCTCCGCCCGGTCGCCGACGTCGAGGACGTCGCGCAGGGCGATGCGCAGCAGCTCGCGGCTGTAGGTCTCGCGGATCGGGGCGATCGCGGCCTCGCCGTGCCGTTTGAGCAGTCCACCGACCTCGGCTTCGCGGGTCTTCGGGTCGCGGGCGGTGAGGTTGTCGAAGTCGTCCAGCCACGCCACGGCCGCCGGTTGGCGCAGCAGCAGCTCGCTCGCATAGCCGGACAGCGAGAGGACCTCGGCAACCGACTTCGCTGCCAGACCGGAATCGCGCAGCATCTTGAGGAACCACCCCGAGCTCGACAGCGAGTCGGTGAGTCGCCGGAAGGCCAGGAGCGCGGCGTCGGGACTGACCCCGTCGGAGAACCAGTCCAGCAGGGCCGGCAGCACCTGTTTGATCACCAGTGCGGTGCGCGACATGCCCGAGGTCAGCGCCTTGATGTGCCCCAGAGCGCCCTGCGGGTCGCGGTAGCCGAAAGCCTGGAGGCGATCGGCGGCCGCCTGCAGGCTGCTGCCCCGGTTGTGGGCGTCGACGACGGCGCCATGAACTCCGACCGCCGCGTCGAGGATGGGGCGGTAGAAGATCTGATCGTGCAGGTGGGTGACCTGTTTCGCATAGTCACGCCGCGTCTCCTCCAACCGAGCGCCGGTCCGAGAGCCGGAAGTGAACACCGAGCGGGCGAGGATACGCAGCTTCTCATCGTCATCGGGGATAAGCGCGTTTCGCAGCATCCGCGGTATCTGCACCCGGTGCTCGACGACGCGCATGAAGCGGTAGGCCGAGGAGAAGACGAAGGCGTCCTCCTTCCCGATGTAACCGTGGTCGCCCAGCTCCTCCAGAGCGATGAGGGTGTTGGGGGTCCGGATCTCCTCGTCGGTGCGTCCGTGCACGAGCTGAAGCAGCTGGGCGGAGAACTCCACATCGCGCAGACCGCCGCGACCCAATTTGATCTGCCGGGGCGCCTCGGCCGCTGGAATCAGGTCGACGACGCGACGCCGCATCGACCGGATGCCGTCGATGAATCCCTGTCGGCTGGCCGCCTCCCACACGAGCGGCAGCAGCGTCTCCACGAACTCTTCGCCGACACCGACGTCCCCGGCCACCGGGCGTGCCTTGAGGAGGGCCTGGAACTCCCAGTTCTTCGCGATGTCGGCGTAGTAGTGGGTGAACTCGGACATCGTGCGCACGAGTGCTCCGGCCTTGCCCTCGGGGCGCAATGCGGTGTCAACCTCCCACAGGGCAGGTTCCGCTCCGGCGTCGGAGAGGATGCTGCGCATCCGTTGGGCGATCTCCGTAGCCAGGTCGCGCTGCTCATCGCTCGTTGCCGAGTCGAGTACGAAGACCACATCCACGTCGGAGACGTAGTTGAGTTCGCGTGCGCCGGTCTTGCCCAGGGCGATGACGGCGATACGGACCCTGCCTTCGGGGTCGAGCTCTCCCCTGGCGATGGTCAGTGCCGCATCCATCGCGGCGGCGGCCAGGTCGGAGAGCACGGCCATGACGTGATCGACGATCTCCTCGGGCGCCTCGGCGACGAGATCATCGGCGACCAACCGCAGCTGTGCATCACGATAGGTTCGACGCAGATCCTTGACCGCTTCCTCGCCGAGGTGGTCCGCCGTGGGCGCCGGATCGCCCGGATCCGCGCCCACACTTGCCAGCAGATCGTTGCGCAGCGAGGCCGCGGAGGCCGCGGGCGTCGAGATCATGAGGAACGGCGACTTCTCCACCAGCTGCGGCAAGGATTCGGGATGGCGCACGAGGTGGTCGACCATCGCCTCGGTGGTCCCCATGACGGCGAGGACGCGACGCAGCAGAGCACGGTCGAGATCATCCTCGGCAAGCTCCTCGGAAACCCCTGAGCGCACGGCCTCGAGGAACTGCGGGGCCGCGTCTCCCGCGGCCTCGAGGACGCGCAGCAGACCGAGCGCTGCCGCGTGCGGATCCGGTGTGGCCTCGAGGAGATCGATGAATCGCGAATCGGTGGCCAAGGGCTGGCCGAGGAGCTCGTTGATCTCGTCGAGGAAGCGGGCCGCCGATTCGGATACGGCGGAGGTGCGCGAAGTGATCCGGGCCATGACGCTACATCGACGTGAAGTGTTTGCTGAGTTCGAACGGGGTGACCTGAGCGCGGTAGTCGTTCCATTCCCGGCGTTTGTTGCGCAGGAAGAAGTCGAAGACCTCTTCGCCCAGCGTCTCCGCGACCAGGTCGGACTGCTCCATGATCTCGAGAGCGTGCGACAGGCTCGTCGGCAGCGCCTGGATCCCCATGGCCCTTCGTTCGGTGTCCGAAAGCTGCCACACGTTGTCCTCGGCCTCTTCGGGCAGCTCGTAGCCCTCTTCGATGCCCTTCAGCCCCGCTGCGAGCATGAGCGCATAGGACAGGTACGGATTCGCAGAGGAGTCGAGAGCCCGGTATTCGATGCGCGCCGAGGAGGACTTCCCCGAATTGTACTGAGGCACGCGCACGAGGGCCGAGCGATTGCGGTGACCCCACGAGATGTAGGACGGAGCCTCATGACCGGTCCACAGACGCTTATACGAATTCACGTGCTGGTTCGTCACCGCTGTCAGCTCCGCGGCATGAGTGAGCAGACCGGCGATGAATTGCCTGCCCGTCTTCGACAGCTGGTACATCGCACCGGGTTCGAAGAAGGCGTTGTTCTCACCTTCGAAGAGCGAGACGTGGGTGTGCATTCCGCTGCCCGGGTGGTCGTTGAGCGGTTTGGGCATGAACGACGCGTAGACCCCCTGCGAGATCGCGACCTCTTTGATCACGGATCTGAATGTCATGATGTTGTCGGCCATCGTCAGTGCGTCGGCGTAGCGCAGATCGATCTCGTTCTGCCCGGGACCCGCCTCGTGGTGGGAGAATTCCACCGACAGGCCCATGGCTTCGAGCATCGTCACCGCCGAACGCCGGAAGTCATTGGCGGTGCCGCCGTTGACGTGGTCGAAGTAGCCGGCCGTGTCGACGGGAATGGGCTTCGTGCCTTCGAGGATGCCGGTTCCCGGGTCGAGGTTGTCCGTCTTGAACAGGTAGAACTCGATCTCAGGATGAACGTAGAAGGAGAAGCCCTTCTCCGCGGCCTTCGCCAGCGTACGTTTGAGGACGTTGCGCGGATCGGCCTGCGCCGGTTCGCCCCCGGGCACGTTGATATCGCAGAACATTCTCCCGGTCGGCTCCTTCTCCCCGCGCCACGGCAGCAGGGAGAAGGTCGAGGGATCCGGTTTGAGGACCATATCGGCCTCGTAGACGCGCGAGAGACCCTCGACCGAGGAACCGTCGAAGCCGATGCCTTCGGAGAAGGCTCCCTCGAGTTCGGCGGGGACGACTGCGACCGATTTCAGCCCGCCCAGGACATCGGTGAACCACAGGCGGATGAATCTGACCTCACGATCTTCGACGGTGCGAAGAACGAACTCTTCCTGACGCGACATTCCTCAGCCGTTCCACTTCTTGTCGTCCTCGTCCCATTCCTCGTTGCGGGCCTTGGCCCGTTCGAGGGCGGCGCGAGCCACCTCCTCCGTCTCATAGGGGCCCATGCGATGATCCGCATCGCTGACCAGACCACGCTCGACCGTGTTGGTCTTGAGATTGAAGTAGTACTTCGAATCGGCGTCGTCGATATCCTCGAACAGTCCCATGTCGAACCCTCCATCGCGGGTGTGGTGAATTCCTGACGGATTTCAGCTTACCGGTTCTGCCTGTCAGCAGCATCGATGCCTCCCCTGCGAGGACCCGTTCATCATAAAGTGAGACGATTCTGCACCAAATGAGGACAAAATATGGCGATTTCGTGTTCAACCTGTTCTCATTCCACGGATTCCGCAATCGACGTCACGGATCCGGGCGGTAAAGGTTTGCCCTCCAGACCTTCAACGGAATAGAGTGAGCTGTATCCTCAGCCACACTTCGATCTGGCTGGAACTGCCCACGGGGCAAAATGAGAGAAGGAAAGCTATGCGCATTTCAGTGCCCACAGAGGTCAAGAACAACGAGTTCCGCGTCGCCATCACCGCTGCCGGTGTCCACGAGCTCGTCGCCCACGGACATGACGTCACCGTTCAGGCGGGTGCGGGCCAGGGATCATTCATCACCGATGATGAGTACACCGAGGCCGGCGCCACCATCGCCCCCGACGCCGAGTCGACCTGGACCGCCGGCGACATGGTCCTCAAGGTCAAGGAGCCCATTGCCCAGGAGTACGGTTTCCTGCGCAAGGACCTCATCCTGTTCACCTATCTCCACCTCGCCGCCGATGAGGCCCTGACCCAGGCGCTCATGCAGGCCGGCACCACCGCCATCGCCTATGAGACCGTCCAGCCCGACGGCGGCGGTCTGCCGCTGCTGGCACCGATGAGCGAGATCGCCGGTCGCCTCTCGACACAGGTCGGGGCCCACAGCCTGCTCAAGGCCTCGGGCGGACGCGGCATCCTCCTCTCCGGCGTCCCGGGCGTCGAACGCGCCGACGTCGTCGTCATCGGTGCCGGCGTCGCCGGCACCAATGCCGCTCGCATGGCACTGGGGCTGGGGGCCGACGTCGAGGTCATCGACATCAACATCCCCCGCCTGCGCCAGATCGATGAGACCTTCGCCGGTGCGATCGCGACGAAGGTCTCGAACAAATACGAGATCACGAAGTCCCTGGCCTCTGCCGACCTGGTCATCGGTTCGGTCCTCATTCCAGGAAAGAAGGCTCCGAAGCTCGTCACCGATGAAATGGTCGCCGGTATGAAGCCGGGCTCGGTCCTCGTCGACATCGCCATCGACCAGGGCGGCTGCTTCGAGAACTCGCATCCGACGACCCACGACGATCCCACGTTCGCCGTCCACAACTCGATCTACTACTGCGTGGCCAATATGCCCGGTGCTGTGCCGAACACGGCGACGGCGGCCCTGACGAACGCGACTCTGCCGTTCGCGGTCACGATCGCCAACCGGGGCTGGCATGCCGCCCTGTCGAAGGATTCGGGCTTGGCTCGGGGACTCAACATCCACAACGGCCACGTCACCAACGACAATGTCGCCGAGGCGTTCGGTTTCGAGTCCGTCTCCGTCGAGCATGCCCTCGCGAACTGACATTGCCCACGCGCACCTCGGTCATGGGGTGGGGCATCTCAGTCATGCGGCGGCATCGTCGTCGACCGGAAGTGCTCCTCGCAGAGGCGGCCGGCCGCCTCTGCGTCACGAGTCGCGATCGCGTCGACGATGGCCGCATGGTCGGCCACCGCATGGTCGAACAGCTCAGGTGAGAAGGGATCATGGCGGAAACCGGCGTTGATCCTCGTATCGATGTCGACGGCCATGCGGACGAGCTCGGGGTTGTGCCCGGCTCGCGCGATCGCGAAGTGGAACTGCGCGTCGGCCGTTCTGGCCACTGAGGCCTCGGCGCGTTCGGAGTATCTCTGCGCCAGCTCTCGCAGTCCGGCCAGCTCCTCTTCGGTCCGTCGCAGAGCGGCGGTCGCGGCCAGACTGTTCTGGAAGATCGCCCGGGCATCGAGGAGGTTCATGCGTTCGGCATGGAATTCGCCGATCCGACCGGCCACGGGTGCCAGTGCGGTCGCCTCCGCATTCGATACGAATGTGCCGCCTCCTCGACCGCGGCGTCGTTCGACGACGCCGAGACGCTCGAGTCGCAGCAGCGCAGCACGCACACTGGAGCGCGAGACCTGCAGGTCGGCGGCAAGAGCCCGTTCACCCGGCAGAAGAGTGCCCACGGGCAGGGCACCCACGGCAATGCCTGAGAGGATGTGGTCGGCGATCTGCTGCGGTGCACTCGTCAGACTCACCACATCGCTGAGACCGGAGAATTCGGGGCCGGTCGAGCCGGTCTGCTCGTTCATCACTCCCCATCTCGGTTCAGCGCACCCATCGGTGACGGTTTCACAGTGGCGCGAAGACGTTCGTCCTCTCGAGTCTAGTCGTCTCCCGGCAAGTCGGGCGCACCGACAGGCACTGCCATTGTGGAATATCTGCGTCCATCCGCTCTAGAATCGAAGTCACCATGACTGATACCCCTCACCTGCTCACGCCCGGAACCGTCTCCCCCGAATTGCCTGTCCCCCACACCATTGCCAGACCCGAGTACGTCGGTCGCGCGGATCCGGACGAAGGTCGTGGCAGCAACTTCTATTCCGACGAGGAGGTCGAACAGGTCCGGACTGCCGGCCGGATCGCGGCGAACGCGCTGGCCGCCGTCGGCGACATGATCGAACCCGGGGTCACCACCGACGCGATCGACAGGGTCGCCCACGAGTACATGTGCGATCACGGGGCATACCCGTCGACCCTGGGCTACCGCGGCTTTCCGAAGTCGGTGTGCACCTCCCTCAACGAAGTCATCTGCCACGGCATCCCCGACTCGACGGTGATCGCCGACGGTGACATCGTCAACGTCGACATCACCGCCTTCATCGGAGGCATGCACGGTGACACGAACTACACGTTCTTCGCCGGAGACGTCGACGAGGCGTCCCGACTGCTCGTCGAACGCACATGGGAGGCCACGATGCGCGGGGTCAAAGCGGTCAAGCCGGGACGTGAGATCAACGTCATCGGGCGCGTCATCGAGAAGTACGCTAAGCGCTTCGACTACGGGGTCGTCCGCGACTACAGCGGTCACGGCGTCGGTCGCGAGTTCCACTCCGGTCTCATCGTCCCCCACTACGACGCCGCACCCGCCCACGCCGAGGTGATGGAGCCCGGGATGATCTTCACCATCGAACCGATGCTCAACCTCGGCACCGTCGACTGGGACGTCTGGGACGATTCCTGGACCGTGGTGACGAAGGACCGCAGACGCTCCGCCCAGTTCGAACACACCCTCGTCGTCACTGAGACCGGCGCCGACATCCTCACCCTCCCCGACGCCGATGCGGCCATCGCCGCGGGGCCGATGACTCGACAGGACTGATATGACCGACGAACAGCAACGGCGCTTCGCCATCGGTGTCGACGTCGGCGGAACCGGCATCAAAGCCGGTCTCGTCGACACGGAGACGGGGGACCTCGCGTTCAAACGGGTGCGGGTGCTGACCCCCGAATCGAGCACACCCCCCAAGGTCGCCGCCGCGACCGCAGAACTCATCGAGCTCCTCGCCTCCACCGCACTCGACCTCGGAGTCGTCGATGACCGATCGGCACTCGACGCACTGCCCATCGGCTGCGGGTTCCCCGGTGTCATCCGAGACGACCACGTGGAGTTCGCGGCGAACCTCGATCAGTCGTGGATCGGCTCCGACATCATCGCAAACCTCGACGAGCAGACGGGCCGTCGCTTCTTCATCATGAACGATGCGGATGCGGCCGGGCTGGCAGAGATGACCTTCGGCGCCGGTCGCAAGCATCGCAAGAAGACCGTTCTCCTGACGACTCTGGGAACCGGCATCGGCACGGCTCTCTTCACCCAAGGGCGACTGGTCCCCTACACCGAGCTGGGCCACATCGAGATGAACGGTCGCGATGCGGAGACACAAGCCGCGGAATCGGTCAAGGTCCGCGAAGGGCTGAGCTACGAGGAATGGGCCGACAGGCTGCAGCAGTACTATTCGCAGATCGAACTGCTCGTCGCCCCGGACGTGATCCTCGTGGGCGGTGGGATCTCGAAGTCCCATTCGCAGTTCCTGCACCTGATCCGGACTCGGGCCGAGATGAAGCCGGCGAAGCTTCTCAACAATGCCGGCATCGTCGGGGCGGCCATCCTGGCCGCCAACGAAGGCAAGGCCAAGGTCAAGAAGGGCTCGGCGTAGGTCCGGAGACGAACTGGAGGAAGGAATGGGAATGTCAGCACTCGGCAGGCTGCTCGGCCTCGTGGTTCTGCTGGTCACTCTGTGCATCGGCCTCGTCGTGGCCTTTGCGATCACTGCCATCCGACCTCAGGCTCTGCTTGCAGGCATCGTCATCTCCTGCACCACTGTGATCCTCGTGATGATCGGCACCATCGTCGTCAGCCGGCCCGGCTGGATTCTGTGGCTGGCCCTGCCCGCGTTGGCGCTGACCGGTCTCGGCGCGGTGATGTTGGCCGAGGACCTCGGTGTGAGCCGCTCGGGAGAGCCGACCGAGGTCGTGGTCGTCGAACACACCGTCGACGTCGATTCGAGCCTCGATTCGAGCTCGGATCGGCACCGCAAGGCGTATACGCATACGTACGAACTGGAGCGCACCGACGGAAGCCCCGTGGAGAAGCCGATCATCTACCGCGGTGAGGACGGCTACGATGACTTCGACACCGGGGATACGATCACTGCGCTCGTCGATCCCGAGGGTGAGGCGCCGACGGAACCGGCCGACAGCGTGAATGTCGGTGCCGACCTCGCCATCCTCATCGTGGGCTTCATCGGCGTCCTCGGCGTGTACGGCATGTCCTCGCTTCTGCTGTTCCTCAAGCCACCGACGGCACGGGACGCTCGCTGAACCGTTGGAGGTGAGGACAGGCCACCGATACGCCGGGTTCTGTCATCGAGTCGGTCGCCCTTCTCGACGGACGGTCATCTATCTGGGACCGCTGTTGCCACCGGCCTCGAGCAATCCACCCGACGACTCGGCGAGCAGCCTCGAACGTCGCCTGTCTGATCTTGCTCCGGATGGGGTTTACCCAGCGGCACCGGTCACCCGGCGCCCTGGTGGTCTCTTACACCACCGTTTCACCCTTACCCAGTCGGAACTGGGCGGTCTGCTTTCTGTTGCACTGGCCCGCGGGTTGCCCCGGGTGGGTGTTACCCACCATCCCTGCTCTGCGGAGCCCGGACGTTCCTCAGCCCTCGTGAGAGAGCCGCGACCGTCTGGTGACCTGTCCTCAAGTTCGCAAGTCTACCCTCCACTCACGCTCTCGTGTGCCGGGCCTGCCCACCCCTGCCCACGGATGACCGTGGGCAGGGTCGAAAGGTGATGAAGCTAACGCCGAGGGTCGGACGAAGCTCGCTTCATCGCACCCTACGATGGTGTGGTGAAGATCCTGCTGCCGCCTTCAGAAGGTAAGGCGCCCGCCAGTGCGGGCGCCCCGCTCGACCTCCCCGAGCTCTCGGCCCCGGATCTCAACCCCCAGCGGAAGAAGGTCCTCGCGACATTGCAGCGGGTCTCCGAACGCGAAGACGCCCTCGACCGTCTCGGGGTGGGGGCGTCGCTGGCCGCTGACGTCGAGCGCAATGTCAGTCTCGACACCGTGGCCTGCGCTCCGGCTCTGCTGACGTATTCCGGTGTTCTGTACGAAGCCATGGGCGCACCCGAACTCGTGGCCCAAGCTACGGGAAGCGAGGATCTGGCCCGGCGTCTGCGGAACGTCCACGTCTTCTCGGCCCTCTTCGGCCAGGTGAACGGGCTCGATCCGATCCCCGCGTATCGCCTGGCGATGAAGACGGATCTGGGCACCCTGGGAAAGCTCTCTGCCTGGTGGAAGCCGATCCTTGCTCAGTCCTTCACGGTCGACCCCGCCGAGGTGATCCTCGACTGCCGCTCCAGCGATTACCGGGCAGCATGGCCGGGGCCCCACGAGCAGGTCGTGACTCTGGGCGCGGTCAAGGTCAGCGGCACGAAACGCAACGTCGTCTCCCACTGGGCGAAGTACTATCGCGGCGAACTCGTGGGACGTCTGCTCTGGGACGACAGAGGTCTGCCGTCGAGTGTCGACGAGCTGCTGTCCCGGGCAGAGGAGTCCTATGAGGTCGAGTTCACGCCTCACGCCAAGAACAAGCCAGCGGCGTTGACCATCGTCCTGCGAGACTGAAGCGCACAGCTGCGTGTGCCTCAGGACTTGCGCAGCAGAACTGCCTCGCACTCCTCGCACTCATACGTCTCGTTCGGATCCTCGAGCAGCATCTCCTTCCACTTCATGCCGCTGATCTCCTGGCCGCAGGCCTGGCAGTTGGGGCCGCTGATGATCGCAGCTCCCGGTCCGCCCGCGGCGATATTGTGCTCGAACCGTCGCACCAGCTCGTCCGGCAGATCGGATTTGCGAGTCTGGGACTGCGAGGCATTGGCTTCGAGTTCTGCGGCCAATTCCGTCTTGCGTTCCTTGATCGCCGTCTGTGTGGCACGACCCGTTGCTGTCACCTCGGCGAGGGCGGTCTCGGCCTCTGACAGTGTGGTCTCGGCAGATTCGAGCTTCTCCATGGAATCGAGCTCGACCTCTTCCAGTTCCGCCACCTTCTCTTCGTGTCCGGAGATCTCGCTCTGCAGGTTGACGAGGTCTCGGCTGGTCAGGCCGGTACCGTCGTTGAGTTCGGCGGTCTTCTTCTTGATCTGGCTGTTCTGGGTCTCGATGGCTGTGGCGTGTTCGGCCACGTCGGCACGGAACTTCTCGACCACTTCGGCGGCTTCGGTCTTCTCGGCCTCGACCTCCTTGTGCTTGGCCACGAGCTCCTTGAGCTCCGCGGCTTGTGCGGGATTGTCGTGCTCGTGTCGAAGCGCGCGTCCGTGGGCGGCGAGTTCGATGAGAGACTCGAGTTCTGTCCGTTGCTCGGCAGTGATCAGCATTGTGTGTTTCCTTGTCATCGAAGCGTCGGTCGGCGTGTGCAGGCGGTCAGTAGCGTTCGACCCAGGGGTCGGTGCTGACGGCCGAGTGCTGCAGGGTGACGCGAAGTCCGCGCGCGGCGAATTCGGCCTCCAGCTGCTTCGCGGCGGCGGTGAGCCACACGGTCTCAGAGGCCCAGTGGGAGACGTCGATGAGCTGTGGGCGTCCGCCCTGTCGGTTGGCGGTGTCGCGGGCCTCCGTGGCGGGATGGTGACGGAGGTCGGCGGTGATGTAGACCTCTGCACCACTGGCCCGGACCTCGTCGAACAGCGAATCCCCGGCTCCCCCGCAGACGGCGACCCGCGTCACCGTCGCCGCTGGATCGCCGGCGATGCGCACACCCGTCGTCGTCCGGGGCAGGCGGTTCGACAGCGTGCGGGCGATGTCGCGCACGGGCGTCGGCGTCGTGAGGTCTCCCACGCGACCGATTCCGGTCTCTGAGCTGTCGGCATGCGGCGCGATCGGCTGCCCATCGTCGATGCCCAGCAGGGAGATGAGCGCATCCGAGACTCCCCCACGTGCCGAGTCCGCGTTCGTATGGGCGTTGAAGAGGGCGATGTCGTTGCTGATCAGGGTGTGGACGGCACCGCCCTTGAGCGTTGAGGCATTCACCGACTTCACGGGTTTGAGCATCAGCGGGTGGTGGTTGAACACCAGATCCGAGCCGAGGACGACCGCCTCGGCGATGACGGCGTCCATGGGGTCGAGAGCGAGCAGCATCGAGCGCACCTCGGCATCGGGGTCGCCCACGGCCAGACCCACGGAATCCCAGCTCTCCGCCAGGCCCGTCGGCCACAGTGTTTCGAAGACGTCGACACATTCGCTGACCTTCGGGTATCTCATGCGTCCACAGTATTACATCCGGCCGGCCGGGGTCAGCAGTCCTTGCGCTCGTGGGTCCGCGACGGCTGTCGGAGGATTCCCGCGACACGCAGAAATCCATGGGACGTGGTTCTCTTGACGATCGCTGCGCTATAGATTTGGCCCATGACTACGAATGCCTCGACTACGACATCGTCCGATCTGCACTTCTCCTCGACCGTCGCCGACATCGTCCGCCGCAGCGCAGGCAGATTCGGCGAGGACGCCGCCGTCGAATTCGGTGACCGCACGTGGACCTACGCCAGTCTGGACACCGCTGTCACCGCCGTCGCCCGTGAGCTGCTGAGCCTGGGGGCGAAGAAGGGCGATCGCATCGGCGCCTACGGGAAGAACTCGGATCTCTATCTCCTTCTCTACCTCGGATGTGCTCGGGCCGGTCTCATCCACGTGCCGGTCAACTATCAGCTGAAGAACGACGAACTCGACTACATCCTCGACAACTCGGGAGCCACGATCGTCTTCGCCGATGAGGACCTCCTCGAGGCGGTCCGAGCGACGCCGTCCGGAGCAGGCTCACAGGTCAGGGACTTCTCCACGCTCCTCGCACCGGCCACCGCCGCAGACGTTGCCCCGGCCACGACCGGCGAATTCGACGTCGCGGACGCCGACGTCGCTCAGCTGCTCTACACCTCGGGAACCACCTCGGCGCCCAAGGGTGCAGTGATGACGCACCGGGCGCTCGTCCACGAATACATGTCATCTCTGATGAGCCTCGACTTCGCTGCCACGGACCGCGTCGTCCACGCCCTGCCCCTCTACCATTCGGCGCAGATGCACGTGTTCCTTCTGCCGCTGCTGTCCATCGGTGCGCACAACATCATCGTCCCCGCCCCGGTCCCCGAACAGCTGCTGGCGATCTTCGAAGAACGCGAGATCAACTCCTTCTTCGCCGCTCCCACCGTGTGGGTCGCCCTGGCCAACAGCCCGGACCTCGAGACCCGCAATCTCGAGAGCCTGCGCAAAGGCTACTACGGCGCCTCGATCATGCCCGGTCCGGTGCTGGCGAAGCTGCGGAAGCGTCTTCCGAAGCTCGGCTTCTACAACTGCTTCGGCCAGTCCGAGATGGGGCCGCTGTGCACGGTGCTGCGGCCGGAGGAACACGATGACCGTCCGTCATCCGCCGGTCGCCCGGTCCTGTTCGTCGAGACCCGAGTCGTCGATGCCGACGGCGAGGACGTCGCCGTCGGCGAACAGGGCGAGATCCTCTATCGGTCGCCGCAGCTCTGTGAAGGATATTGGAAGCGCCCCGAAGCGACGGCCGAGGCCTTCGACAACGGGTGGTTCCATTCCGGAGACCTCGTCACGGTCGACGCGGACGGATTCGTCGAGGTCATCGACCGGGTCAAAGACGTCATCAACACCGGTGGAGTCCTCGTGGCCAGTCGGCAGGTCGAGGATGCGATCTTCGAACTGCCCCAGGTCGCCGAGGTGGCGGTCGTGGGAGTCGCCGACGAGAAGTGGATCGAGGCGGTCACCGCGTTCGTCGTCCGCAGATCCGATCAGGGTGACCTCGCCGAGGCGGCTGTGCTGGCCCATGTCAGGGACCGTCTGGCCGGTTTCAAGATTCCCAAGCGCATCGAATTCGTGGCCGAACTGCCCAAGAACTCGGCAGGCAAGATCCTCAAACGCCAGCTGCGCGAGGCCTGAGCCACGTCCACGGCCCATATCGGAGTCGAAGGCGAATAGACTGCTCACGGCAATGAACGCACGATGAGCACGGGCCGAGGTCTTCGGGCCGCGGATGAGGAGACCAGTGGTGGCATCCCACAACGACGCGACATCTGCTTCCAGCCCCTTCGACGGGCACTGGGGCTGGAAGCAGCACGGGGACGGAAAGACCATCCGCCCTGGTGAGGCCGTCATGCCCGAGGAGCGGATGAGCTGGCCGCGGACCGTGGGCATCGGGGCACAGCACGTCATCGCCATGTTCGGAGCCACGTTCCTGGTTCCCCTGCTCACCGGTTTCCCGCCCTCGACGACTCTGTTCTTCACCGCGATCGGGACACTTCTCTTCCTGCTGATCACCAAGGGCATGATGCCCTCGTATCTGGGGTCGTCGTTCGGACTGCTGGCCCCCATCGGCGCCGTCACCGGTTTCTCGGCCAGTTCGGGTGAGGACCTCGAACCCCAGGCCATGGCGCTGGCCCAGGGTGGAATCATCTCCGTCGGCGTCACCCTGGCGATGGTGGGACTCGTCGTCCACTTCGTCGGAGTCCGCTGGATCGAGATCACCATGCCTCCGGTCGTCACAGGAGCCATCGTCTCCCTCATCGGACTCAACCTCGCACCCGCGGCCTGGGACTGGGTCAGCCAGGCACCCCTGACCGCGGTCATCACGATCGCTGCCATCCTGGTCACCACCGTTGTGTTCCGAGGGATGCTCGGGCGGCTCTCCATCCTCATCGGCGTCCTCGTCGGCTATACCGCGGCCTGGGCACAGGGGCAGGTCGATTTCACCACGGTCGGTGAAGCCGACTGGGTGGGTCTGCCCGCGTTCCATGCTCCCGCGTTCGATCTGGGCTACCTCGGCCTCTTCCTCCCCGTCGTCTTCGTCCTCATCGCGGAGAACATCGGACATGTGAAGTCGGTGTCGGCGATGACCGGCCGTGACCTTGACAAGATCACCGGCCGGACGCTGTTCGCCGACGGATTCTCCACGATGCTTGCGGGATCGGGCGGTGGATCGGGCACGACGACCTATGCGGAGAACATCGGAGTCATGGCCGCGACCCGGATCTTCTCCACCGCCGCCTACCTGTGCGCAGGTGTGATCGCTCTCATTCTGAGCCTGTTGCCGAAGTTCGGAGAGATCATCGCCACCATCCCGCCGGGTGTCCTCGGCGGTGCGGCGACCGTCCTCTACGGCATGATCGGACTCCTCGGCGTGCGCATCTGGGTCGAGAACAGGGTCGACTTCTCCAATCCCATCAACCTCAACACCGCCGCAGTGGCACTGATCGTGGCGATCGCGAACTTCACGTGGACGCCCGGTGGACTGCAGTTCGAAGGCATCGCACTCGGATCAGCCTCGGCGATCATCATCTACCAGGTGATGAGAGGCATCGCGAAATGGCGCGGCACCGACCAGGATGACCTGATCGAGACCGGTCCTGAGATTGCTGAGCGAACGCCTCCTGCATGAGCGATGACACGTAGGTCCTTCCCCGAATGGTGGGAATCGGAGAATGAGGAGAGACGTCATGACACCTGCAACTTCACGATCACGCGGTACTCACCGGGCGCTGGCCTGTGCCTTCGCCGTCGTCTTCGTCGCCGGATCACTGGCGGCAGGGACGGCGGCACGGGCCTCAGCAGGCCTCGGAGCGGGGCTGGTCGACGGCGATGCCGCCGACAAGCCGTCTCACCTCGGTGAGACGTGCTCGGTGCCATCGGCGGCGACAGCAGGGAAGGTCATTGCTGTCAAGAGCACAGGTGGGGCGAGGGCCACAGTCACTGCCTGTGAGGAATGGGAAGGCGACTACTACCAGGCGATGAGCGTCAACGGGCACGTCGGCTACAACGGCATCGCCGAGGCCGGGCAGAAACGTGAGGGCGATGGCATGACGCCCTCCGGGGTGTACAGCATGGGCTACGGGTTCGGAGTCAAAGCGGAGCCCGAGCAGTTCCATGGAGCGAAATACGTCACGGTCACCGAAGACGACGTCTGGGTCGACGGCGATGCCGTGAAGGACTACAACACGATGCAGAAGAAGTCCGAGGGATACAGCGGCGAGCCCATGTACCAGACCCCGGCATACGACTACGGTCAGGTCATCGAATACAACACTGCGGGGACACCAGACAAGGGATCCGCGATCTTCCTCCACGTCAGCACAGGCAGCGGCAAGACCGCAGGCTGTGTGTCCGTGTCGCAGCAGAACCTGCTGAAGTTCCTCGACTGGGAAGACGACAGCGAGGTTGAGATGGCGATCAGCAGTTGAAAACGGTCGGCAGGTGCCGTTCCGCGCGCCTGTCGACCGTTCCCTTGGCTGCCGTCTGAGCAGCTACTGCTTGATCAGGGAGAGCTCAAATTCCAAGGTGATCTTGTCGCTGACGAGCAAGCCCCCTGAGTCCAAGGTCGTGTTCCATTCCACGCCCCAGTCCTTCCGGTCGATGCGGCGTTTTCCCTCAAGCCCGACCCTCAACGCGCCCTGATGATCGCGGTCGATGCCCAGCAGCTCGAGAGGAATCGAAACCTGACGAGTGACATCCCGAATGGTCAGATCGCCATTGACGATATAGCTGCCTTCTTCGACCTCGTCGACTCCGGTCGATGTGAAGGTGATCTTGGGGTATTTCTCGACGTCGAAGAAGTCCGCGCTTCGCAAGTGTGCATCTCGGTCGGAGGTTCGGGTATCGACGCTGTCGACGTCGATGGTGATGGTCACCTTGGTGCTGGCGAGGTCATCGGCGTCGACGACCGCCGTGCCTTCAACGACGTTGAAGGCACCACGAATACGCGTGACCATCGCGTGGCGGGTCGAGAAGCCGAGCCGGGTATGCGCGGGATCGATGACCCATGTTCCGGTCAGCTGTTCGTCTGATGACATGATCGTGCTCCTTTGGCCGATTTCAGTTCGAGGAACCCGGTACTGAGAGTCCAAGTCAGCAGCGCGAGAGTCCTGGCATACATATACGGCCAGCGTATCGGCTTTTCGGCTCTACTGTCATGTCGAGCGCGGGTCGATCTGACAAACCTCCTTGAACCAGCTTGCTCGCAGGTTCTCCGCATCGAGCAAAGGACGTCTCGGCTCTCTGCGCCGGGCGTCATCCGGCGCTCCCCTATCGCTGCGTTCCTGTCGCGCGCAGGATCTGAGCTGTGTACGGGTTGAGCTCAAGTGGATCGTCGTCGCCGACGATGACGGTGCCGCCGAGGTAAGCCAGGTGCTTGCCGTAAGCATAGTTCGGCTCGAGAGCGAAGGTCATCCCCGAAACGAGTTCCATATCAGAAGCCATGGTGGGCCTGTCGACTTCGGGCGGGTATGCGTCAGCGCCGACCATCGTTCTGCTGGCTTCTCTGGGGAAACCGCTGGCTGCGATCATAGGGTTGAGCGTGTGAATGGAGGGACCGAATTCCCAACCGTCCGCATTCAGGTACGGCGCGCGGATGGTGTCAACGACTTCTCCGAACGTTCGGCCGGGGCGCAGTGCGTCCAGGCCGGCTTCGTATGCCTCGCGCGCGATCTGCTCCGCCCGCAACAGCTCGGCATGCGGTTCTCCGAGGCTGATGGTGGCCTGGTGCTGTGAATGACGACCGCCGACGTTACTGAACACTTCGGCCGAGATGACATCGCCGTCCTGCAGGATCCGAACATTCTGAGGCCGGTAGCTCCACGGCGGCAGCCCCGAAGCGAGAGGAGCTGGCCCGGACCAGAAGTGCATGGCCGCCGGGGTCGTTCCTTGGAGATAACCCGCAGCCATCCCTGCGGCATAGACTTCGCTTTCAAGGACACCGGGAGCCGCGGCTTCGACCATAGCTCTGACCATGGCATCGCCGATGGCGGCCGAATGGCGGACGATGCCGACTTCTTCGTCCCCCAACGCCATGATGAGTTGGGAGAAGGCCATCCCCACCGGTCTGAATGTCGCGGCTGGAAGCTCGTCGAGGACTGCGTTCCACATCCGGTACGGAATAATTCCTTCGGGATACCACGGAGGATACGGATCCAAGCCGATGACACCGATGATGCTCTGCGTGAGTCCCAACTCGTGGAGCGTGTCAACGATGGCTCGGGAATCGCGAGAGGACCGAATACATGCCGGACGAATCCAGCTCGGGTCCCCGCGGCGAGCCGATTCGAGGTGGTCCTTCGTGAACATCTCCATCGGGAACAGCGACAGGGGTTCGCCGTGCCGTGGAAGGACGATCGTCGTCCCGGCTCGGCCGTTGCTGAACCAGGTGTCGTAGGCGAATGGGGCCGGACCCACGTCTTCGTGCTCTCCGTAGACGAGCAGTGCGTCCAGCCCCTCTCGCTGCATGAATGTGCGTGCAAGATCCCAACGGCGATCTCGCTCCGATGTCGAATAGCTCGGGGAGCCGTCAGTGATCAGGGCAGCGGCCGGGTGGTGTGAAGTGTCAGGCGTCATGTGACCAGGCTATGGCGCTGGTTCTGAACTGAGAATAGCTGATAGTCCACCATTCTTGCTCGAGAGTACAGGCAGACACGGCGCGGCATTGTCCGAGGTACGGATCGACCCGCTTGTAATAGATTTCGGCGACGGCGGCAGCCCCGGATTCGATGAACGGCTCGATTCAGACCGTTGCGATGTCGCTTTGGATCACTTTTCGGAAACGCTGCATTCTCGCAAACAACAGTCGAAAACGGGAGGTGGGCCCAGAGGGACTTGAACCCCCGACCCTCTCGGTGTAAACGAGATGCTCTAGCCAACTGAGCTATGGGCCCCACGCGAACGTGCCTGCTCAGTATGCCATAGGCCCGCGGCGCAGACGAATCCCTCAGACCTCGAGCAACTTTGCTGTGATCTCCGCGAGACGCTCTCCGGGACCGACGGCTGCGATGCCGAAGGCGCTGCGATTCTGCTCGATCGTCACGGCGCCGAGGACATGGGCCATGATTCCGTGTGAGGCGGAGGCCCCAAGAACGGAGACGCTCAACGCCGCCGGGGTCACCCTCTCGGGGGCGATGGAATATCCCAGCAGCATGATCTCGGCACCGTCACGATATGTGAGAAGTATCTCGCGCAGCGCCATGACCGCCGCCACCGGATCCGAGGTGGACGGGCAGCGTGCGTCGACGACTGCGTTCATCCGTGTGGCCAAGAGGACGAACAGCTCCTGCTTGTCTTTGACATGCCAGTACAGCGCGGATGGCTGGACCTCGAGCTCACGGGCGAGCCTGCGCATCGACAGGTCACCCAAACCGTAGCGGGAGAGGATGTCGAGAGCGGTCGTCGTGATGCTCTCGGCTGTCAGTGCCAATGAGACGTTCCTTCCATTTGCGGATGATCGGCCGCGCCGATTTTTCAGAACGCGCCACCATCGCTATAGTAGTTGCTGGTCACCGGGATATAGCGCAGCTTGGTAGCGCGCCTCGTTCGGGACGAGGAGGTCGTGGGTTCGAATCCCGCTATCCCGACCGTGTGAAGTGCCGCAACATCGTCGAGTCGATGTCGCGGCACTTCTCCTGTATCTGCGCCGGTCAGCTGAGGTCGATTCGGGTTGTCAGCAGGAACGCCGAATCCTCCTGAATCGCGACGGAGTGCCGCTCTGGAGGGACCGTCATCAAATCACCGGTGCCGAGGTCCCAGGATTCCGCCGTCGACGACAGCGTCACACTGCCCTGGATCATCTGCAGAGTCGCCTCGGGCGGCGACTCATGCTCGTCCATCGTCGAACCTGCGGTGAATGTCAACAGCGTCTGTTTGAGATACTGACCGCTGTAGACTGTGCGGGCGGCGCGGCCGCTGTGCGCGCTGCGCGCCTTATCCAGAAGATCCGCGGTCAGCTCACCGAGGTTGTTGACCTGATCGTGTTCGGCCATCATCCGTCCTGTTCCTCGAGTGGATCATGTTCATCGGGTCGATCGTGCACTCACGATGCTAACTTGTACATCGTTGGCCTGAAACAGACATCGGAGGATCACCATGGCCCAAACTGCCGCACCCGAACACATCGATGTTCGAGACGTTCCCAAGTCGCAGAGGCACCCGCTCATCATCGACGCATACCGCAAGCTGGAGGTCGGCACCGCACTGATCCTCGTCAACGATCACGAGCCCAAGAACCTCAGAACCGAGATGGAGTCCGAATTCGCCGAGGCGCTCGGCTGGGAGCCACTGCCGGAGGCAGGGGACGGATTCCGGGTTCGAATCAGCAAACGCGCGGCAACACCCCTCCCCCGTGTCATCGTCGATGTCGGCAATCTCGATGGGGTGCCCGAGTCTTCCGGATCCGTGTGGCAGTTCCAGCCCCAGCAGCGCGATCTCGATGCGAACATCATTGCGTTGGCTCCCGGCGGCGAAATCAAGGAACACGTCGGGCCGAAACTCGACGTGCTCATCCACGTCCTCCACGGTGCCGGAACTCTGGAGACAGAGCTGACTGCGCTCTCCCTCGCCCCCGGACAGATACTGTGGCTGCCGCGTCTCTCTCGTCGTCGGTTCCTCGCCGACGAGACTGATGGCCTCACGTACTTTTCGGTCCATCAGCGAAAACAGGGACTTTCAATCACGAGTCGACCCTGACAGCTTCGCCTTGAGCGGCGAGAAGGACGAAGAATCTACCTGTTCTTCCGGAACTTCGCCTCGATCGTGTCGAGCAGCGCAAGGGCCTCATCGTAATCGCCGCGAATCGCCCAATACGGCAGATCGTAGGCCTGTCCCGACGCGAAAGCCGGCACACGATTGTACGGTGCTTCCCGTTCGAGGTCGTCGACGCCGATGTTCGCATTGTTGAAGCCGACCACGAATACAGTCTCCGAGCGAAGTACATCAGGCAGCACCTCGAGCGACGGACCGAACGTGTCTCCCCCGGCGGTGTACGGTTCGATGTCGTTCTCGCGGAACAGGGGAGCCGTCGCAAATCCCAGCCTCTCTAGCTCGGCAGACAGGCTCGTTCCCTCGATGAGAATGTACGGGGTATCCGCGCGATCGAGAGTCAGAACGGACACTTCCCCTGCAGGAACGGCGATGTTTGCCTTCACCTCGGCAACTCGATCCTCATACGCGGATTCGAACCTCTCGTAATCATCTTCACGTCCCAGCACCTCGGCAGCGATGAACGAGAACTGGCCCTGCCAGCTCTCCTCCTCGCCGGAGACGATCACGGTCGGTGCCACTTCGGTCAACCTGGCGTAGGCATCCTTGGCGTGCTTGAGCGGGAAGCCGATACCGCCGGCGACGATGAGATCCGGATCCGCAGCGATGATGGCTTCCAAGTCGAAGCCATCGCTGCTCCACGGAAGGAATTCCGTTCCCTGGGCCTCGGCCCTCTCCGACCAGAACCGCGAGTACTCGCCAGTGGAATCCGTCACCTCCGGGGTCGTCGCAACAACCTGCTCGCCGAGGTCGAAGAGATAGCCGGCCAGGGCGTAGTTGAGCACGACTACTCGCTTCGGGTCGGCGGGCACGTCGATCTCGCCCTGTTCCGTGGACACAGCACGGGTGTCGGCGTCTGATGATGTGTCGTCGGATTCCGAAGTCTGAGAGCAACCGCTGACGAGGACGAGACTTGCCGCGGCTATGACTACACCGAGTCGATGAAGAACGGACATTGACCACCTCTGAAATATGGACCGGGCTCCCACGAGCAGATCACTCCGAACGTGGGAATCGGATAATATAGCCAAGCCTAACCAAACCAATCGACGAACACTCGACAGAGGCGACATCATCATTCGACCAGCGCGACACAATCTGCTCCGCACGAGCAACCGGGACTCGGGCGGGGGCAGACCGGTGGCCATGACTGGCCACGAGTTTCACTCACACGACTATCCGCTGCTCATTCACGTCGTCAGCGGATCTGTCGAGGTTCAGATCCGTCGACGCCGTCCTGCAACGCACGCCGTCGCGACAGAAGAGGCGGACGACATCGTCACGATGACGAAGAACCTCTTCCTCTGCGCCGGCTCCAGCGTGTGGCTGGGTTCCGGAGTCGAGCACGCGGTGACGACACTGAACACCAGCATCATGCTCGGTCCAAGACTGTCATCGCACACCGAACCTCCGGAAGGCGCACACGTCCTCGAACAGTCACCGGCCGTCCACGAGATCGCGCTGATCATCCTGGCCTCGGCTCCCGCCAGCGAGCCGGAGCGGCTGCCGTTCAGAACTGCGCTCGACACAGAACTGAATGCACTCGTCATCGACGACTTCGCCATTCCCGAGCCGCGACATCAGATGGTGCGAGCCGTTGTCCGTGATCCTGTCGCGATTCTCAGTACGGTCAACGCCTTGGCGGACAGGTTCGCGGTGAGCAGGCGTCATCTCGAACGGATCGTCAAGGACGATCTCGGAATCTCATTCCTCGGTTGGCGTACGCGGAGGCGGCTCAACCTCGCTCTGCTCCGAGTCCGCAGCGGCTCCACGGTGAGTTCGGCGGCACGATCAGTGGGATACGACAGTGCGGACGGACTCATCAAGGCTGCGTGTCGGATGACCGGTCTGCCGCGGCAGCGATTGTCGGAGGATTTCGCCGGATCCATCAGGGCATGGGCCACGTCCGCGGCTCAGGGGCCGTCGGGCAGCGAGGCAGTGCCGTCCTGCACTCTGTAGATGAGATTGGTGCGGGTATGGGCCACCGCCGGATAGCGGGTGAGGTAGTCGAGGACGAAGGACTGCACCGCCTCGGTGTCGGTGGCGACGATATGGAGCAGATAGTCATCGGCTCCGGCCATGTGATAGATCCGCACGACGCCGGGGAATCGTGGGGCGGCGGTCGTAAAGGCGTCGATCTCCGCCCGGTCGTGCTTGGCCAATCGGATCGAGATCAGGGCCTGCAGCGGAATCCCGACGGCCGCGGCATCGATGTCGACGCTGAACCCTCTGATCACTCCCATGGTCTTCAGGCGCTTGAGGCGCAGGGAGACCGTGGACTCGGAGACGCCCACCGCTGCGGCCAGCACGGTGCCCGAGGCCCGAGCATCATCGCCGAGTGCCTTCAGCAGTCTCCGGTCGACGTCATCGAGTTCCACTTTCTGCGACATGACTCACAGTCTGGCATACCCACTGCAAGGAACTTCGAACCACAGACACGATTTCACAGATCCTTGACGATTGTTTGCAGCTCGTCGCAGGAATGGCTTGAATGCCGATATGACCTCTATGCATCCAGAAACGCACATGGTCCACGGCGGAATGGACGGCCTCACCGATGCGGGAGTCCACGTTCCGGCCATCGACCTCTCCACCACCAATCCGGTCAACGATATCGCCACCGGAGGTGATTCCTACGAATGGCTCGCGACCGGGCATCCCCTCAAGGACGGCGACTCGGCGGTCTACCAGCGGCTGTGGCAACCTGGTGTGGCGCGCTTCGAGACCGCACTCGCCGAGCTCGAGCACGCGGATGAAGCCGTCGCCTTCGCCACCGGGATGGCCGCGATGACCGCGGCCCTGCTCGCGGCCGTCAGCGCCGGCACCCCGCACATCGTGGCTGTGCGTCCCCTCTACGGCGGCAGCGATCACCTCCTCGAAACGGGCCTGCTGGGCACCAGGGTCACCTGGGCGAAAGAAGCCGACATCGCCTCGGCGATCGAGGACGACACCGGGCTCGTCATCGTCGAGACCCCGGCCAACCCAAGCCTCGATCTCGTCGACCTCGACGGTGTCGTCGCGGCAGCGGGCGACGTGCCGGTGCTCGTCGACAACACCTTCTGCACGCCGGTCCTCCAGCAGCCGATCGCACACGGCGCGGCGCTCGTGCTGCACAGTGCCACGAAGTACCTCGGTGGACACGGTGACGCCATGGGAGGAATCATCGCCACCAACTCCGCCTGGGCGATGCGCCTGCGGCAGGTCCGGGCGATCACGGGCGCACTGCTGCACCCGATGGGCGCATACATGCTGCATCGGGGGCTGCGCACCCTGGCCGTGCGCATGCGCGCCGCACAGGAGACCGCCGGCCGGCTGGCCGAGCGACTGTCGGGGCACCCAGCCCTCGCCGCCGTCCGCTATCCGGGGCTCGAGGGGCAGGATCCACGTCAGTTGCTCGGGCGTCAGATGTCCGGTGGCGGCGCGATGATCGCGTTGGAGCTCGCCGGCGGTTTCGGGGCCGCCCGCAGCTTCGTCGAACACTGCAGCCTCGTCGTCCATGCGGTGTCCCTGGGCGGTGCCGACACACTCGTCCAACATCCGGCCTCACTGACCCACAGACCGGTCGCCGCCACGGCCAAACCCGGAGACGGACTGGTCCGACTCTCCGTCGGTCTCGAACACGTCGACGACCTGGCAGACGATCTGATCGCCGCCCTCGACGCCGCCAGAGCCGCCGCCTGACACGCCTGATCGGGAGAGGCCGATCCGGGATGGGAAACCATCTCCCAGCACCGTTGACATTGACGCGACGTCAACTTCTAAGCTGATGGTCATGGACCGGTCCATACAGGAAACAGCACGGATGACGGGGACGACGAGCCGAACACTGCGTCACTATGACGCAATCGGCCTGCTGCCGCCGGCTTACGTCGCCGACAACGGATACCGATACTACGACGAGGCGGGCCTGGTGCGTCTGCAGCGCATCCTCCTACTCAAGGAGCTCGGGATGCCGTTGAATCGGATCGCCGAAGTGCTCGAGAGCGCCGAGGATCCGATTGCGGCGCTGTCCGAGCACGTCCGCAGCCTCGGGCGCGAGCGTGCTCGGATCCAACGGCAGATCGTCGCCGTCACCGCGACCATCTCACGATTGGAAGCAGGTGAACCTCTCATGGCAGAGGAGATGTTCGATGGGTTCGACCATCGACAGCACGAGGACGAAGTCACCGAGCGCTGGGGTCGGCGCGCCTATGAGACCTCCGCCCACTGGTGGGAGTCGCTCAGCGCCGACGACAGGCGGTCATGGCAGGCGAGAGTCGAACAGCTGAGCCAGGACTGGAGCAGTGCCGTCGCAGCCGGTGCCGACCCCGAGTCGGACCGCTGTCAGAAACTGGCGCGTCGGCACGTGGAATGGCTGAGCGCCACACCCGGGACCCCCGCCAATGATCCCGAGGGCGACCTCGATGGATACGTTCGCGGGCTCGCCGACATGTACGTCAGCGATCCCCGTTTCGCCGCCAACTACGGCGGCATCGAAGGGGCGGAACTGGTCCGTGACTCGCTCAACGTCCATCTGGACGCACGAGCGGCGAGAGGGGACTGACCGCAGTCGATCAGGACTGTGATTCCAGGGCCCGTCGAATCCTCTCGGCGGGCCCTGCCAGCTGTTCGGGGCTCTGCATCTCGGCGCGGTCGGAGATGTCGAAGTCGGAGATCGAGTTCGTCGGCCAGACGTGGATGTGCAGGTGCGGGACCTCGTATCCCTGGATCATCACGCCGATGCGTTCGCAGTCGAAGGCCTCCTGCTGAGCACGTCCGATCACTCGACTCACCGCCATCAGGTGGTCAAGCAGCTCCTGGTCCGCGTCGATCCAGTGTGAGATCTCCTCCCTGGGGACGACCATCGCGTGGCCCTCGGTCATCGGCGAGACATCGAGGAACGCGACGCAGACGTCATCCTGATAGACGAAGGTGCCGGGGATCTCCCCATTGATGATCTTGGTGAAGATGGTGGCCATGATTCATTCCTCCTGATTGGATCTGCTCCAGCGTGGCAACGCGTTTCGCACCCTGGACTCACATGCTCGCTCGGGCGGAGCCGATGTCGGCCGTGAAGTCGCGCGCCTCGGCGCGCGCTGCCTGTCGACTGCTTTCGATCGTACCTGCCCGGGAGATGACGAAGACGCCGCGTTCGGCGACACCGTGCTCGGCGTCGAAGACGCCATATGACCGCGCGACCTGCCCGTGCGGCCAGAAGTCCGAGCCGAGGTTCACGGAGACGTCGCGGGCCTGGGCCCAAGCGGCGAGGGTGTACTTCGAGTCCGCTGTCATTGCGATGATCTCGATGGGATCACCGGAGCCGACCAGCTCCGTCTGCAATTCGTCGAGGGCGCGGATCTCATCACCGCACACAGGCGAGAAAGCGAACGGGAAGAAGACGAGGATGAGCGTCGAACGACGAAGAACCTCGGCGAGGTGAAGCGTGGACCCGAACTGGTCGGGCACACAAAAGTCAGGGGCCCGCACTCCGGGCCGAAGGATCATGAATAGTTCTTCTTGCCCACCAGACGGAACCCGGCCCAGTCATCGGCCGCGCTGACGGTCGACGTCACATGCATGCCGGCGGTGGGGGCCGCCTCGGAGATTTCGGCGGGGCTGATGTGGCCGGGGCGACTGGCCTTGGGAGAGAGCAGCCAGACCACTCCTCCGTCCTTCAATGTGACCTGCGCGTCGACGAGACCATCGATGAGGTCGTCATCGTCCGAACGCCACCACATCAGAATGACGTCGAAGACATCATCGACATCACCGTCCGCGATGTCCTCACCGATGATGTTTTCGATCGCCTGACACAGATCCAAGTCGACGTCATCGTCGTAGCCGACTTCTTGCACATAGTCTCCCGCTGCCAGACCGAGGTTCTGGCCCAGCTCGCTCGGGAGGGTCGACGTGGAAGATGTCCTTTCAGAAGAGGAGTTGCTCATGCCCTTATTGTTCCGTCAAGAGTGCCGGAGGCGCAAATGACGGCGTGCCTAGCGGCGGCAATCCACCTCAAAGGACAGCGAAGAACATGAAGTCGTCATCGAGATCACAATATTTCGGCCCAGCGAAGATCGCGCGGGAGTACTAGGCTGATGGGAGTATCTGGTGGACCCTGGGCTCAATCATGATTTGACCTTCCATTCCACCTGATCAGCCGGATCTCGACACCAACGAAGATCGTGGAGCGGAAGAGAGGACCACACCGTGGACAATCGGAAACAGGGCGGCCCCATACTCAACGGGCTGCCCAGCCAGGTGCCCGACATCGATCCCGAAGAGACAGAGGAGTGGCTGGCGTCGCTGGACGGCCTCATCGACGAGGGCGGACGCTCACGTGCACGCTACGTGATGCTCCGGATGCTCGAGCGTTCGCGCGAGAAGCAGATCGGTGTCCCGAGCCTGACGGCCACCGACTACGTCAATACGATCGGCCCCGAGAACGAACCGTGGTTCCCCGGCGACGAAGAAGTCGAACGCCGCTACCGTCGGTGGAATCGGTGGAACGCAGCAATGCTCGTCCACCGTGCACAACGACCCGGGGTCGAGGTCGGCGGACACATCTCCACCTATGCCTCCTCAGCCACTTTGTACGAAGTCGGACTCAACCACTTCTTCCGCGGAAAGGACCATCCCGGCGGCGGCGACCACATCTTCTACCAGGGGCACGCCTCTCCGGGCATGTACGCTCGTGCCTACCTCGAAGGCCGGATGGGCGCAGACGACCTCGACGGATTCCGTCAGCAGCAATCCCACCAGATCGACGGCAAACCCGCCGGTCTGCCCTCTTACCCGCACCCGCACCAGCTCCCGGATTTCTGGGAGCATCCGACGGTGTCCATGGGTGTGGGCCCGGTGAATGCGATCGCGCAGGCCCAATTCGACAAGTACCTCCAGAACCGCGGCATCAAGGACACGTCCCAGCAGCAGACCTGGGCCTTCCTCGGTGATGGTGAGTTCGACGAACCGGAGAGCCGCGGCATGCTCCATGTCGCCGCCTTCGAGGAGCTCGACAACCTCAACTTCGTCATCAACTGCAACCTGCAGCGTCTCGACGGGCCGGTCCGCGGCAACGGCAAGATCATCCAGGAGCTCGAGGCCTACTTCCGCGGCGCCGGTTGGAACGTCATCAAGGTCGTGTGGGGCCGCGAATGGGATGCCCTGCTGGGCAAGGACCGCGACGGGGCGCTGGTCAACCTCATGAATGCCACCCCCGATGGCGACTACCAGACCTACAAGGGCGAGTCCGGTGGATTCGTCCGCGACAACTTCTTCGGGCGCGACCCTCGCACGAAGGCCATGGTCGAGGACTACAGTGACGAGAGGATCTGGAACCTCAAGCGCGGCGGCCACGACTACCGCAAGGTCTTCGCCGCCTACAAGGCCGCGATGGAACACACCGGGCAGCCGACGGTCGTCCTCGTCAAAACCGTCAAAGGCTACTCGCTCGGACCTCATTTCGAGGCCCGCAATGCGACGCACCAGATGAAGAAGATGACGATCGACGACCTCAAGCTGGCCCGCGACCACTTCCAGATCCCGATCTCCGACAAGGACCTCGAGGCCGATCCTAAGTTGCCGCCGTACTACCATCCCGGGCAGGACGCACCGGAGATCAAGTACCTGCAAGAGCGTCGACAGGCGCTCGGCGGGCACTCCCCCGAGCGTCGGGGCACCCATATCGATCTCAAGCTGCCCTCCGACAAGGCCTTCGACGCCGGCAAACGCGGATCGGGCAAGCAGACGATCGCCACCACGATGGGATTCGTCCGCGTGCTCAAGGACCTGATGCGGGACAAGGAGTTCGGCAAGCGCATCGTGCCGATCATTCCGGATGAGGCACGAACCTTCGGCATGGACTCGTTCTTCCCGACGGCGAAGATCTACAACCCCCACGGCCAGAACTACATCTCGGTCGACCGCGACCTGTTCCTGGCCTACAAGGAGGCCACCGACGGCCAGCTGCTCCACATGGGCATCAACGAGCTCGGCGCCACCGCCGCTCTCACCGCCGCCGGCACCTCCTACGCCACGCACGGCGAGCCGATGATCCCGTTCTACATCTTCTACTCGATGTTCGGCTTCCAGCGCAGCGGCGATTTCTTCTGGGCCGCGGGCGATCAGATGGCACGCGGATTCGTCCTCGGCGCCACAGCCGGGCGGACGACGCTGGTGGCCGAGGGCCTCCAACACGGGGACGGCCATTCTCATCTGCTGGCCTCGACCTATCCGTCGGTCGTGTCCTACGACCCTGCCTACACCTACGAGATCGCCCGGATCGTCCGCGACGGCATCCATCGCATGTACGATCCCGACGATGAGCGCGACCCCAACGTCCTGTATTACCTGACGATGTACAACGAGCCGATGGTTCAGCCGCCCGAGCCCGAGGGTCTCGACGTCGACGGCGTGCTCAAGGGCATGTACCTGTTGGCCAAAGGCCCGGACAACGACGGACCGAAGGTTCAGCTCATGGCCTCCGGAGTCGGTGTCCCCTGGGTCCTCGAGGCGCAGCAGCTGCTCGCCGATGACTGGGGCGTCTCGGCCGACGTGTGGTCGGTGACGTCGTGGACGGAGCTGCGCCGAGACGGTCTTGACGCGGAGGATGCGCGCCTCCTCGACCCCGACGCCGACGCGCGCGTGCCGTACGTGACGCAGAAGATGTCCGAAGTCGACGGCCCGGTCGTGGCGACCTCGGACTTCATGCGCGCGGTTCCGGACCAGATCCGGCAGTACGTGCCCAGCCACTTCACGTCGCTGGGCACCGACGGCTATGCGATCTCGGACACCCGTCCGGCCGCTCGCCGCTACTACCATGTCGACGGAGCCTCGGTCGTCACTCAGGCCCTGATCTCCCTCGCCGATACCGGCGCGATCTCGATCGACAAGGCCGCCGAGGCGGCGAAGAAGTACCAGCTCGACGACGTTCGCGCCGGAATTTCGGGCTCGACCGAAGGGGCAGGTGCCTGACCTGTATGACACCGAATATGGCCGGAGCCTCCAAGGCTCCGGCCATATTTGTGCCAAGTGACAGTGACTTGTGAGTCGCGCACAAGATCATTGTCGTCAATCGTATAAACTTGTTCCCATGACAACTGACGCCGAGACGCTCCGGCGCCGCGCCGAGACGGCACGTCGGCTGCGCGCAGGAGTGGGAGTCCTCTCCACCGTGACCCTGCAGAGGCTCGAAGCTCGGCTCCCCTGGTACCGCGGTATGTCCCCCTCCGACCGCTCCTGGGTCGGCTTGCTGGCTCAGTCGGGAATCTCGTCTTTCATCGACTGGTACCGCAAACCCGATACGGACCTGCGCGTCGTCAGCGAGATCTTCAAATCCGCCCCGCGCGACCTCATCCGCGCGATCAGCCTGCAGCAGACTCTGCAGCTGCTCAAGATCGTGGTGGAAGTCGTTGAGGAGAGGGTGCCCGACATTGCACGCGCGGTCGAGCAGCCCGCGCTGCGGGAGGCCGTCCTCGTCTACTCCCGGGAGATCGCCTTCGCCGCCGCCGATGTCTACGCCCGGGCTGCCGAGGCCAGAGGCAGCTGGGACGCGCGCCTGGAGGCGATGGTCGTCGACGCCCTCGTCCGCGGTGATTCGGTCGACGAGCTTGCCAGCCGCACCGCGGCCTTCGGATGGCAGTCGGAGGGACCCGTCAGCGTGCTCGTGGGACGGGCCCCACAGCGGTCCGCGAAGCGCGGTCTCGACGTCATCCGACGCAGGGCCAGGAAATGGGCCGATGACGCGCTCGTCGGCATTCATGACAACCGTCTGCTCATCGTCCTCGGCGGTGCCACCGAACTCGACACCGCCGTCGAAGACCTGTCCGAGTGCTTCGGGCCATCCGAGGTCATCGTCGGTCCCAGCGTTCCGAGCTTGGCCGAGGCGGCCACCTCGGCCAAGGCAGCGATCATGGCTCTCAAGGCCGCCACTGCCCGCCCTGACTCGCCACGACCGGTCAAGGCCGAGGAGCTCCTGCCGGAACGGGCACTGGCAGGCGATACCGTGGCCCTCAACGACCTCATCACCCGCTACTACGAACCCCTGACGTCCGGAACCGGGCAGCTGCTGAAGACAGTCAGCGCCTATGTCGAATTCGGTTCGTCTCTGGAAGCCACGGCCAAGGCCCTGTCCGTGCACCCCAACACGGTGAGATACCGGTTGCGGAAGATCACCACGGCGATCACACTCGACCCGACGGTCTCACGCGATGCCTTCGTCATCCACATCGCATTGGTCTACGGACGACTGTCAGATGCCGGGCTGTTGTCGACCACCGACAAAACACACTGACCGACGCCGACCATCCACTAGATTGAACACTGAAATCGAGCGAAAAGAGAACCGAGTGCTAGCAATCACGTGCCCGGGCCAAGGGGCCCAGAAGTCGGGCTTTCTGAGTTCCTTCCTGGAACTCGACGCCTTCGCCGCACAGATCGACGAACTCTCCGCCGCGTCCGGCATCGACCTGCGACTGCACGGGACCGAATCCGACGATGAGACCATCAAGGACACAGCACTGGCACAGCCGCTGCTCGTCGCCTCGGCGATCGCCTGTGCCGCCGAACTCGGTGTCAGCCCCGACTACGTCGCCGGACATTCGGTCGGCGAGATTGCGGCCGCACAGATCGCCGGCATCTTCACCCCCGCGGACGCAATGCGCTTCGTCGCGGTGCGTGGGTCCGGCATGGCAACGGCCGCGGCGCAGACACCGACCGGCATGGCCGCAGTCGTCGGCGGCGAACCCGATGACGTGCTCGCAGCGATCGAGGCCGCCGGAGCCAGCCCCGCCAACGTCAACGGCGGCGGACAGACCGTTGCCGCAGGTTCGACGGAGAGCTTGGAGGAACTGGGTGCCAATCCCCCTCAGCGAGCACGTGTCATCGCTCTTCCCGTGGCCGGGGCCTTCCATACGGAGTACATGGCGCCCGCGACCGACGAATTGACTGCGACCGCTTCGGCGCTGGAGATCGCGGATCCGAACCTCGACATCCTCAGCAACTCCGACGGAACCGTGGTCTCCAGCGGTCAGGACTACGTCGACCGGATCGTCAAGCAGGTCACGAATCCCGTCCGCTGGGACCTGTGCCAGGCGACCTTGCTCAACGCGGGAATCACCGGAATGATCGAGCTGGTCCCCGGTGGCACACTGACCGGAATCGCACGACGCGCCATGAAAGGCGTGGAGACGTTCCCCATCAAGTCCGCCGCCGACATCGACGGTGCGCGTGAGTTCGCCGCGGCCCACGCCTGATCACAAAAGGAAGACCACCATGCCAACACTGAAGACCGCAGAGCCAGGAAGCTTCTCCTCGATCATGGGCATCGGCGCCTACCGCGCCGAGAACCTCGTCACCAACGACGACATCGCGGGCCCGATCAACTCCTCGGACGAATGGATCCGCCAGCGCACCGGCATCATCACCCGCCGTCACGCCAGCAAAGACGTCGGCGTCCTCGACATGTGCGAGGAAGCCGCACTCGAAGCAATCGCCTCCTCGGGCCTCAAACCCGAAGACATCGGCGGCATCATCATCTCCACAGTCACCTTCGAATACTTCACCCCCTCGGCCGCATCGGCCCTGACCGATCGGCTGGGGACCGGCCCTATCCCCGCGTGGGACATCAGCGCGGCCTGTGCCGGATACTGCTACGGCATCGGCCAGGCCGATGCCCTCGTGCGGTCGGGAGCTATGGACAACGTCCTCGTCATCGGGGCCGAGAAGCTCTCCGAAGTCATCGATCCCGAGGATCGCTCGATCTCGTTCATCCTCGGTGACGGCGCCGGAGCCGTGGTCGTCTCGTCCTCCGAGGAGCCGGGCATCTCGAAGACGGTCTGGGGCTCGAAGGGCGAGAACTGGTCGACGATCCGGATGACCGAATCGCTCTACGACGTCCGCGATGACCGTGACACCCCGTTCCCCACCCTGCGCCAGGACGGGCCGACCGTCTTCCGCTGGGCTGTCTGGGACGGTGCCGAGGTCGCCAAAGAAGCTCTGGCCGCCTCCGGCGTCGAGGCCTCTGATCTGGCGGCTTTCGTCCCTCACCAGGCCAACATGCGCATCATCGACGAACTCGCCAAACAGCTCAAACTGCCGGATTCCGTCGTCATCGCCCGCGATATCGCCGACAACGGCAACACCTCGGCGGCATCGATCCCGCTGGCCACCGAACGACTGCTGCGCGAACAGCCCGAACTCAGCGGCGGATTGGCTCTGCAGATCGGCTTCGGAGCCGGACTGGTCTTCGGTGCGCAGGTGATCCGCCTCCCCTAATCGGACCCATTCACGGAAAACTCTCCGTGAATGTCTTAAGATATTCGGCGGGACACTCGTCGAAAAGTTCCTCAACCGGTCGAACAACCCTCGGCTGACACTAGAAAGTAGGAAAGAAATGGCATTCACCGAAGCTGACGTCCTCGCTGGACTGGCAGAGATCGTCAACGAAGAGACCGGTTTGGCTGCGGAAGCAGTCGAGGCCGACAAGTCCTTCACCGATGATCTCGACATCGACTCCATCTCGATGATGACCATCGTCGTCAATGCCGAGAAGAAGTTCGGAGTCAAGATCCCGGACGACGACGTCAAAGACCTCGTCACCGTCCAGGACGCCGTTGACTACATCAACAAGGCTCAAGAGGCCTGAGAAACTAGCCGCACACGGCCCGTCCACCGACGGGCCGTGTCCACTCTATCGACGAGGTTTGTACCATGACACCTAAAGTTGTCGTCACCGGGATCGGTGCGGTAACCCCATTGGGCGCGACTGCCGATGCCACGTGGCAAGCCATCCTGGCCGGCAAGTCCGGCGTCCACACGATGGACAATGAATGGTCCGAGAAGTACGGCCTCGCCGTCGACTTCGCTGCACAGGTCGACCCACAGGTCGTCCCCGACAATCTCAAACGCGTCCAGGCCAAGCGCCTCGACCCCTCCAGCCAGTTCGCTCTGATCTCTGCCCGCGAGGCCATGGCCGACGCCGGCCTCGAAGAGACCGATCCTGATCGCACGGCCGTCTCCTGGGCGACCGGAATCGGCGGGGTCTGGACACTGCTCGACGCCTGGGACACCCTCCAGGAGGAGGGCCCGCGCCGGGTCATGCCCCTGACGGTGCCGATGCTCATGCCCAACGGGCCGGCGGCGGCAATCGGAATGGAGTTCAAGGCCCGCGCCGGTGTCCAGACCATGGTCTCCGCCTGCGCCTCCTCGACCGAGAGCCTGGGCCACGCCTACGATGTCGTCGCCAACGGACACGCCGACATCGTCATCGCCGGCGGCTCGGAAGCTGCGATCCACCCGATGACGATCGCCTCGTTCAATTCCATGCAGGCACTCTCACGTCGCACCGATTCGCCCGAGACGGCATCGCGTCCCTACGACGTCGACCGAGACGGCTTCGTCATGGGCGAGGGCGCAGGCACACTCATCCTCGAGACCGAAGAGCACGCGAAAGCCCGCGGTGCCACGATCTATGCCGAGGTCTCCAGCTGGGGCATCTCGAATGACGCCTACCACATCACAGGCGGTGAGCCCGGTGGTCAGTACGCGCTGCGCGCCATGCAGAGCGCACTCGACAATGCCGACCTCAAGCCTGCCGACATCAAGCACGTCAATGCCCACGCAACGTCGACACCTGTCGGCGACATCCCCGAGTCCTTGGCGATCACGGAGCTCCTGGACTCCCACGTCGGCGACGCGCTGGTCAGTGCCACGAAGTCGATGACCGGACACCTTCTGGGTGGCACCGGTGCCGTCGAATCGATACTGACTGTCAAGGCGCTGGAGACACGCACCGCTCCCCCGACGATCAACATCGACGAACTCGATCCGAAGGTCGTCGGCATCAACATCGTGCGTGACACACCGGCGGAGCTTCCGTCGGGAGATATCGCCGCGATCTCGAACTCCTTCGGCTTCGGCGGCCACAACGCCGTCGTCGCCTTCAAGTCGGTGTGACGCAGTAGTCGTCTTCGCTTGGAGGCTTTCGCGTCCCGAGCGTCGACGGCCTTCAGGCAGCGAACCGTCAGGCCCTCAGCAAATCGATGCTGGGGGCCTGATCCGTCGCCTTCGCACAAGCAGGGGTCAAGACTCGGGCCACGAGCCGCGAGCATCGATGAGGCCGGCTCGTCCAACGCTGAATCGGTCGATCCCTGGTGCCTCGACGCGAAAATCCGATTCCGCATTGAACGAGACGAAACCAGACGGCACTGAGGCACATCTCGTCGCATCGTGCGCAGACACTTTTGAACACGACTTTGGGCACACCCGAGGTAGGTAGGTGTGCCCAGAGTCTTCGTTGAGCTGTGCTTGCAAGCGCCGATGTCACGGCGCAGGCAGATCGTTGTGGGAGGGTCAGCCGACCTTGGTCAGCCAGCGGACGGGTGCGCCCTCTCCGGCGTGGCGGAAGGCGTCCAGTTCCTCGTCCCAGGCTTCGCCGAGGGCCAGGGCCATCTCGGTGGAGAGTTTCGTGGGGTCACCGGAGGCGCGTTCCATGACGGAGCGGATGCGATCTTCGGGAACCAGGATGTTGCCCGCAGAATCGGTGACTGCGTGGTAGATGCCCAGATCCGGAGTGTGGCTCCAGCGGCCACCGTCGACTCCGACAGATGGCTCCTCTGTGACTTCGTACCGCAACGAGTCCCACCCGCGCAGAGCGGATGCGATGCGGGCACCGGAACCTGCCGGCGCTCGCCAGCAGACCTCGGCACGCACAAGACCTGGCGCCGCCGGCTGGGGTGTCCAGTCGAAGCGTGCCTGTGCGCCGATAGCCCCGCCCGCTGCCCATTCGATGTGCGGGCATAGCGCGCGAGGTGCTGAGTGGACGAAGAGTACGCCCTGTGTCATATCCATTTGTGCCTCCTACCTCGGATACGTCTTCCCCTACGATCCGAATGGAGGTGCTAGACACCATATTAGACGAGTTTTGCCTGTTGGCCAAGCACCGAAATACCTGGTGGCACTGCGTGTGGTGATGAGGACTCTTTGACTCCGTGCCGTGCCATGACGACATGGGGTGAGACAGTCGCAAGCCGATCACAGTGCGGATGTTCCCTGACTGGACTGACACTTCGCTTTGGCTGGAGGGCCGCGTGGACTGTGAGGAATCCGGGCTGTCGACTGAACTGATTCGTGGTCGATAGGGATAGGAACAATCGTACTGCAAATCACTGGATACGGACCTGCAATGGGAATCGCCGAGCGCCGCTCGAGCCTTCACTGCTGTGGGCTTTGATATGGCTGGCCAGGTTGCAGACGAACTCGGTTGGCGAATTCGCTGTCGAGTTCGCCTCCTACGACGACGGTACACCCGCTCTCTGGAGCGGTCTTCACCTGGCACGGCCGGGGGCGACGGACAGATGATGCCGAGTGACGTGGCAGTGCCCCCGGCCGGACTTGAACCGGCGGCCAAGGAATTATGAGTTCCCTGCTCTGACCAGCTGAGCTACGGGGGCAAGCAGAAACAAGATTAGCACCAACTGACAGTCGGGACCCATTCGGCACGACGCGGGCCCGTCGACCGACGTCGCCGTGCAGTTGCGGGGTGCCTCTTCAGAGCATCCCGCCTCAGCTGGAGGCCGAGACCGGCGATATCCGGGTCAGTGCGCTTCGGGCGGCGTCGACGCACGTGTAGCGTTCGGTCGTAATGTAGACATCGAACACGGTCTGACCATCACTGCCCGGGTCATTGCGCTTCGACGCGGCGACGAGACCCGACCAGTCCGGGCCGACCACGACGACACCGTGCTCATTGCGCATGGGATCCGAGGCATCGACGACGCCGGTGCGTACGCCCGGGATCGGCGGCTCTGTGAAACCGCCGGAGAACATCGCGCTCAGGCCCGCCGTATCGCGGATGCGCTCATAGCGATCGCGTGTGTCCTGCGAGAACGTCTCGTCCTCCCCGAAGACCCCGAGGGTCACCGTCGCGGCACCCGAGGCGAGTGCACGCTCTTCGAGAGCCGCGATCTGGGCGATGAGCAGTTCGCGATTCATCACGAGTGGTTCCCGACGCAGACCCTGAGCGATGGAGTACGGAGTCCCCAGGGCCGGAAGGTTGCGGGAATGGTGGTCGACCAGACCATCCTCGATCGGATCGGTGAAGGGATCGGGGTTTTGGGTTGCCTGACCGAAGAACGGTCCTGTCATGAATCGGGCGCCCAATGCGCGGACACGGTCGAGATCGTCCTCGGTCGTGACGCCATCGGCGAGGATCACGGCGCCGGTGCGCTCGAGGTGAGCGTGGAGCAGCCTGTTGAGCTCCGCCAAATGCGAATCACTGTCGATGCGCAGCACGTCGGGATGGAGGCCGACCACGGAGGGATTGACCAGGGGAACGAAGGAGGTGCTGCGCAGATCCGGGCCGACCGAGGACATTCCCACGCCCCAGCCCATCGACCGAGCCTGGCGCACGGCGCGGAGGACCGATGCCGGTGACGACGACACACGGGAGGCGTCGAGCTGGAGGATGACGGACCGGTCGGGCTCTTCGGTGCGATCTTCGAGCGTGGCGAAGGATTCGCCCTCGGCGTGCAGGAAGAGCCTGTTCGATTTGGCCAGACCGGCGTCTTCAGCCGTCCGAAGGGCTGCTGCCCGCAACGAGGCGTCGATGTCGCCGATCATGGCCGATGCATGCATCTCGCGACGGAGATTCTCCGACTCGGCATGACCGAGTGCAGGGTCGTCGATGGGAGCCTGAAGGATCTGATAACCAACCTTGTCGAATGTGTACGCATCGACGACGGGGGCGAAATAGGTTTCGATCCCACCCGAGCGCACCAGCTCTTCGAGAGCCTGGTCCAGATCGTGTACCGCCTCAACCACCATATGTCCTTCCATGGGCAAACGTGCGTGAACAGTCTTCCACATGAGGGCACGGGCGATTGTCTAAAATCAGTAACATTATTGCGCTCAGAGCTGACGGCGGCGACCTCGCCTGACCTCTGCCAGTCCGACACCGCCGGCGAGGACGACGATGACCGCGATGGCGGCGAAGGAGCTGATCATGCCGACGTTCCAGTCACTGACGGCCGTGACTGCGAAGGCCAGCGCGGTCATGATCGCCAGTCCCATCGACGTGCCGATGCGCTGACCGGTCTGCAGGACTCCCCCGGCAGAGCCCGCGTACTTCAGCGGAATCTCCTGCAGAGTCAGGGTCTGGTTCGGACTGATGACCATGCCCTGTGCAGCACCGATGAAGCATAGCGTCAGCAGCATCCACCACTCACTTCCGATGCCCTGGGTGAGCAGGAAGACGACGAACATCGTCGAGACCAGGCCGACCAGGCACGTGATGATCCCCCAGACGACGAGTCTGCGTCCGATCTGGAACACGAACCGCCCGGAGACGTCGGCGGAGACTGCCGACAGCAGCGCCGCCGGCAGCCCGATCATTCCGGCCGCCAGGGCGGTGTGGCCCAGCCCCTGCTGCATGTATATGGCCACGAGCACCCAGACGCTCGTGACGCCCATAAAATAGAGCGTGATGATAATCGAGCCGTTGCTGAAGCTTCTGATACCGAACAGGTCCAGGTCGACCATGGGAGCGTGCCCTCGGGAGGAATATCTGCGCTCCCACCGAATCCACAGCCAGAGAGTGATCAGCCCCAGAGGCAGGCCCAGCCAGATGAACCATCCCACTGTGGATTCGACGAAGGGCAGCAGCACGAGGAGAACGCCGAGGCCGAGCAGGATGACCCCGACCGGGTCGAGGTCGCGTTCGCGTTTCGGCGCCCGTCGCTCATTCGCCGAGGCGGCGGTCGGATCAGCATCGGGATCGTCGTCGGCCGGAATCGGGTGCCAGGCCGACGTCGGCAGCCAGGCCCTGGCGAGGATGATAGAGATGATCGCGAAGGGGACGTTGACGAGGAATGCCGCTCGCCAGCCCAGTTCAGGGCCGAACAGTGCGATGAGCACACCCCCGAGGACGGGGCCCGTTGCGACGGAGAGACCGACCGTGGTGCCCATCAGACCGAAGGCACGGCCGCGCTGCGGGCCGTGGAAGTACTGCTGCAGAAGACCGACGACCTGTGGGTTGAGCAATCCCGATCCGAGTCCCATGAATACGCGTGAGATGTTGAGTGTCAGCGTTCCGGGGGCGATGCCCGCGACGAGCGAGGCGAGACCGAATAGGCCCACTCCGATCATGAACAGTTGGCCTCGACCGAAGACGTCCCCGGCACGTCCGGATGCGACGAGCACGACGCCGAAGGCGAGTGCGTAACCGGTCAGGACCCATTGGAGCGCCGATGACGATGCTGCGAGATCCGACTCTATGGCGGGCAGAACGACGTTGATGATCGACACCGAGAGCAGGGACATGAAGAGCGGAACAAGACCTATGAGAACGATTCGTCTCTGAATCCGATTCATCCGCTGGCCGTCGCTCACCTGATCACCCTTTTGGACCGATCCCGCCCGGATGCCTCCGTGCAGGACGTCGTCGATTCGACTGCCCCGTTCAGGGGACTGTCTCATCATACGTGTCAGAGTCCGAGGTCGGACATGTTCACCTTTGACTGCCTGTCACCGGTCCGCCGGCACTGGGCTCCCACCCCAGGGACGGAGCGACGTGTGTCGCGAACGATTCGAGAATGTGCAGATTCTAGTCCACACCCACTTGGCTCGGCACGGTCAGCAGCACGGTGTCTGCGGCTTCGACGGCGGGATCGGCCTTGAGCGCTTCGATGAGGTCATCGGGCTCTCCCGCGTAGGTCTTGCCGAAGGTTGAGCGGGCACCATCGATGATGCCGACCTGATCCCTCTGTCCTCCGGAGCGGCGCCCGAAGTAGAGATCGTCGAGGTTCGTGGTGATCGGGAAGATGCTGCGGCTGACAGAGACCCGTGGGGTCCAGTCGTGGCCGACGTCGCGCAATGCCGTTCGGTATCGGTCGATCTGCTCGCGCTGCAATTCGCCGAAGGAGGCACCGGTGGCCTCGGTCAGCAGGGTCGAACTCGTCATATTCACCCCTTGGACCGCTGCCCATTCTGCAGTTTCGACCGTGCCCGCGCCCCACCAGATTTGCCGGTCGAGACCAGGTCAGTGCGGTTCGATCCGCAGCCTGTGGCCCGGTCCGAACTGCATGGGGTCGGCCGGTGCAAGCTTCTCACCCCTGATTGCGGACATGAAGGTCGCGAACTTCTCACGGGCCATGTCGGCGCCTTTCGCGTCTTTGCTGTCGCTGTAGCCGAAGACCTCCCAGCCTCGCTCCGCCGGCTCCGGTGATCCCCTGCTCACCCCCAGCACAACTCTCTCATCGGCGATAAGGTCGAGAGTAGCGGCTTCCTCGGCGAGATAGAGGGGGTTCTCGTAGCGCATGTCGATGACTCCGGTGCCAACCTCGATCCGAGAGGACCTGGCCGCGATCGCAGCCAACAGAGGCATCGGCGATGCTGCCTACTCGGCGAAGTGATGGACACGGAAATAGGCGCCGTTGACTCCGATTTCGTCCGCACCGACAGCGGTCTCGACTGTCTGCTTGAGGGCCTCCTTCGCGCCGTACTCCCCTGGAGCGGCGCCCGACCCGTAATGCCCGAAGCTCAAGAATCCGAATGCCTTCATGCCGCGGCCAACTGCATTGAATGATCAGCTATTCCCACGGCACACCGGAGTCCCACGGCACGGTGCGTCCGGGAGCCATAGAGGATATGGCTTGTAATCCAGCTGATCGGGTCGCGAAGATGAGAAAGGCCCCGTCCGCATGGACGGGGCCTCGACTGCTCCCCCGGCTGGGCTCGAACCAGCGACCCTTCGATTAACAGTCGAATGCTCTGCCAACTGAGCTACGGAGGAAAGGCGCAACTTCGTGCGCAGGAATCAGCTTAGCAAAGACTTGAGGACCTGGACAAAGCGAACAGCAGTGGGTTGGCTCACAACTGCAGGTCGGTTCCGTGGGTCTCGCTGCCCGCCGGCGATCGTCCGCTACGGTTTACCCCATCGTCGAACGCCATGGAATCCTCACAATCGGGACAAACCCGGTCAACAACCACCTCGGCGCGGTGACCGCACTGTAAAATCAAAGGGTCCCTCACCCCTGCCAGGCTTCGGAAGTAGTGCACGTGACCATTGTGGCAATAGCCCTCGCCGTTCTCGCAGCGGTGGCACTGGCCTATGGGGCCCTGTATCAACATGAGGCGATCGCCGGCCAGGATGACTCCCACAATGGGCTGAATTGGGCTCATTTCAAGGAGCTGCTCAACAACAGGAGATGGCTCGTCGGCCTGGTCATCACCGGCATCGGCACCGTCGGCAACATCATCGCTCTGGCGTTGGCACCGGTCATGGTCGTACAGCCCATCGGCGCCTTCTCCCTCATCGTCTCCGTTCTCCTGGGTATTCGACATCGGGGGCTCAAGGTCAATCGTCGGCTGGTCCAGGCCGTTGTCTGGTGCAGTGTGGGCGTGACGGTCTTCGTGGCGCTCTCGGCCACGACAGCACGGTCGGAGGTGCAGCTGGGTGCGGATGCGATGCCCCTCGTCTGGATCACGGCCGTCGTCGTGCTCATCGGCGGTGTCATCATGCTGTTCTTCCGGCATGCCCCGCAGCTCGTCCTCATCACCGCCGCCGGGCTGCTGTTCGCATGTGTGGCGACGAATACGCACCTCGTCAGCGTGCAGCTGCTGCGGGCGGGGTTCGACCAGGTCACTTGGCTCAATGTCGCCGGACTCCTCGCCGCGGTCGCGATCGGATCGTGGTTCGTGCAGAATGCCTATGCCGCGGGCCCGCCGGAGATGGTCATCGCCGGCCTGACTGTCATCGACCCGATCGGCGCCGTGATCCTCGGCTCCGTAGTCCTCGGTGAAGCGGCGGACGCCCCCGTTTGGCTCGTCCTGGCGATCACAGCCACCGGATTGGTCGCGTGTCTGGGCGTCGTTGTATTGTCGCGGTACCATCCGGATGTCAAAGACCGAGAGCTCCAGCGCCGAATCGCTCGTCGCCCACACCAGCAGACCGACACCGAGGAGAGTTGAATCCTGTCCGCGCACAGCCAGACCCCAGCCCGCCGCATTCTCATCCCGACGGAGACCTACGCACCCGAGATCAATGGTGCCGCGAAGTTCGCAGAACGGTTGGCGGCCGGGCTCGCGGCCCGCGGCAATGACGTCCACGTCGCCTGCCCCTCGGCCACCGGGAAAGCATCGGTCAGCGTCGAGGGCGGGGTGACGGTTCACCGTCTCACCTCTCACCGGTGGCCGCTGCACCCGACGTGGACCATCTGCATGCCGTGGGAGACGAAACCGGAGCTCGCCCACCTCCTCGACACCGTGCAGCCCGAGGTCGTGCACACCCAAGCCCACTTCGTCATCGGTCGTTACGCGTTTTCCGAGTCGCACAAACGGGGCATCCCCGTCGTCGCCACGAACCACTTCATGCCCGAGAACGTCCTCCCCTACCTGCGGGCGCCCAAACCCCTGCTCGACGGCGGAACGGCTGCGGCCTGGTGGGACCTGCGCAGGAAGTTCCAATCGGCGGAGTTCATCACCGTGCCGACACAGCTGGCGGCCGATCTGCTCACACAGAACGGGTTCACCTCACCGATCAGGGCGGTCTCCTGCGGCATCGACCTTGAGCGGTTCTCACACATCCGACACGACGAACCCGTCCCCGAGGATACGGAGCTGACACCGCCACGAGTGCTCTTCGTCGGCAGGCTGTCGACCGAGAAGCATGCTGCTGACATCGTCGAGGCGGTGGCGAAGACCGATCCCGAGCTCGGTCTGGAAGCCGATATCGTCGGCGGCGGCGACCAGGAGGAACCGCTCAAGGAGCTCGCCGCCGAACTCGGCATCTCCGATCGCATCCACGTCTTGGGCAAGATCAGCGACAGGGAACTCATGGACGCCTACGAGCGCTGCACATTCTTCTGCATGCCCTCCACTGCGGAGCTGCAGTCGATTGTGACCTTGGAGGCTCTCGCTTCCCGTAAACCTGTCGTCCTCGCAGACGCTGTCGCACTCCCCCACCTCGTCAGGGACGGGGTCAACGGCTATCTGTTCCCGCCCCGCGACATCGACGAGCTGGCGGCGCGCTTCACGCAGCTGTGTGAGATGCCTGCGGCCGAGATGGATGCCATGGCTAGGGCCTCACTGGACGTGGTCGCCAAACACGACATCGAACATACTCTCGACACCTTCGAAGCGATCTATGCACGGATCATCGCGGAACGCCTCGACACAGCCGCCTGAACCCGTCAGACAGCGGCGTTCGTCGGCGGGACGAAAACGGTCTCCTGCCGCGGCAGACGGGCCGGATCCACGCCGACGACCATATCGTCGATCGTCGACCATGCCGTCGGGTCGTCGGCGAACCCCAGCGAGGTCTGCATCCAGGCGTAGACATCGTGTCGCGTCCAGCCCAGGACGCGCAGCTGCTGGTAGGTGACCGCGCCATCGCGTTTGGCCAAGCGCCTGCCGGCCGTGTTCACGACCAGCGGCACGTGCATCCACGTCGTCGGCGGCAGTCCCAGCAGATTCGCCAGATGAGCTTGACGAGGCGCCGAGGTGGCCAGGTCGTCCCCGCGCACGACTTCGTCGACGCCGCTGGCGGCGTCATCGACGACGACCGTGAGATTGTAGGCGAAGACTCCGTCGCCGCGTTTGAGGACCAGATCGTCGATCGGGGCGGTGATCGGGCCCAGAGCCCTGTCCTCGACCGTGATCTCTGTGTTGTCCGTTCTCAGACGCAGGGCCGGGCCCCGGCCCTGCTCAGTGAGGCGCCGACGCTGCCGCTCGCGATGACTCTCTGTCAGGTTGCGACAGGTTCCGGGATAGGCTCCCGGCGGAGAGTGCGGTGCCGAAGGAGCCTGTCGGATGTCCTTGCGCGAACAGTAGCACTCGTAGACGAGGCCCCGATCCTGTAGCCGGTCCAGTGCCTGGGTGTAGACATCGAGGCGTTCGGATTGGACGAGCGGAGGCTCGTCCGGGGTGATGCCGAGTTCGGAGAAGACCTCGAGCTGCGACTCCGCCGAACCGGGACGGACCCTGTCGAGGTCCTCGATCCGCCACAGGAATCGTCGACCGGTCTGCCGCGCGCGAACATAGGCCAACAGGCCCGAGCGGATATTGCCGATGTGCAGATCCCCGCTGGGACTCGGTGCGAATCGGCCGGCACCTGTGTGTGGTCCGCTCGCACTGGTGGTGCCAGCGCTCAAGGCTGTGCCACGAGGTCGTCGTACTGCGGGAACCGCTCCAGGTAGTCCTGGACATAGCTGCACGTCGGAACGATGCGACCGCCTGATTCCCGGATCCGGTCCAGGACGGTGGTGACCAGTGTGCGGGCGAAGCCGCGGCGGGAGAAGCCCTCGGAGATGATCGTGTGCTGGAGTTCGACGGTTCGATCGTCGATGACCCGATAGGCGAGGAATCCGGCGAATTCGGCCGGGTCCTCGGCGGTGAAGATCTCATAGCGTTCGCGATCGGGGTTCTGGACCACGGTCACAGGGGTGGAACTGAGTTCGGGCTGCATCTGCGACTCCTTGTCAGCGACAACGTACGTGTCACGAACACTACAGGGTGACGCCGCAATGATCATCGTCCGTGCATCCGCTCGGTCCTATGCGCCTTCGCTCAGTCCATTGCGCCCGTCGTCCCCGACAGACCCGCCGCGCCCGATGGCGCCGTCGTCTTGCGCTGCAACCTCTTCTCCAACCAGCGGGCGATACCGGCCACGATGAGGTTGATGATGATGAACAGCACCGCACCGACGAGGAAGGTCGGCAGCAGATTCCGGTATTCGCGGCCGATGAGGTTCACCTGGTAGAGCAGATCCTGGTACGTGACGATGAAGCCCAACGCCGAGTCCTTGAGCAGAACGACGATCTGGGCGATGATCGTGGGCATCATGGCGCGCAGTGCCTGCGGCATCAGCACCTGGACCATCACCTGACCGGGTCGCAGGCCGATCGCCATCGCCGCTTCTCTCTGTCCCGTAGGTACGGCGAGGATGCCGGCGCGGATGATCTCCGCGAGCACCATTCCGTTGTAGAGGGTGAGTCCGATGACGACGGACCAGAACGGACCGATGCTGTTGCCGAAGATGAGGAACATCGCGAAGATCAGCAACAGGACCGGGACCCCGCGGAAGAACTCGAGGACGATGGTCCCCGGCAGGGAGATCGCCGTCTTGTTCGACAGTCGCAGCAGGGCGAACACGACGCCGACGATCATCGCCAGCACCGAGGCGACGAGAGCGACCTTGAGAGTCGCGACCATGCCTTCGAGCAGGACGAGCTGGATCTGAGAGAACGTGAATGGATACCACTTCTCGGCCTCCAGCTGCCCGGCATCGGCGAACTTCCAGATGACGAACGCAACGAGTGCGAGCAGGACGATCGCGGAGACGATCGAGAAGACGATGTTGTTGCGCCGGGCTTTGGGCCCGGGCTCGTCGAACAGGACCTGAGTCGGTGCGCTCATCGCAGGATCACCAGCTTCTTCTCGAGATGGTCGAAGACGCGACCGAGGATCAGCGCCAGGATCAGATAGGCCAATGCCGTGCCGAACAGCAGCGGGATGACCAGGTCACCACGGACCTCGATGGCGTTGCGCATCGCCGAGATCAGCTCCCGATTGTTGAACGCCGAGGCGATCGAGGTGTTCTTCAACATTGCGATGATGACGCTGCCCAGGGGTGGGATGACCGTGCGGAACGCCTGCGGCAGGACGACCTGCCCCAATGTCTGAGAGAAGGTCAGACCTACGGCGCGGGCGGCTTCCGCCTGCCCGACGGGAACCGTCGCAATTCCGGATTTGAGGGTCTCGGCTACGAAGCACGCGGTGTAGGCCGTCAGCGCGATCGTGGCATAGACGAAGGAGTTGAACGAACTCGTCGAGCCGAAGCGGATGTCGAGGAAGGGCAGACCGAAGGCGCAGAAGAACATCACCAGCGTCAGCGGCGTATTCCTGACGACGTTGATGTAAGTCGAGGCCGCGATCCGCAGGATGGGGGTCGGCGATACCCGCATGCCCGCCAGGAGGGTCCCCAGCAGGAGGGAGCCGACCAGAGCGACGGTGAAAAGCCTGACGGTTCCCCAGATGCCGGAGAGGAACAGTTCGAGAAGTTGCAGAAAATCCATACCAGATTCCTTAATCGATGCGGGGGCGTCGCTCGACGCCCCCGCATCCTGTCAATCTGAGGACCTGTCAGTAGCGGTCGACTTCGGGCATGTCGACATCATCGGCGGAGCCGAGCGTGTATTCGAATGCCTGCGTCCAGTCCCCATCGTCCATGCCCTTTTCGAGGGCGTCGTTGACGGCCTCGCGCAGTTCTTCATCGCCCTTGGGCAGACCGACCCCGTAGGGCTCTTCGGTGAACGGCTCCCCGACGACCTTGAACTCGCCCTCATACTGTGCGGCGTAACCACGCAGGATCGCATCATCAGTGGTCACAGCGTCGGCCGAGCCGGACTGCAGATCGGTCACGCATTTCGAATAGGTGTCATAGGTGACGAGCTCAGCGTCCGTGTACTTGTCCTCGATATTCTGAGCCGGAGTCGATCCATCGACGGAGCAGACCTTCTTGCCGGCCAGATCATCGGGTCCGGCGATGTCGGAATCGGCGGCCACGAGCAGATCCTGTCCGGCGACGTAGTAGGGTCCGGCGAAGTCGACGACCTTCCTGCGTTCGTCATTGATCGTGTAGGTGGCCACGATCATGTCGACATTGCCCTGCTGCAGGAAGGGCTCGCGGTTGGCTGAGACGGTTTCGGTGTAGTCGATCTGGTCCGGGCTGAAGCCCAACTGTGCCGCCACCATCTTCGCGATCTCGATGTCGAAGCCTTCAGGCTGTTCGGATCCGGCCGTGACGTTGCCGAGTCCCGGCTGGTCCTTCTTCACGCCGATGGTGATCTTGCCGGTATCCTTGGCGGCCTTCCAGGTCGGGGAGTCTGCGACATCGGCACTGTCGTTGACCGTATATTCGGGCGCCTCGGCCTTCGCACCGTCACCATCGGCCGGGGCGTCGGGTGTTCCGCCCTGGCCGCAGCCGCTGAGGGCGAGCATTCCGATCGCGACAGCAGCTACCGACAGTCTGAGCTTCTTCATCGTTTCTCCTTGTGAGTGAGGTGGTGCGGGATGAGGTGGTGCGGGCCAGAGAGCAGACTCTGCGGAATCGATCAGTGGGTGAGGAGTTTGGACAGGAAATCCTGCGCACGCGGAGTCTGCGGGTTGTTGAAGAACTCCTCCGGCTCCGCGACCTCGACGATCTCACCGTCAGCCATGAACACGACTCGGTGAGCGGCTTTCCGAGCGAAGCCCATTTCGTGGGTGACGACGACCATGGTCATGCCCTCTTCGGCGAGGCCGACCATGACGTCGAGGACCTCGTTGATCATTTCGGGATCCAGCGCCGAGGTGGGTTCGTCGAAGAGCATGACCTTCGGCTTCATCGCCAGAGCACGGGCGATCGCGACTCTCTGCTGCTGTCCGCCGGACAGCTGCGCCGGGTATTTGTCGGCCTGGGGAGCGACTCCCACGCGTTCGAGCAGCGCCATCGCCTGTGTGTCTGCTTCGGCCTTCGAGAGCCCGCGGACCTTGATCGGGCCCAGGGTGACGTTCTCCAGGATCGTCTTGTGGGCGAAGAGGTTGAATGCCTGGAAGACCATTCCGACGTCGGAACGCAGCTGCGCCAGCGCCGCACCTTCGGCGGGCAGCTCCTTGCCGTCGATCGTGATCTCACCGGAGGTGATGGTCTCCAGGCGATTGATCGTCCGGCACAGGGTCGACTTTCCGGAGCCCGAGGGGCCGATGACGACGACGACTTCGCGTTCACGGATAGTGAGGTTGATGTTCTTCAGGGCGTGAAAATCACCGAAGTGCTTTTCGACGTCTGTGACGGACACCAACGGTTGTGATTCAGCTCTCATGGGATTCCATCTTAGTGAACAACGCTCTCACATGAAAAACGGGGCGTCTTGCCAGAAAGAACTGCAACCGACTTGTGACCTGTTTCGGTCGTCGGCTGCAGTCCTTCGAGGTCATCGGGTCTCAGGGTGAGGTCGCGGTCTGGATGATCCTCTCCCCCTCGTCGCGCAGCTCGACCTTGCGGATCTTGCCCGACACCGTCATCGGGAAGGATTCGCGGACCTCGACATAGCGTGGAATCTTGAAGTGGGCGAGTTTACCGGAGCAGAACTCCTTGACCTCTGCAGCGGTGAGCGCCTCGAATCCGTCCTTGAGGATCACCCAGGCCATGAGCTCTTCGCCGTACTTCTCGTCGGCGACGCCGACGACCTGGACGTCCCGGATGGACGGGTGGTGGTAGAGGAACTCCTCGATCTCACGCGGGTAGACGTTCTCGCCACCCCGGATCACCATGTCCTTGATCCGCCCGGAGATGTCGACGTATCCCTCGTCGTCCATGATCGCGAGGTCACCGGTGTGCATCCAACGAGCCGCATCGATCGCCTCGGCGGTTTTCTCCGGCTCCTCCCAGTAGCCGAGCATGACCGAGTATCCTCGGGTGCACAGTTCGCCCTTCTGCCCCCGCGGGACTGTCTGGCCGGTAACGGGGTCGGCGATCTTGACCTCGAGGTGGGGCATGACCCGACCGACCGTCTGCGTGCGCGCCTCGAGGGTGTCGTCGACGCGGGTCATGGTCGAGACCGGAGCGGTCTCGGTCATGCCATAGCAGATGGCGACCTCGTCCATGTTCATGTCGTCGATGACACGACGCATCACATTGACCGGGCACGGGGACCCGGCCATGACGCCGGTGCGCAGGGTGCTGAGATCGAATCCGGAGAACTCCGGATGCTCGAGTTCGGCGATGAACATCGTCGGCACACCGTAGAGTGATGTCGCTCTCTCCTCGGTCACGGCGCGCAGACTGGCCAGCGGGTCGAAGCCCGGAGAGGGCAGGACGATGGTCGAGCCGTGGCTCAGTGCCGCGAGGTTGCCGATGACCATGCCGAAGCAGTGGTAGTAGGGAACAGGGAGGACGACGACGTCCCGCGACGAATATGAGAGCAGTTCGCCGATGAAGAAGCCGTTGTTGAGGATGTTGTGGTGGCTGAGCGTCACTCCCTTGGGGAAGCCTGTGGTCCCGGACGTGTACTGGATGTTGATCGGGTCATCGCTCGAGAGCTCGTCCATGACCTGCTGCAGACGCACGGAGTACTTCGCACTCCGATCCTCAAGAAGCTCTCGCCCTGTCCCGATGAGATGGGCGAAGGACTCACGTTCACCGATCGAGACTTCGCCGAGGATGTCCGCCGGGACCGTGTCGATGAAGACGAGTTCCAGCCCGGGCACCTTCGCCGCAACCTCGGTCGCGATCCCATGGTAGTCCGAGTGCGGAGGAGCCGAGATCTGGGAGACGAGGAGGGTCATGCCCGACTGCTTCGCCACGTACTCGAGTTCGTGGCTGCGATAGGCCGGGTTGACGTTGACGAGGATCGCGCCGATCTTCGCCGTGGCATATTGGATCAGAGCCCATTCCGCGACGTTCTGGGCCCAGATCCCGACTCGGTCGCCCTTCTTCACCCCGCGTTCGAGCAGCCCGATCGCCAAAGCATCGGTGTCGTGATCGAACTCGGCGTAGGTCCACCGACGGTCGGAATGACGATCGACGAGGGCGGGTTCGCTCGCGTGAGCATCCGCTGTCGCCTTGATATGTGCGGGGATCGTCTGGCCCAGCAACGGTGTGTTCGACGGACCTGAGGAATAGGAAAGCTCTGCCACGCCTTTGTGCTCCTTCGCGCGCGTTCAATCTGATCGATGTGACTGACTGCACAGTATTCCTTCTCCGTCCGCGGCGCAAAAGCTGTCGAGGAAATCGTGGCCCGGTGTGCTCGCACCATCAGCGAGGAGCTTCTGCTCGACGTCTCCCACCGGTGCTTTGAAGGCGATCGCCCCGGAGTCGACGAGCACCAGCGTCGAGGCCAGAGCGGTGACGTCGGCGACGTCATGGGTGATGATGACGGCGCTGCGACCGGCGAGGACGTGCCCGAGCACCCGTCTGGTCTCGATCTTGACGTCGACATCGAGCGCTGCCAGCGGCTCGTCGAGCAGCAGGAGCTTCGGGTCGATGACCAGTGCCCGGGCCAGAGCGATCCTGGCCGCCTGCCCCCCGGACACGGCCCCGGGCCCACGATGCGCGCAGTCGCCGACTCCGAGGCTGTCGAGCATGTCCTGGGCGATCGTACGCGCCTGATCGCCTCGGTGCCCGTGAGCCCGGAGTCCGAACGCCACGTTGTCGATGACACTCAGGTGTGGGAACAGGAGCGGATTCTGCGCCAGGTGGACGATGCCGCGAGCGTGGACAGGTGGCCACGTATCGGCCGCGAGGTCGAAGATCGTGTCATCGCCGATGTGCAGGGCACCGGATTCGGCGGCTATCGCGCCCGTGATGAGCTGGAACAGGCTCGACTTCCCGGCACCGTTGCGTCCGATCAGCGCCGTCGTCGACCCGGCCGGAACGGTGAGGTCGACGCCGAGGCTGCGCTCGGGCACAGCTGCGGTGAGCCGAATCGTCGACGCGCTCGCCTCGCCCGTGCTCGGCCCGACGGTCGTCGAGACGTCTGTGACCGTTGTGTCGGCCGACGATGTCGGCCGTGGTGCCCGTAATCGTGAGGCACCCTCTTGTGGGCCCTTCGCCCCTGGGGAGCGCAACTTGGGTGAATGGGGCGAACGATAGGCGAGGACGATGATGACGAGCGCCACGACGATGAGCAGCAGGGACAGGGCGATTGCCGACTGTGGATCGGATTCGCGGACGAGATAGATCTGCAGCGGCATCGTCCGGGTCACCCCCGACAGCGAGCCGGCGAACGTCAGGGTCGCCCCGAACTCCCCCAGCGCGCGGGCGAAGCAGAGGACCGCGCCGGTCATGATGCCCTGACGCAGAAGCGGGAGGGTGATATGGAAGAACACGCGGTTGGGTGTGGCGCCGAGTTCGGCCGCCGCGAGCTCGAAGTCCTGGCCACGGGCGGAGACCGCCGTCTCGACGGACATGACCATGAATGGCAGTGAGACGAAGATCTGCGCGAAGACGACCGCCGACGTCGTATAGGCCAGGCCCAGGCCCAGGCCCGTGAGCAGTGAGCCGAGGAACGCGGCCCGCCCCCAGGTGTAGAGCAGAGCGAGGCCGCTGACCACGGGCGGCAGGACGAGGGGCAGCAGGATGAGGGTTCGAACGACCTTCTGCCCACGGAAGGTGCGCGTGGCCATCAGGTGGCCCAGGGGGAATCCGATGAGCACGCAGACCAGAGCCGCGATGATGGATGTCAGCAGCGAGATCCCCATCGCCACACGAGACTCGGGGGCAATGATGACCTCGCCGAGGTGGCCGGGATCGATCCGTGTGATCATTCCGATGATGGGGACGAGGAGGAAGGCGATGCCGAGCCCGGCGGGAATCCAGACCCATGTCGGGACTGCGGAGTGGCTGCGGTGCGTCATTTCGGGGCAATCGTGTCGGCGGGGCTCATGTCAGTGTCGGCACAGTTCCTATCAGGGTGTGGAGAATCCGGCGTCCTCGAGCAGTCGCGCGGCCTTCTCGGATCTGAGGAATCGGATGAACGCATCGGCTTCCTTCGTGTTCTCACTCGCTCCGACCGCGGCAGCCGGGTACCTGTTGACGACCTTTTCGGCTCCGTCGAGTTCGACCTGTTCGACCGCCGAGTCGGCTCGGGCGACGTCTGTGACGTAGACGATGCCCGCATCGGCCTGACCGGAGCTGACCTTGCCGAGCACGTCGGTGACCGAGTTCTCTTCGCTGACGGGGTCGAGACTCACTTGATTCTGCTTGGCCCACTTGTTCGTGGCCGCCCCGCACGGAACCTGCGGGGCGCAGACGACGAGGTCCTTGCCCGTGAAGTCGTTCGAGGTCTCGATGTCCTCCGGGTTGCCCTCGGGCACGGCCAGAGTGAGAGTGTTCGATGCGAAGATCTCGGGCGCACCGGCCAGCAGCTCATCCCCGGCCAGAGTGTCCATGGTCGCCTCGTCGGCGGTGGCGATGACATCCGCGGGGGCTCCTTCGGAGATCTGGGCGACGAGGTCCGAGGATCCGGCGAAGGAGAACTTCACCTCGATATCCGGTTCTGTGCTGTTGAACTCCTCGGCGACATCGGCGAAGACGTCCGTCAGTGAGGCCGCGGCGAAGACGGTCAGTGTCGTCTTCCCCGACTCTGAGTCGGAATCGGAACCTGTGGAACAGGCGGTCAGTGAGAGCAGGGCGAGGATGCAGGCTGCGGATAGAAACTTCATCCATCCATTAAACCCGCATATGAGGAGTTTTTGGATGTTTGTTTCAACATTTGCGGGAATAAATTGTGAAGTGTCGCAGGTGTACGTGACACCTGCGACATACGAACGCGAGCGGTGTGAGCGGTGCCAGCGAACCCAGCGGTGTGAGCGAACCTCAGCGGTCGGCGGCCGTGTCGATCGAGACCATCGTCGCCTTCACCGAGGCCGTGGCGAGGCTGCCCGGTTCGAGTTCGAGCTGCGAACAGGCCTCGGCCGACATCAATGACACCACCCGGAACGGTCCGCACTGGAGGTTCACCTGAGCCATCACACCGTCGATGACCACATCGGTGACCAGGCCGGTGAACCGATTGCGCGCGGAGCTGACGACTCCGGTCGGGTCCTCGAGCGCCTCCGACCCGGACTGGGCCAGGGCCACGAGCTCTCGACCGTCGACGACCGCGCGGTTGGACGAGTCCTTGCCTTGGGTGAGCCTGCCGTCATGGACCCAGCGTCGGATGGTGTCATCGCTGACACCGAGGAAACGGGCCGCATCGTTGATGCGCAGCCGGTTCACTCGAGGGCTCCGACCCACTCGTCGTCGCCGTCGGCGAAGAACTGGTGCTTCCAGATTGCGACTCGGGCCTTGACCTCGTCGACGAGCTCCGAGCACGCTTCGAAGGAGTCCCGACGATGGGGTGAGGCGACGACAGCGGCCAGGGCGACGTCGCCGATCTCGAGGCCCCCGACGCGGTGGACGACGGACAGCCGTACGGCCGGGTGCTTCGCCGCGATCTCGGCGGCCACCTCGGCGATCTGGGCCGGCGCCACCGGGTGGGACTCATAGGTCAGGCGCTGGACTCCGCGTCCGTCGTCGTGGTCGCGGATGACGCCGGAGAAGCTGACGACGGCGCCGCAGGTGCGCGTGAGGACATCAGTCTCGAGGTTGGCCGTGCTGATGGGGGTCTCGACGATGTCGGTGCGGATGACGTTCATGCGTCCCGGCTCCAGTCCCCGCTGCGTCCGCCCGACTTTCCGACCACCTTGATATCGCCGATGATCGCCTGATTGTCGACGGCCTTGATCATGTCGAATATGGTCAAGGCCGCGATGGACACGGCCGTCAGCGCCTCCATCTCGACCCCGGTCTTCGACACAGTCTTGACCGCCCCGTTGATGCGGACCGCGTCGTCGAGCAGTTCGAAGTCGACGTCGATGCCCGTCAGCGGCAGCGGATGGCACAGCGGGATGAGGTCGCTGGTGCGCTTGGCGCCCATGACGGCGGCGATGCGGGCCACGGGCAGGGCATCACCCTTGGGCAGGCCCGCCTCGGCGATCATATCGATGACCTCGGCTCGTGTCGTGATGAGTGCTGTGGCCGAGGCGCGACGCTTGGTCACGTCCTTGTCGCCGACGTCGACCATCTGGGCGGTTCCGGTGTCGTCGATGTGCGAGAGGTTCATGTGATCTTCCACGTCTTCAGCTTATCGCCTTCCCCGGTATGCACATCGTTCGCGTCGGGGGCCGGATCCGTGGGCGGGATGAAGACCAGGTGGGTGCTCCGGGCGTAGCTGTGGAGCAGATGCGAACGTGATCCGCCGACGAACTCGAGACCTTCCTCGGCCAGGACGGCCCGCCGCACCTGCAGCTTCGAGCTCGGCGGTGCTTCGTCGAATCCCCCGCGCAGTCGGTGGTATTCGGTCTCGCGGGGCTCTTCGTCGACGCCGAGTCCCAGCAGAACCGGACGGATGAACATCTCGAAGCTGATCAGGGCGCTGACCGGGTTGCCGGGCAGAGCCACCCACGCGCTTCCGGCCAGTCGTCCGCAGCCCTGCGGTCCTCCCGGCTGCATGGCGATGGGTTCGAAGACCATCATCGACTCCGGGTCGAGGTCGGCGGCGAGTTTGACGACTTCGTGCGCGCCCTTGGAGATGCCTCCGGTGGAGACGACGAGCTCGCAGTCGGCGGCGCGGACCGCGTCGAGCAGCGCCTGCGGGTCATCGGGCACCGTGATGATCGTCGTGTCGACGCCCAGGCGCCGCAGGCCGGCCCCCAGAGTCACCGAGTTGGCATCGTGGATCCCGGCGGCCGCATCGGCTGTGATCTCATCCCCGGTGCTCACGACGAGCACACGCGGCAGAGTCCGGACCTGAAGTTCCGTGATGCCGCAGGCCGCGGCGATGCCGAGGTGGGCCGGACTCAGCATCAGACCGGACGTCAGCACCGTGGTCCCGGCCCCGACGTCGCTGCCGCGCGATCGGACGAATGCGCCGGGTTGCGGGCCCGACTCTGTGGTCGGCAGAGTGATGGTGATCTCCGGTGCTGCGAACTCTGCTGGGTCTGTGGCTTCGATGGCGATGACGGTATCCGTGCCTGCAGGCAGTGGCGCTCCCGTCATGATCTCGACTGCGGTGCCGGCTGCCGCCTCGGCGCCCATTGCGCCGGCGGCGACTCTGCCGCGGACCGGAATCGGTCCATAGACCGTCTGGTGGATCCCTTGCGGATCCTGCTCCTGCTTCTGCGCCGCAGTGCGTAGGGTGGAGGCGGCCACGGCATATCCGTCCATGCTCGAGTTGTCGAAACCGGGGACGTCGATCGGTGAGTCGACACTGGCCGCAAGCCGACGCGGTGTGTCGAGGAGTTCGCCGATCGGCACAGACCGCGTGTCGAGGAGCGGAGAAATCGTCTCGAAGACACGCTGACGATGCATCATGGCGGTAGTCATGGGACGATGATATCCAAGATGTTGATCAAGGAGGATGGCAGAATGCGGAAAATCAGCCTGCCCACACCCGTGCTGAGAACTCCGACCGTGGATCCGGGCGAGACATTCACGGGGCATCAGGAGGATTCGCTCCTGGACACCTTCGACCGTCGTGCCCGCGATCTGCGGATTTCGCTGACCGATTTCTGCAATCTGAGGTGCAGCTACTGCATGCCCGAGGAGGGTGTGGAGTTCATGTCCCGCGATACGGCGATGACCGCCGAGGAGATCGTCCGCTTCGTGCGCATCGGCGTCGAGAAGTTCGGCGTCGACCAGGTCCGCTTCACCGGTGGAGAGCCGTTGACCCGCAAGGACGTCGCCGACATCATCGCCGGGGTCGCCGGACTCGAGCCGCGACCCAACATCGCGCTGACGACGAACGCGATCGGTCTCGACAAGCGTGCTGCGGCGCTGCGTGATGCCGGGCTCGATCGCATCAACGTCTCCCTCGACACCGTCGACGACGAGACCTTCCGGGAGATCACCCGACGACCGTTCCTGTCCCGCGTCCTCGAAGGCATCGAAGGAGCACAGTCGGCCGGTTTGGACCCGGTCAAGGTCAATGCAGTGCTCCTCCCCGGGGTCAATGACCACCAGGCCCCCGACCTGCTGCGCTGGTGCATCGATCGTGGCCTCAAGCTGCGCTTCATCGAGCAGATGCCACTCGACGCCGGCCATTCCTGGGAGCGCGGCACCATGATCACTGCGGCGGACATCTTCGCCCTCCTCGAACCCCAGTTCGTCCTCACACCGGATTCCGCCCCGCGCAACGGTGCACCGGCGGAGAAGTTCCTCGTCGCAGACAGACAGGAGCCGGAGACGATCATCGGCGATGTCGGCATCATCGCCTCGGTGACGCGACCGTTCTGTGCCGACTGCACCCGCACCCGCCTGACGGCGGAGGGGCGCGTGCGCACCTGCCTGTTCTCGCACACGGAGGTGGATCTGCTCACCGCCATGCGCGATGGCGCCGGCGACGACGCGATCGCGAACCTGTGGAAGGGCGCGCATTGGAACAAGCTCGCCGGACACGGCATGGACTCCGACAGCTTCGAACAGCCCCAACGACCCATGAGCGCAATCGGAGGATAAGTGCCGCAGATCAGAGTCCGCTTCTTCGCTGCCGCACGAGAGGCCTTCGGCACCAGGGAATGCAGCACCGCAGCCACCACCCTCGGGGATCTTGTCACAGCGCTGAACGAGGGGGCCGGCACGGAGGCGAGCACCGTCCTCGGTCGGTCGAGTTTCCTCGTCAACGCCATCGCGACCACCGATCGTGACGTGACCTTGAACGAGGGCGACACCGTCGACGTGCTCCCACCCTTCGCCGGCGGCTGAGACTCACAGGCGGATCGCGGGTGAGCCCGTCAGTGCTGACTCGGATCGTGGGTGAGCCCGTCAGCGCGGTAGTGACAGATACGCGAGATATCCGCCGGAGACCGAACTGACCTGCCGTCCCAGGGCGCGCAGCTGTGCACATGCTCTGGCCGAGCGTGCCCCCGACCGGCAGTACAGCGCCACCGCGCCATGCCCGTCGATTCTGCCGGGGTCGGCGATCAGTTCGTCCATGGGCACGTGTTCTGCTCCGGAGACCATGCCGGCACTCACCTCGTCGGTCTCCCTGATGTCGATGAGGTGAGTGCCGGGGGCCAGGTCCGTCCACGTCAGTGTGGGTGCCGGATCCCCGCCATCGGCCCCGGGTCGCGCGGAAGCGTCATCGCCGAGGCGACCCTCGGGCTCCATGGCAGGCTCCAGGTCCGTGACGGGTTCCCGGTCCGGGATCCGCCCCACGGGGATCGTCTCCCAGCTCGTCTCCAGGCTGCTGTGGATGGCGACCGCGTTGTACAGTGGCGTGCCGATGCCGGTGAGGACCTTGATCGTCTCCATCGCCATGGCTGAGCCGATGCTGCCGCACAGTGCCCCGAGCACACCCGCCGTGGCGCAGTCCGGGACCGAGCCCGGAGCGGGAACGACCGGGTAGAGGTCGCGCAGTGTCGCCCCGCGTGTGGTGTCGAAGACCGCCACCTGCCCATCGAAGCCGAGGATGGTCCCCCAGACGAGGGGTTTGTCGAGGATTTCGCAGGCGTCGTTGGCCAGGTATCTGGTCGCGAAGTTGTCACTGCCGTCGATGACGACGTCAGCGGTTCCGACGAGCTCGAGCGCATTGTCCGGTGTCAGCAGCATCGGGTAGGTGACGATGTCGAGGCTCGAATTGAGTTCGGTGATCGAGTCCTTCGCGGAGTCGACCTTCCTCGCACCGACGCTGGCTTCGGAATGGATGAACTGTCGGTGCAGATTGCTCAGCTCGACCGTGTCGGGATCGAGGATGCTGATCCGACCGACCCCGGCCGCCGCCAGATAGGTCAGGACCGGGGACCCGAGCCCGCCGGCCCCGATGACGAGCACGTGGGATCTCAGGAGTGCGGCCTGGGACTGCGGGCCGAAACCGTTGAGGCGGATCTGGCGCGCATAGCGGGCCGTGTCCGCGGGGCGAAGAGCATGTCCTGACATGTGCCTCAGTCTAGTCGTCATCGGCAGTCGAGGACGGCGATGGCATCGCCTCGACGAATGACCTGCGGATGACGAGGAAGACGGATGATGACGTCGGCTCCCGCGAAGTCACGCAGTCGTGACCGCGTCGCCGCCTCGACGTCTCCGTCTGCGGTGAAGCGTCCCGGGACGAGGCTCATCGCCTTCTCGTGACCGATGACCTCGTCACCGGCGAACACGGCTGTGCGCCACCGTGCACGCAGAGGACGGGCCTCGATCAGAGATCGCCCGAAGAGGTGGAAGGACAGGAGCGCCCCCGTCGGTGTGCCGGGAAAGTGCAGCAGCGCGGTGGTGCCGAACCGGCCGTGGCCCTGCGGTCCGCCGGGACGCTGCGCGAGGCGCAGGAAGGTCGAGTGCTCGCCCTCGAGTGCCTGCCGCACGACTTCGAAGGCTCCCGCGCTGATGCCGCCGGTGGTGATGATGAGATCGACTTGGCCCTGGAGCTCCTTGAGAATCGTCAAGAAGGCCCCGGGATCGTCCCCGCAGCTGCGTTCGACGGGCACCGCACCGAGATTCGCGATCGCGGAGCCGAGCATGGGCAGATTCGAGTTGTGGACGAATGGCTGCTCGGGCTCGCCAAGCCGGTCCGGGCCGCTGAGGCCGATGCGGTCGTCCGTGCCGGTCGGATCGCAGCTCAACTCGTCGCCGGTGACGATGAGTCCGATGGTCAGCGCTCGTTCGACCCTCACGCTCGCCAACCCCAGCATCGCCAGCGTACCCACTCCGGCTGGGCCGATCGTGTCTCCGGCGAAGATGACGGCTTCGCCTTCCCGCGTGTCCTCTCCCACTGCCCTGATGTTCCAGCCGGGCCGCTGTGGGCTGGGCAGGGAGGAGACGAGGATGCGGTTCGGGGCCGGACCGGTGCGGGGTGCGTCGGTGATTTCGACAGGGACGACCACCTCGGCGGAGGTGGGAACCTGTGCCCCGGTCATGACTCGCACCGCTGTGCCGGGCGTGGTGGCCATCGGCACGCTTCCGGCGGGGATATCTCCGCTCACGACCACCTCGGCGCCGTCCCGGGCCCGGTGCAGAGCGGATTCGTCGAGGGCGAAGCCGTCCATCGCCGAGGTGGCGAAGGCGGGGATCGGCGTTTCGGCGATCACGTCTTCGGCGGCGGTCCTCCCGAGGGCCGCAGCGACGGGAACCGTCTCCACGGTGCGATTCGGGATTGAGGCGATGAGGCGATCGCAGTATTCCTCGGGTTCCACTGATGTCCTTTCGTCTGCCCCAGATCCTACGATCCGCCGCCGGTTCAGGCGACCGTGTTCGGACTGTGGTGCTTTAGGGTGTGAATCGTGGACACGCGCATACGGCACGAGCCCGGCCCCCGACGATTCGACCTCTTCTCCCGGCCAGGGCTGGCGGCATCGCTGCTGGCGCTGTCCGCGTTCGGCCTCTTCGCCCTCGGAACCTCGTTTCCCGAGGTCAGGAGCCTCGGGTACGTGCCGATGGTTCTCTCGCTCATCATCGCATGGATCGCCGACCGGGAGTTCGCACGGGACCTCACCATCATCGCCGGCTGTCTGGGGCTCATCTCCGCGATCTCTGTGGAGGCCGACATATCATGGTCCAATATCGCGCGCATGGGCGTCGTCCTGTCCGCGGTGGTCATCGGGCCCTGGCTGATCACCCGGTACGGGTTGAAGGATCGGACGATCGTCTTCCCGCTGCGACGCGGGCAGAGGTGGTCGCGTCTGGAATGGGCGTGGCTGCTGTTCGTCGTCGTCGTGGCCTGGCTGGTCCTCCCCCAGTACTTCATGCGCACCGGTGTCTATCTCAATTGGCCTCCGCTCGAGAGCTGGTCGGAGATCATCCGACTGTTCTTCGGCGTCAACGCCGTCGGCATCTGGGACGAGCTGTTCTTCATCTGCACGGTATTCGCGCTGCTGCGCAAGCACTTCGCCTTCTGGACGGCGAATGTGTTCACCAGCGTGATCTTCGTGTCCTTCCTGTGGGAACTCGGCTACCGGTCGATCGGTCCGGTGCTGACGATCCCGTTCGCGCTCGTGCAGGCTTATATCTTCACCCGCACGAAGTCGCTGCCCTACACAGTGACCGTGCATCTGCTCTTCGACGCTCTCGTCTTCCTCACGATCGTCCATGCCCACCACCCCGAAGCGCTGCCGATCTTCATCGGGGTGTGAGAAGCTGCCGGCGCTGCCCCACACAGGGCGAACGCCCTTGCCCACACAGCGTGAGCAAGGGCGTGTCGAGCTCCGTCGAGTCGGGAACCAGCTGCCGAGGCGTCAGCGGATTCCGCGCAGTGCCTTCAGCATCGGTTTGGTCAAGGTCAGGGCGAGCAGCCCGAGAATGATCGAGGCCGCTCCGACCGATGTCCAATACGGCGTCTGGTTCTCGGCGGAGTAGTATCCGCCCAGCACACCGGACAGCGCCGTACCCACGCCCGAGGCGAGGAAGAACACGGCGATCATCTGCGACTGGAACACCTTCGGAGCCACCTTCGAGGAGAAGGACAGGCCAATCGGTGAGATGAGCAGTTCGGCGAAGACGAACAGCAGCAGGATGAAGGCGACCCACAGCAGCGGGGTCTCATGCTCTCCTGAATTCGCGAACGGGAGGAAGAGCAGGAAAGCGATGCCGATGAGGATGAGCGAGAGTCCGGCCTTGACCGGAGTCGAGATCTGACGAGTACCCAGCTTGAACCAGATGGCCGAGAAGACCGGGGCGAAGGCGATGACGAAGATCGGCGGGATGAGCTGAAGCCAGTTGATCGGCATCTGCCATCCGAAGATCACTCGGTTCATCTGTGTGTCCGAATACGCGGTGAGGGTCCCGAAGATCTGCTGATACAGGGACCAGAACACGACGCAGGTGAGGAAGAAGGGAATGAACGCGAGCACGCGTGAGCGCTCATCGGCGTTCGTCTGCGGACTGGCGCACATGACGATGAAGTAGCAGGCCGCTGCTGCGGCCGAGATCCCTGCGATCCACCAGTCCAAGTTGTCGGGATTGACGATGCCGGTCATCCACAGTGCAACGATGAGGACGACGGCGACGACGATGGCCAGCAGGAACAGGTAGAGCTTCGACGTCGGCAGCGGGTTGACCGCTCCCCGCGATTCGTCCGGCAGGTTCTTGCGGCCGGTTGCGTAGATGATCAGGCCCAGCGCCATACCGACGGCTGCGGCGCCGAAACCGAAGTGGAAGCCGATCTCCTTCTGCAGGAGTCCGGTGACGAGTGGCCCGAGGAAGGCACCGATGTTGACGCCCATGTAGAAGAGGGTGAACCCGGCGTCCCGGCGCGGGTCCTTCTCGTCATAGAGCTCGCCGACGAGGGCAGAGGCGTTGGCCTTGAGGCCGCCGGAGCCGAGTGCGACGAGGATGAGTCCGGCTGCGACTCCGCCGAAGCCGGGGATGAGGGCCAGGCAGATGTGGCCGATCATGATGATGATCGCCGAGTAGAAGAGGATCCTCTCCGCGCCCAAAACCCTGTCGGCGACCCAGGCGCCGAGGATGGTGGCGAGGAAGACCGCACCGCCGTAGGCGCCGACGATGCCGATGGCGGTCGGCTGAGGCATGCCCAGGCCGCCGTCGGTGACCTGGAAGTACAGGTAGATGGCGAGGATGCCGTTCATGCCGTAGTAGGAGAACCGCTCCCACAGCTCGAGGCTGAAGAGCTGCATGAGTGGGAGCGGGTGCCCGAAGAAGCGGGTATCGCTGTGCGCGGCCTCGGTGGTCGAGGTGCTGGATGACATAGATTGTTGCTTTCCCTTGTGACGAGCGAACGCGCACTGTGGTGCGCGAATCACTGTGAACAACCGGCAATGCTACTCCCGGATATTGTTCAGGTCACATGCTGACAATGGTGGGACACGTCGTCCCAGAAAGCGGAAACTACGAGTGAACCAGGTCTCTTTTCCGGGCGTTCTTCCCGACGCCGAGGTTGAGCAGGCCCGCGACGAGGACGAGCGAGGAGGCCGCTATGGGCACGGTCATCGCGGCGGCTGTTCCGGCCTCCTCGGCGAGGACTCCGTTGACCGCCGAAGCCACCGATTGGCCGACGATGATTGCGGACCCGGCCATGGACATGACGGTGGCCGAACGACCGAGCGGGCTGCGCTCGGCGGCGAGGCTGAACAGCGTCACCAGTGTCGGTCCGACCGCGCACCCCATGAGCAGGAGTGCGATGACGACGGTGACCATGGAGGTCGAGGTCGACATGATGACGGCGCCGATGAGCATCAGCGGAGCGAAGGACAGCAGCCGTGCCCACAGCGCAAAACGCGGCGAGAAGAGCGCAACGGTGATCGCGAGGACCGCCGAGCCGATGCCCATGATGCCGTAGATGAGGCCGGCTTCCTCGGGGCGTCCGAGGTCGTTCGTCAGCGAGGTCAGCGCCGTCAGCGTCGATCCGAAGACGAGGCCGATGCCGAAGACGCCGAGGACGACGACGAAGACGCCGAAGGTGAACAGCTCCTTCGCCGGAGCCTGAACGCGCGGCTGGGACGATGTGCCCACATGCGCCCGACCGGTGGGGTGGAGGGCGAATGAGGAGATGAAGACGAGTGTCATGATGACGGCGCCGATGATCGGTGCGACGGGGTGGAAGGCCGTGGCGAGGAGGCCGACGATGAAGGGGCCGAAGACGAAGACGACCTCATCGGCCGCGGACTCGTAGGCCATGGTTCCGTTGAGGGTCTTCTGCTGGCCGGGGCCGGCGAGCTTGGTCATGATGATCTCGACGAGTCGCGAACGCGACATCGGTGCCGCCTGCGGTGCAGTGGCGCCGATGGCGAAGGCGGCGATGAGCACCACGGCATCGGACAGTGGGCTGTAGACGACCCACGCCATGAACACCAGCGCGAGGCTGTTGAGCAGGCCGACGGTCAGCAGCACGGGCCGCTGCCCCCAACGGTCGGCGGCGGCGCCGATGAAGGAACCGAAGATCGCCGTTCCGAGGCCGACCATCGCCGAGTTGATTCCGCCCAGGCTCAGGGAACCTCTGCCGGCGACGACGAGAGTCAGGACCCCGATGACGACCATGGCATAGGGCAGACGGGCCATGAACGCGATCGGAAAATAGCTGCGGCCCACGACTTTCAGCAGCTTCGGTGCTGCAGTCTCATCGGGGCGGGTGCGGGTTTCGTTGCTTGGCATACCAATCCAGTTCCTCCCCATCACCGTGATGGGGATCCGTGCCGCCGTGGTGACCTGGATCAAATCACTCGGTAGATGCACTCTGCTGTCGCTGTCTGTGCCTTTCGGCGCTCCTCCCAGGCTACCGGGATCGGGGCGGGCGGACGAGGGTGAAGCAGTTGAGCTTGCTCACCATCGCTCCCCGACGGTCGGACGCGACCCCCTGCTTCGCTGGGCTCGGCGATCACCGGTACGGACCTCATTCCCACCGTCGACTCAGTAAGAATGCAGACGAGGATGGGAAGATACCAGCATGAACTTCCTCTCTCGAGTAGTCGTCAACGCATGTGCGATCTGGGTTGCGGCTTGGATACTGCCCGGCGTCGCCATCGCAGGGAACAGCGTCGTCGAAGAGCAGACCGGGCCGATCCCCGCCATGATCATCTCCTACCTCGTGATCGGGCTGATCTTCGGTTTGGCGAACGCGTTCATCAAGCCGATCCTCAGCTTCGTCTCCGCACCGATCACGTGCCTGACGCTGGGCCTGTTCTCGATCGTCATCAACGCGATCATTCTGGCCCTGACCAGCTGGCTGTCCGGCTTCACCCCGTTCGAGTTCACCATCGACACGTTCTTCTTCTCCGCCATCTTCGCCGCGATCATCGTCTCCGTCGTCTCGGCGCTTCTGGGGTGGTTGGTTCCGGAGAAGAGTTCGCAGCGTGACTGACCGGAGGCCATGACGACGCGAAGGACCGTTCGCACCGGAAACTTCTCTACGACATGTAGACTTAAGTGCAGTGTGTCAGACTGCACCCCATTGACCGTCGGAGGAGAACATGTCCAATATCGCCACTACGAAGAGAACACGGAACTCAGCATCGCCGGCTGACGTCATCGTCTTCGTTCTTTCGTTTGCCCTCTTCGTCTTCGGGCTCTATCTCTTCGGCGCAGGCTTCTTCGGCGCTTCTGGCACGCAGTTCTGGCTCTTCTGGGCCGGGCTGCTCGCCTCGTGCTTCGCCTTCCTCATCCCCATGGTCTACCACTGGGTCGTCGACCGTAAGGCCTGAGACCTTACGACCACACGACTGAGGGCCGATGCGTTGATTCGCATCGGCCCTCAGTCGTGTGGTCGTGGCGACCCAGATCCCTTGGGTCAGTCGACGTTCCGACAGAATCCCATGATCGCCGAGGCGGCTTCGTCGGGACGTTCATAGTGGACCAGGTGCCCCACACCTTCCAGTTCGATCAAGCTCGCATCCGGCAGTTCCGAGACGAATCCTCGGGTGGCTCCGATCGGGGCGATGGCATCCTTGTCGCCGGCGATGACGAGGGTCGGCATCGTCAGCTGCTCGGCCACCTCGGTGACGGTGTGTGCGACCGAGACGTCGAATGCCTGGGCCAACGAGGTTCGGTCGCTGAATGTGGAGAAATGTTTCGCATGCTGGTCATGGATATAGCGGCGCAGTCCGCGGTCTCTGCTCGTGGCCATGACCTCGCTCATCGCCCGCACGATCATCGGATTGGCCAGGAGCTGGTGTCCGATCGACTCCGGCAGGCGGGCTCCGAGCCCGTAGTAGAAGCGGGTGAGAGCCGTGAGGAATTTCGCCGGTCCCTCGAGCGCCGGTGATGTGATCGGGTTGATGAGGATGAGCTCGGGGGCGGTGTCCGGTCGTCCGGCGGCCATGTGTGAGACGAGTATCGACCCGAACGAGTGCCCCAGAACGATCGGCGCGAGCTGTCGACGTCGGATCACCTCGGCGACGATGCCGGTCAGGTGATCGCAGTAGCGCTCGAGGCTCAGGCCCTGCGGCAGCGGAGAGCTCGCGCCGAATCCCGGCAGGTCGGGCACGATGACCTCGCGATCTCGGATCGCTCCCGCGATCCGGTCCATCCCATGGTGGTCGCCGCGAAAGCCGTGAACCATGAGGAGCGGGCGGACGCCCACGGGAGTCGACGGTGAGGAGTGCAGCCAAGCCGCGGTCCGGTGACCGTCGACGTCGAACTCGATGCGTACGGCATCCGAGGCGCTCACTGTCTCGGTACGGTGCCGACGGCACGGCGCGGCACAACGACGACGGGCACCGGGAGGACCCGCAGCAGACGCCTGGCGCGGGCACCGATGAAGACCCGCCCGCCTCGTCCGAGGCGGCTGGAGCCGATGAAAGCGATCTCGCCGGGCTTGAAGTCGACATTGGCGGCGGCCTCCTCGATGTCGGCTCCGGCCTGGGACTTCACACGGGCACGGCCGGAGGCGAACATGTCTGCGGCGCGCGCGGCGAGCACCGCTCCCCCGTACTCCTCGGCGAACTCCGTGATCTCCGCGACATCATCCTCGCGAAGGCCGTCGTTCTCGATCAGCGAGAGCAGGCGAAGGTCGACGTCGAGAGCCGCAGCGGACCGGACGGCGGCTCCGATGAGGGCTGCAGCGCCGGGTCGGGCACCGAAGAGCGTCGTGATCCGGGAGACGGGCCCGATGTCCGAGTTTCCGGACGGAGCCAGAACGACCGGAACCTTCGCCGAGTGCAACAGAGAGGTGGCGACGGTGCCGATCCTGAATTGGCGCATCAGCGTCGTGGCACGGGCACCGACGACGATGCCGATGGCACCTTCGGCCTCAGCAACCTCCATCAGTCCCTTGGATTCGTTCGACGAGGTGTGGATGACACCTCGGGCAGATACGTCCTCGGGCACGAGAGCCAGTGCTTCGTCGAGCCAGTCGTCGAGCTGCTGAGAGACGATTCCGCTGCCGTCCTGAGGAATCGAGTTGCCCGCGGTGAAGGTCGATGCCTCCGGGCGCACGATTGTCACGACGAGTTCGATGCCCGCCGAGCGGGCAAGGGAGATGGCGAGAGCGATGGCATCGCGGCCACGGTCGGTGGCGATGTATCCGACGACCAGTCGTCGAGCGGTGGCAGGTTCCTGTGACATTGTCTTCCCCCAAAGAGTCGCGAGTCTGGGAAGATTCTACGTCGGCACGGCGATATTCCTCGACTTGGTCGCGCAGCGAACCGGACGCCGACGCGGGAGCCACCCGGATGAGGTGCGCATGCCGTCACCGGAGACAGACGTCATTCGTCATAAAGTTCAAAAAGATTGAGCAGAACTCACATGGAATTCGTATTGTGTGATAAATTCGACAGTGCAATTACGGATTCGCATAAACCCCAGGAATTGCACCAATGAATGACGAGCGCTGACGCCGCTCGAACGAGATCCACGACCAAGAAAGGAGCGCAGCAATGATGATGAAACTTATCGCAACTCCGTACTTCCAGCACCGCTGGGCCGGGAACACCACTGCCTGCTTGATTGGCGGACAAGGACTCGCCGGCTGAATCCCAGCCGTATCTTTCGTCTTTCTCCACCGGTCGACTGAACGCCGGTACGTTTCTTCCGCACGGTCGCATAGGCCACCTGCTGCTCTGACGCCTCTGCTGGCGCTCATCGGCACGTGATCGGCCTCTCGCGTAGGACAACGTCGTTCACCTAGGTACGTGTTGGTTCACGTCCACCGCTGGCTCTCCACGTCATGAGTCGCTCAACCCGTTCTGTCCGCGCCTCGGCGCCTCCGCTGCATTGACCCATCCACAGTCGGAAGCGGCCGGTCGCAAGAATGTTTGAGTTCATTTCCGGAAAGCCACATTCATTCGAATCATCGAGTCGTCGCAACGCTCTTTGATATCGATCATTTCGTCATATCGACATTCGGGGATACTCCCTGCCTGAAAACATTGAGGAATCGCTTTGTCCGCAACATTTCCATTCACATATCCACGGCGAGTGGCCCTGTCCGCCGGACTGCGGCTCGTCCGGTGGGCCCGCCGCCCCGCGGTCACCGCCGAAGACCGACGGTTCTCCGCACAGAGACGCCGCAGGGCGAAGCTGCGCGAGCTTGCACGCGACGAGTGGGTGCAGGAGCAGCGCAACCGCGACGTCGCGAAGTACCTCTACCGCGTGCGGCCGATGATCTGATGGCATCGGGCCCAACCGCCGACAACGGCCGGGACCGTCCCCGGCCCCGGCCGTTGTCGGCTTCACGCGCGTGGGTCCCGAGCCCGCTCACGCGCGTGGGTCCCGACTGTGGTCAGGGTCACTGTCTGCCGATTTGTCGTCACGAGTGCATCTGGGTAATATTGTTTCAGCACGCGGGGGTATGGCGCAGTTGGTAGCGCGTCTCCATGGCATGGAGAAGGTCAGGGGTTCGAATCCCCTTACCTCCACCGCCTGAAGGGCCCGGACTCAGTCTTCTGAGTTCGGGCCCTTTGCCGTGTCGGCCTCGAGGTCGAGCAGGAAGCGCTTCTTCTCCTCTCCCCAGGCATAGCCGGTCAGTGCCCCATCGGCCCCGATCACACGGTGGCAGGGGACGATGATGCTGATCGGATTCCTGCCGTTGGCCGCGCCCACCGCCCGTGCCGCTGTCGGTCGGTCGATCCAGGCAGCGAGTTCGGCGTATCCGGCGGTAGCGCCATAGGGAATCGTCGTCAGTGCCTGCCATACCTGCCGCTGGAAGTCGGTTCCATGCGGAGCCAAGGGGAGATCGAAGGTCCGACGGGTGCCCGCGAAGTACTCGGCGATCTGCTCCCCCGCTGTCGCGAACAGATCCAATCCGTCGTCGGCGACCGTCTCGACTCCGGTCCTGGTCGCCAACCGGTCGAGGATGTGGTCGAAGTCGTCGAGGTACAACCCGCTCAGGTGTTCACCGTCGGAGGTCAGCAGGATCTTCCCGAGGGCCGAGTCGATGCTCGTGTGCCTCAGCGCGGCCGCTGTCGGCCGGATCGATGTCAAGGGCATGGTGTTCTCCGTGTCTCGTTGTGTCCTTCGTGCGTCTGAGTTTGCGCTCGGTCCTGCTGGCGCCGGTGGCGTGTCCGGGCATGATGGGCCCACAGCAGGTGTGTGACATAGGATCTCCACGGTCGGCAGTGTTCCAGCTGCCGCGACCAGTCGTTGCTGCCCTCACCCGAACCGTGGAGGGACCGCAACGCCTTTGCGACTCCGAGATCCGAGCCGAGGTGGATGTCGGGATCTCCGAGTGCCCGCATCCGTATGTACCCGAGGCTCCATGGCCCGATCCCGGCGATGGCGAGCAGGGCTTCGCCGGCGGCCTGCCTGTCGCCGCCGGGACCGAGATCGATCGAACCCTCCGCGAGCCGCGTCGCCACGGAGCGGATGGTCTCGATCCTGCGGGTCGGCAGTGACCAGTCCGCCTCGGGCACGTCTGCGATTGCGGCTGCCGTGGGAAAGACTCGGTCGACGGAGCCGACCCGCAGCTGCGCGGGCAGCTCCTCGCCGAACCCGTCCACGAGCCGGTTCAGGTGCGTGCGTGCCGCACTGACCGAGATCTGCTGTCCCAGGACGGTGCGGATCGCCAGTTCGACGGGGTCGCCGGTTCCGGGCGAGCGGATGCCGGGGAAACTGTCGGTCAGTGTCGACAGCCCCGCCGCCGTGAGGGTCGAGTTCACGGCGACTGGATCCGCGTCGAGATCGAGGATTCGTCGGGATCGGGACACCGCACTGCCCAGGTCACGGGTATCGGCCAGCCGGAGTCTGCATTCGATGAAGTCCCCGGGCCCCGGCGTGAGGGAGACGACGGCCGGCCCGTGGGCCAGGCGCAGTGAGCGCGTGTAGTGAGCGGCTCCGACGTCTTCGACGCCGGAGATCGCGCGAACGCCGAGATAGGCGAACAGGTGGGACAGGTCGAGAGGAGGACGATAGGCCAGGCGGACGACGATGCTGTCAGTGGTGTTGGCAGAGATGCGGCCGGTGCGCAGGTGTCTCGGACTCGACTCATAGACGTCGCGGAAGGACTCGTTGAACTGGCGGATGCTCGAGAAACCTGCGGCGAAGGCGATCTCACTCATGCTCATGGTCGTCGATTCGACGAGGGTGCGAGCGGTGCGCACGCGTTCCGTGCGGGCGATCGCGAGCGGGCTCACCCCCAGTTCGGCCCGCAACACCCGTCCCAGCTGTCGTGGACTGTATCCCAGCGCCGAGGCGAGACCCGGGATCCCCTCGCGGTCGACGAGGCCGTCGCGGATGAGCCTCACCGCCCGCGCGGTGACGTCGGCCCGGATGTCCCACTCCGGAGAGTTCGGGCTGGCATCGGGCCGGCACCTCTTGCAGGCCCGGAATCCTGCCTCCGCCGCCGCGGCCGCAGTCCGGTAGAAATCGACGTTCTTGCGCAGAGGAGTCCTGGCCGGGCACGAGGGCCGGCAGAAGATGCCTGTCGAGTGCACCGCGGTGAAGAACATTCCGTCGAACCGTCTGTCACGCCCCGCCACCGCCTGGTAACACTGATCCGTAGTGAGCATACGACCATTCTGCGCCCGGCCACGCTGCATTGCCAGCGGTTTTCGGACATCGCTGTGTGGGGCCGTCGCTCAGTCGTTCTCCGGCCAATAGTAGCTGTCGGGCAGTGCTCTCCTGCCGAAGATGGCCTGACCCACGCGCACACAGTCGGCGCCTTCCTCTACGGCGACCTCGAAGTCACCGGACATGCCCATCGACAGGCGCCCTGCGCCCACGAGGTCCGGATCGGCCTCGCGTGCCCGGTCACGCAGTGTCCGCAGGCGCTGGAAGCAGGTGCGGACGCGTTCGATGTCGGAGGAGAACACCGCGAGGGTCATCAGGCCCCGCACGTTCAGCCTCGAGAACTGCGGGAGCCGCCTGAGGAAGTCGGGCAGCTCTTCCGGCGGCATTCCGAACTTGGAATCCTCACCGGAGGTGTTGACCTGCACGTAGACGTCGAGCTCGCGTCCTTCCGCTTCCAGCCGCCGCTCGAGCGCGGCCGCCACCTTGAGACGGTCGAGGGCTTGGAACTCGGAGGCGAACTTCGCAACGTCGCGGGCCTTGTTCGACTGCAGATGACCGATCACCGCCCACTCGATGTCGAGATCGGACATCTCATCCGACTTCCGGAAGGCCTCCTGCACCTTGTTCTCGCCCAGCCTGTGACAGCCGGCGGCAACCGCTTCGCGGATCCGCTCCTGGGCCACGGTCTTGCTCACGGGCAGCAGTTCGATCTCGCCGGGGTCCCGGCCCGCTCGCGCAGCCGCCGAGGCGATGCGTCGCTGCACCTCGGCGATGTTGAGCCTGAATTCCTCCGCGGTCGACGCCGTCGAGTACTGTCCGTCGTGGTTGAGTCCCTCACGTGCATCCATATCCTCATGGTACTCAGACCTGATCAGGCGACGATTCGTGCGCGTCCGGGCGGGATCCGACCGCTGAAGCTCAGGGCCTCATCCCAGGCCGCGGCCAGGCGGGGCCCGACCTCGTCCATTTGCGCCTCGGGGACCGTGTAGGGCAGGCGGATCCACCGGTCCAGTCCCCCGGCAGGGGCGAAGTTGGGGCCCGAGACCAGGCTGAGCCCGTGCCGCCGCGCAGCGATGGCCAGGGCCGCCGAACGGTCCTCGGGCAGTCGGCACCACAGGGCCATTCCGCCCCGTGGCACGTCGACCTGCCACGACGGGAGATGGGTGCGCACCTGCTGGGCAAGGCTGTCCCTGGCCGCCCGCAGCCTCGTCCGATACTCGCCGACGATCATGTCGTGCTCATGCATGAGCTCGACGGCGACGAGCTGCTCGAGAACCGGAGCACCGAGGTCCAAGCACAGCCTCGTCGCCGCCACCTGGTCGATGCGATGACTCGGAATCCGCATCCACCCGACGCGGAGCCCTCCCCAGAAGATCTTGCTCGTGCTTCCCACTGTGATCGAATCGGGCACGAAGGCCGCCATCGGTGTCGGTGTGGGGTCGCCGTCGAGACCGAGTTCGGCCAGGGACTCGTCGAAGATCGCCACCACACGGTTGCGTCTGAGCATGGCACCGAGTTCGGGCCTCTGCTCCTCGGGCAGGAGGGCCCCCGTGGGATTGTGGAAGTCGGGGATGAGATAGGCCGAGCGCGCGTGGGCCTGAGCGGCGATGTGCCCCATGGTCTCGATGTCCCAGTGGTGGCCGTGGTCGTCGAGCTCGAGGGGGTAGGAAATCAGTGAGGCCCCCGCGCCTTCGAGGGTCGCGATCGCATTCGGATAGGTCGGGCTCTCGACGAGAACGCGCCCGCGTCCCTCGATGAGTGGGACGCGCCCGCGTCCCTCGATGAGTGCCCGCACGGCAATGGCCACAGCGCCGAAGGCACCCGAGGTGATGAGGATCTGGTCCGGATCGGTTCGGACGCCGCGAGCAGTGTAGCGTTCGGCGATGAGTTCTTTGAGCACCGGCAGGCCCGATGGGTAGTAGCCGGTGCCCGGCAGATAGGCGTGGACCTTCGCGACCGCGCGATCGTAGGCACCCAGCAGCCGGGGAGGTGCCGTTGAGGCGGTGCAGGTGAGGTCGATCTCGGTCTCGTCCGCATCCGCAGGCGTCAGCAGATGGTCGATGCGGCCGCCGGGAACCTCCGGCAGTCGGACCACGCTGCCCGAACCGCGTCGGGTGAGGACGAAGCCCTGCTCGCGCAGCTTCGAGAACGCCCGAGTGGTCGTGGTCCGGGACAGGCCGGTGGCAGAGGCGACCTCCCTTTCGCTGGGCAGACGAACGCCGACCGGGATGCGCCCGTCGGCGATGGCACGCGACATCGCGGTCGTCAGGGACTCGTAGGCGGGACCGGGCCAGGGGCCAGTGCCGATGACGCCCGCCAGTCTGGTCCCGCTCATCACCGTCGAGTTCAGGGCTGTGCTCATAACGACCACTTTCTTCCAATTGGCTCTTTAATACAAGGCCAGTTCGAGACATGATGGTGAGATCAGCCCGCACGAACCGAAAGTCCAACGATGTCATCGACACCAGCACCGAAGCGCGAACTCGCGAATATCGGTCCGATCCAGCAGCTCAAGAGCGGTCGCCTCCCCCGGCGGCTGCCGCAGCTGATCCTCGGCCTCTACCTCTTCGGCGCATCGATGGCGATGCTCGTGACCTCGGGACTGGGCATGATGCCCTGGGACGTTCTCCACTCGGGCATCATCAAGCACCTGCCGCTGACCTTCGGCACCATCGTCACGATCACCTCGCTCCTCGTCCTGCTCATCTGGATACCGCTGAGGCAGCAGCCCGGACTCGGGACCGTCCTCAACGCCCTGCTCATCGGCCCGTTCCTCGATCTCACCCGACTGTTCCTGCCTCGGCCCGAGGAACTGTGGTGGAACATCGCGCTCCTCCTCGGCGGCATCATGCTCAACGGAGCCGCCTCGGCGATGTACATCGGTTCGCAGTTCGGGCCCGGCCCCCGCGACGGACTGATGACGGGGCTGTCGCGGGTGACCGGGCGGTCGATCCGGCTGGTCCGCACGCTCATCGAGGTCGGTGTCGTCATCGTGGGCTGGCTGCTCGGAGGAGTCTTCGGCCTCGGTACGGCCCTCTACGCGGTGAGCATCGGACCGATCACACAGCTCCTCCTGCCTGCCTTCACCGTCGAGCTCAGGCCGAAACCGCACAGCTGATCCGCGCACCCCGATGAGGCCGGCGCGTATCCGATCAGCCCGGCGCGCACCCCGATCAGGCGCGTATCCGACAACAGCCGAGAACCGACGCTCTCACTCCATGGTGTCGAGAATGTCGACGAGGTCCTCGAAGGTCGTGAGCGGGTTGACGATCGCGAATCGAGCATTGGGCCGGCCCTGGTGGGAGCTGGGCACGACGAAGGCACGCTGGTCCTCGAGCAGGCGATCCGACCACTGCTGGTAGTCCTCGCGGTCCCAGCCGTCGCGTTCGAAGACGACGACCGAGAGCTCGGGTTCGCGGACCAAGCGCAGATTCGGCCGTCTCTTGATCTCGGTCCCGATCTGCATGGCCAGATCGATCGAGTTCCCGATCGCCTCGCGGTAGGTCTCCGCCCCATAACTGGCCAGCGAATACCACAGGGGAAGACCCCGAGGCCGGCGCGTGAGCTGGATGGCGTAGTCCGATGGGCTCCACTCCTGGGAGTCGGTGAGTGTGTCGAGGTATTCTGCGCGCTGCGTGTGCGCTCGCCTCCCCAGTGTGGGGGCACGATAGATGAGGGCGCAGGCGTCGAAGGGCGCGAAGAGCCACTTGTGCGGATCGACGATGACCGAGTCGGCGGACTCGACTCCGGCGAACTTGTGCCGGACCAGCGGTGAGAGCATCGCGGCCAGGCCGTATGCGCCGTCGATGTGGAGCCAGAAGTCGTACTCCTCCTTGAGCGTTGCGATCCCGGCGATGTCGTCGATCGTGCCGAAGTTCGTCGTTCCCGAGGTCGCAACGACCGCGATGACGGCCTCACCGTGCTCGTCCAGAGCCGCACGAACGCCGTCGGGGCGCAGAATCCCGTCGTCGCCGGTGGGCACGGGCGCAACATCGACATCCATCACTTCAGCCGCCGAGGCGACCGACGAGTGGGCTTCGGCGCTGCACACGATGACCCAGCGACCCGGCTTCGCGTCCCCGAGCTTCGCCTTCTGGGCGTTCCGGGCCGCGACCAGGGCGGAGAGGTTGCCGACCGTCCCGCCCTGGACGAAGACACCGCCGGCGTCTGTCGGCAGTCCGAATTCTCCGGCCAGCCAGGCCAGGACTTCGTTCTCAGCATGGACGACGCCCGCACCCTCGAGCCAGGAGCCTCCATAGAGCGCGCTGGCCGAGACCACCAGGTCGAAGGCCACTGCGGCCTTCGTCGGCGCGCTCGGGATGAAGGACAGGTACTTCGGGTGGTCCGTGGTGATGCAGGCGGGGGCGAAGATGTGTTCGAAGATCGCCAGGGCACGCGACGAGCCGACGCCCTCCTCGGTGATGGTCGGACCCGCCAAGCGCTTGAGCTCGGATTCCGTCGTCGGGTGGTCGAGCGGGGTGTCAACGGCCAAGGTGCGTCGGCGTGAGTAGTCGAGGACGAGGTTGACCAAGTTGCGGGTCTCGTCCGAGACGACGTGCATGCGGGAATGGAGATCGTCGTTCATGGGTCCCTCCGGTGTGGAACGAATGGCGGATGGTTCAACCCTTCGAGAATATCCGCTCGACCGGGAGTCGGTGACGACGAAATCCGCAGCAGGTGTCCCCACCACCCCACCGCTGCATTCGCCTCTGTCGGGGAACCGGCCGGTCGGAGCCACTCGCAACTATTGATTAACAATCAATCTTATTTGCGATACGCGCATATAAGGGATAGATTGGACGCCATGACGGACAGCACCAGAGCCGAGCTCACGGCGCAGCGTGCCAGACAGGCCCTGCGCGGCAGCGGACTCTCCCAGCGGCAGGTGGCCGCGAACATCGGGATCGACGAGACGAAGCTCTCGAAGTCCCTGTCCGGCCGCCGCAGGTTCGCCGCCGAGGAGCTGCTGGGTCTGGCCACCGCGACGGGGGCCACGGTCAGGTGGCTCCTCGGCGACGAGTCAGAGGTGTCGGTGACACCCGCGAACCTGCGTCCGGAATCCCGACAGCGTGCGGGTGCTTCCCTGGATTCCTCGCCCCGCAGACTCATCGTCGAAACCGCGTGGGACCTGTTTGCCCGCCACGGCTACGACACCGTGCGGATCGCGGACATCGCCGAGGCCGCCGGCGTGTCGAGCGCGAGCATCCACTATCACTTCGACGGCAAGTCCGAGCTCTTCGACGCCACTCTCGACTACTCGGTCAAGCTCGCCTTCGACCGTCAGATCGCTTGGCTCGACGCGGTCCGCAGCCCGCGCAGCAGACTCCAACGGCTGCTCGAGCTGCAGTCACCCATCGGACGCACCACACGCAGCGAGTGGTCGATCTGGCTCCAGACATGGAGCAGGCTCGCCCTCGAGGATCCTCACGCCTCCGACTACCCCGCAAACTACGATCGCTGGTCGCAGACCGTGCGTTCGACGATCGAAGCCGGCCAGGCCGAGGGCGCGTTCCGGCGCGGTGACAGCGGGGCGATGGCCGATGAGCTGACCTCCCTGCTCGACGGCCTCGGGGTCAAGGTGCTGACCGGGATCATGGATGCCGCGACCTTCCGACGCCGGCTCTCCAATTACCTCAAACGCGCAATATTCACACCCAATCCTGATGAGGAGTCATAATGAATCGCAAGGTCATTCTCACCTGCGCCGTCACCGGCGCCGGCGATACGGCGAACAAGAGCGAACACGTGCCGGTCACACCGGCCGAGATCGCCGGCGATGCGATCGCGGCCGCTCGTGCCGGGGCCTCTGTCGTGCACATCCATGTCCGCGATCTCGAGACCAAGCAGGGTTCGCGTGAGGTCGCCCACTACCGGGAGGTCGTGCGGCTCATCCGCGCCTCGGATGTCGACCCCGTCATCAACCTCACTGCCGGGATGGGCGGCGACCTCGTCATCGACCCGCAGGATCCGACCACCCATATGCCCGGCACCGATCTCGTCAATGCCCTCGAGCGTCTTCCACACGTCGAAGAGCTGGTCCCCGAAATCTGCACCCTCGACTGTGGATCGCTGAACTTCGGGGACGGTTCGAACGTCTACGTGTCCACTCCCGATATGCTGCGCGAAGGCTCGAAGAAGATCCAGACGCTGGGCGTCCGACCCGAGCTCGAGATCTTCGACACCGGGAATCTGTGGTTCGCCAATGTCCTCGTCGAAGAGGGACTCATCGATCCCCCGCCGCTCTACCAGCTGTGCATGGGCGTTCCCTACGGGGCGCCGGTCGATGTGGGGCTCCTGACGGCGATGGTGAACATGCTGCCCGCCGGTGCCCAGTTCACATCGTTCGCAATCGGCCGCAATCAGCTCCCCTGGGTGGCGCAGTCCGTCCTCGCCGGTGGACACGCCAGGGTCGGTCTCGAGGACAACCTGTACCTGTCCAAGGGTGTCAAAGCCACCAACGAATCACTGACCGGGCGTGCGGTCGACGTCATCGAGGGTCTCGGGGCAGAGGTCGCGACACCGGACGAGGCCCGCAACATCCTCGATCTTCGTGTGCAGGCGCCGACCGTGACCGGAGGCGATCTGTGAACGCCACCGCACCGACCTACCCCGACATCGGGTCGATCACGACGGTCACCTGCATCGGAGCCGGAACGATCGGCGGCGGCTGGGCCGCCTTCTTCCTCGCACAGGGATTCAGGGTCAGGGTGTGGGACCCTGCACCCGACGCGGGCGAGAAGCTGTCCCGTCTCATCGATGCCGCATGGCCGGCCCTGGCCGAACTCGACATGGTCGAGGGAGCCGACAAAAGCGCATGGACCGTGCACACCGATCTCGCCGAGGCGGTGGCCGGGACCGGCTTCGTCCAGGAATCGGCACCGGAGAACCTCGAACTCAAGCGCGACCTGCTGGCTCGAATCGACGCCGTGTGCGAGGAAAATGTGGTCATCGGATCGTCGACGTCCGGCTACAGCATGACCGAAATGGCGGTCGAGGCGCAGCATCCCGAGCGCCTCGTCGTCGGCCATCCCTTCAATCCTCCTTATCTCATTCCGCTCGTCGAAGTCGTCGGCGGCGAAGCCACCACCGTTGAAGCCGTCGACTGGGCAGCCGATTTCTACACACGCATCGGCAAATCCGTCATCCGAATGGATCGAGAGGTTCCGGGGTTCATCGCCAACCGGCTCCAGGAGGCCCAGTGGCGCGAGGCGCTGCACATGATCGATCAGGGCGAGGCGACGGTGGAGCAGATCGACCGTTCCATCACCGACGGCCCCGGCCTGCGCTGGCCCTTCCAGGGACCGATGCTGACCTTCCATCTGGCCGGCGGCGAGGGCGGCATGGCCCACATGCTCGACCACTTCGGGCCGTCTCTGAAATCTCCCTGGACCCGCCTCGACGCGCCGGAGCTGACGCAGAGTCTGCGTGATGACGTCGTCGCCGGCTGCGATGCCGCCAGCGGCGACATGACGATCCCCGATCTCATCGCCGGACGGGATGCCGGCATCATCGCCCTGCGCCGGCTCACGGCCGAACTCGGCCGAGCACAGACAGCGGTGCCCCAGACGACGGGGAACACCGATACGTCGACGGCTCCGATCGAACTCGATGTATTTCGCACCGAGGTCATCGATGACTGGATCGACTACAACGGTCACATGTCCGAGGCCTTCTACGTCCTCGTCTTCGGTTTCGCGACCGATCAGGTGATGGACCGGATCGGTCTCGATGAGGACTGTCGCCGTGCGAACAAGTCGTCGCTCTACACTGTCGAGTCCCATATCCGCTATCTCGACGAGGTTCCGCTCGGGGCCGTCCTCGAGGTCGCACCGAAGCTCGTGTCGGCCGGGTCGAAGAAAGTGCACCTCGCCTATGAGATGCGCGTCGACGGCACGCTTGTCTCCACCGAGGAGATCATCGCGCTCCATGTGGATCAGACAGAGGGCTCGACCGCCCCGTTCCCCGACGAGGTGATAAAGCGCATCGAGCGGGTTCGCCGTGAGGTTCCCGATTGGGTCGGGCGCCGACTGGGATGAGCAATCGGGGATCGGAGCCAGCGATCCATCAGGAATCGAGAAGTCGCTCCGGTGCCCGCAGGCTATGCTGGTGAGCATGAACACGAACAAGGCCACAGTGACGCCGATCGAATTCTCCACACAGCTGGAGGTCATCAACGACAGGCCGCTGCTGCGCCTGCCGGCCGATGCCAGTGCCGACCTGCCCTCCCGGGGGCAGGTCGCCGCCCGGGCGCATGCGAACGGGGTCGACTTCACCACAGTCGTCGAACCCGACGGCATGCGCGGACACTGGATCAACGTCAGCGACGAACTCGTCGATCAGCTGCGAGCAACGGCTGACGAGACGGTGAGCGTCACGCTGACGCCCACGAAGGACTGGCCGGAGACCTCGATACCCGCCGACTTCGGCGCTGCCCTCGACGATGCGCCCGAACTCACCGATGTGTGGGCCGGACTGACGCCGATGGCGCGGTGGGAGTGGGTGCGATGGATCAGGGCGACGAAGAATGCGGATACCCGCGCTCGGCGGGTCGAGGTCGCGATTTCGAAGCTGGAGTCTGGCAAGCGGCGCCCCTGCTGCTTCGACCTGTCCTCCTGCACCGATCCGGAGCTGTCGAAGAGCGGGAAGCTCCTCGGAATCTCCTGACATCGGCCTGTTCGGTGCGCCGAGGAGACGCCTGCGGTGAAAGCGAGGCTCGTCACCGATGCCGGTGCCCGCCGCGGATCGGGATCCGATGTGGCTGCCAGTATCAGAATATGCCACAGACGGGGCCTTGCCGCAAGGCCCCGATCAGGGTGAACAATGGTGCTCTCACTCTTCCGACCTTGGAGCTCGCGTGCCTGCCACCACCTTTGATCTGCCCTCTCGGTTCTCTGCCAAAACCACTCCGAATCTCATTGCCGCCGACGACCGCCACTTCACCGCCGTCGCAGACCGGCTCGATCATGAACTCGCCGACGTCGAATCCCGACTCGCGCAGCTTCGGCGCTCGCCGGGAGGATCAGGCGCGGACGCACTCGAACGTGACACCGCCATCCACAGGCTCACCTCCGAACTGACTCTGCTGCGTCGTTTCGGTCTCGACATGTGCCTGGGTCGAATGGTGTTCGCCGACTCGGACGAGATCGTGTATATCGGCCGAATGGGGTTGCGCGGTGAAAATGGAGACTCTCTGCTCATCGACTGGCGAGCTCCCATGGCCGAGCCGTTCTTCGCCGCCACACTCGCCTCACCGATGGGCCTGTCCTCGCGTCGACGTTATCGCTGGTCCGATGGTCGGATCACAGACTACTGGGACGAGACGTTCACCTCGGCGACAGTCGACGACACCACGTCCTTGGACGACCAGGCCGCCTTCATCGCTTCTCTCGGCACGAACCGTTCGGAGAAGATGCACGATGTCCTCGGCACCATCCAAGCCGACCAGGACACGATCATCCGCGCTCCGGCCAACCGGCCACTGGTCGTCGACGGCGGGCCGGGAACCGGCAAGACCGTGGTCGCGCTCCACCGTGCCGCTTACCTCCTCTATTCCGAGCCCCGCATCTCCAGCGGTGGCGGGATGCTCTTCGTCGGCCCCAACGGAGCATTCCTGTCCTATGTCGATGATGTGCTGCCCCGCCTCGGTGAGGACGGTGTCCGCCTGTGTACGCTCGACGATCTGATTCCGGACGTCACCACCTTCACCGAGGATGAGCACAGCGCTCGTCTCAAGGGAAGCCTGGACCCCGATGCGGTGATGGGGCGAGCAGTAGGCATCTACGAACAGCCGCCGGTGACTTCCCTGGTCATCGACACTGTGTGGGGCGAGCTCGTGGTTGGAGCAGGAGAATGGTCGGCGGCGTTCGCCTCGGTCGACTCGGACGTCGACCACAATTCGGCACGCGAGGAGGTCTGGGACGAATTGTTGGAGAATCTCACTGCGACAGTCGTCGATGCGGTTGAGGACGCGGAACCGGACCAGGTTCGCACCTTTCTCAGTCAGGATCCCGAGCTGCGAGACTGCCTCACTGCAGCCTGGCCGATCCTCGATCCCTTGGACATCGTCGGAGATCTGTGGAGCGTGCCGGCCTACCTGAGTCTGGCCGCACCGAAGCTGGATGAGTCCGAGGTGGCGTGTCTCCAGCGCACGGAGCCCAGGAACTGGACAAGCTCCGATATCCCGCTCCTCGACGCGGCCAGACGCCGCATCGGCGACCCCGCCGATCTGGGAAGGAAGCGTCGAGCCAGAGCGGAGATCGCCGCCGAGCACGATCGCATGGCCGACGTCGTCGACGACCTGATCAATAACGATGACAGTGAACTCATGCCGATGACGATGCTCGCAGGCGATGATATGAGCGGTGCACTGGACAACCCGACCGGACGAGATCCGGTCGCGTCTGACCGTCTGGCCGGGCCATTCGGCCACATCATCGTCGACGAGGCGCAGGAGCTCACGGACGCCCAGTGGCACATGCTCCTCGCTCGGTGCCCGTCGAAGCGCTTCACCATCGTCGGTGACCGGGCGCAGGCCCGGCATGGGTTCGGCCAGACCTGGGACGAACGACTGCACACGATCGGTCTCGACGTCGCTCAGGTCCATCTGAGCATCAACTATCGCACCCCCGCCGAGGTGATGGCTGAGGCGGAACCGGTGATCCGCAGCGTGGTCCCCGACGCCAACGTGCCGCAGTCCGTGCGGCAGTCGGGAGAACCTGTTCGGCACTGTACGGCCGCCGATGCACCATCATTGGTCGAGGCCTGGTTGGAGGCTCACAGCGAGGGGATCGTCTGCATCATCACCGTCTTACCGCACGCGTGGAGTTCCATCGCCGTTGAGCGGGTCAGCGTCTTGGAACCGGGCGAGGTAAAAGGCCTCGAGTTCGATCTGGTGGTCCTGGTGGATCCGGAGAGCTTCGGCACAGGAGTGCAGAGCGGGGTGGACCGCTATGTGTCGATGACTCGCACAACCGCGGAGCTGGTCATCGCGACTGATGAGGCGTCAGCGTGAGCCTTCGTTCCGATCAATCGCGATGTTCCAGGACGCCCATACCAGGGGAATCTGCAACGGCAGACGGGCGAGGGCGATCGCACGTCCCCGGGGGCTGTGCCAGTGCTTCTTCACCGTATAGATGTTGGCAGGATAGACCGCAACCATGAGTGCCGCGGCTGCCAGTCCGCCCAATCGACGTGTGGGAGGCAGTGCCAGCAACGTCGCACATCCCAGTTCGGCGGCACCACTGGCGTAGGTGAGGAATCGTGGATCACCCAATCGGGGCGGAACAATCGAGTCGAAGGCCTCAGGTCGGAGGAAGTGTGCGATGCCGGCAAGACCGAGGATGCCCGTCATGGTCATTGACTGTCGCTGCGTTACCTGTCGCTTCATCTCGCGATCACCTTCACGTGGAGCTTAGGGGCTTCCCAGACAAGCTCAACGCCTGGGAAAACAGTAACCCTCAATATTTGAGGACTATCTGAGGACTAGGTGACCAACACTCACAGAAGGAAGATCACCATGACCACCGTACTCGAACAGCAAGCCGAACATATCACCACACTCTCCGCGAAGATCGAACAACTCGAAAACGAAATCGACTACACGGCCACCATGATCGCCAGTGACAGCGCCGACAACAACGTGGGCGCAGGCTTCGAATCCAACGTTGCACGATACAAAGTGATACGCGACAGCCTCAAAGCCGCGGGACAAGCATATTGGGACGTCCTCGACGCGTAACACTCCCTAGAACGTACGAAACACCGCCACACGGGCCTTATAGAGGGTAAATGTGTGGGTTCGTTCTGTTCGGGCACGACAACGGCTCTACGGTGCACACAGGAGCGCGGGGCTACTACCTTCTATCATCGTCACGACGCTCGTTAGAACGCACAATCGCAGCAGTGAGAAACACGGCAACAGCAAGCAGCACAACCGAAATCGGAAGACCCGGATGGGCGGGGAACTCGAAACCGAGCACAACACCGAGAACGACAACGAACAAACCCCAATACGTAAGCTTCTTCGACAGACTCACAACGCCCTCTCACTCTAAAACAGAAGACCACTACTTCATTTCCTGATCCCAACACCACACCGCGTCAACAGTTTCAGGTAGACCCAACTCAAGCACGACCGGGTAAGTGACCTTAACACCAGGCTTCACAGTCTCAGGCTGATCGAAAGCATCAGCCACATCAAGCATGCGATTGTAGGTCTCAGCTTCTGCCTGGCCCCCGTACTCACTCATCCAGGTGAGTTCAGCAACGTAATCGGAGGGGTCCGTGATGATGCCGTACTGCATCTCGTCACCCACAATGGTGATGTCAACGTAGTCGCTACCGGACTCCATCGAGCTTTTGGTGTTGTCGATGGTGAGTGATGCCCATTCGGTGAGGCCATCAAGGTCGGTCGCGTCAACGTCATCCTCGTATGCCATGGCTTCAGCAATTGCCTCGTCTGCCGCGTCAGTGTCGTCATCAGTGTACGGGTTCAGGTCGAGCGTGTAGACGGTACCGTTCTCATCTTCGAGGGTGTAAACGTTCGCATCTTCCTTAGCTTCACCGGCTTCAGTTCGGGAAGCGTCGACTTGCTCCGCAGCCGCTTCTGCTGGTTTCGCGGCAGGCTCCTGCGTCCCACAACCAGCAAATGCGACGAGTGAGGCAAGTGCTGTAATGCTGATAATCTTTTTCATGACGCCGCTCCTATTTAGCGTTGTCGTGCGGGTCACTCGGTTGCATCGGGTGACTCGCTTCTATATCGGTAAGCTGAAGCTATCACTACTGCTGTTGATTCGGACGCTAGTTATTACGATTCTTCGCCGTCCCCTACGATTCGTTACCGGATTGTGTCCGTGAATGCAGAAAGGCCCGCACAGCCCGAGAACGAGACACCCTGGGGGGCAACAGTCAGTTACAGCCCGACACCGGCGCTATGGGCACACAGGAGCCTAGAAAGCCGCGCTCCGCTGTTCATACAAGCTCAGCACACGATTCAATAGCAGCACGATCGACATGAACGCCATGGCCGTCTGCGGGAGATCACCATAGCTCTTGGCGACCAACACACCATTTTCCTCGGCGGTCTCGAATCCACGCATAAGCGTCGGCCAAAAATACCCATGGGCCGAACCACTGCCCATGCGCCAACTCATCAGGTACGTGTGAACGAGAACTGGATTATCATCAAGCTCGGGAAGATACTTCGCCGCAGTCTTGATAATGCCTGTGTCACTGGTCTTCTTCCAGCCCCTCACGCGGGACTGAAGCAAGCCCAAGATCTCGCCGTGTGCCCTCTCAAGCTCCTTTACCCTGCCCGACAACCCTTTAACCCCGTAGGCATCATTGAGCTGCTTATCTTTCGTGATGTCCTCGACCGCGTTAGCCTCATTCCGAAGCTCGGCCAGCTTCACCTCCAGGGCCCGATTCGCCTGCAGGTCGGTACTCTCTGCATCAAGAATCCACAGCGCACGGGAGGCGGCAAGCTGTGACGAACGCAGGAAGGCATGCGTGGCCGATGGAGTCAGATACGGCGACCAAAATTCTTCGTCAACGTCCCCCTTAACGATCCTCGCGACCGCCAAGACGTGCTCAAGGGCGATCGAGATCCCTTGCCACGCTACTGTGCTCACTTCGGCCCTTTTGCAGCGTGCGTCCGACAGACCCAGGAGGCTTCCCCTCTGAACCCGCATGGGTGATTGAATATACGACCCCCACCGCTCGAGGAGGTTAATGCAATCCATGAGCCTCTGCTCGGAGCTGACCCCTGAGAACTCCGGATCTCCCGTGGCGCTGTCTGCAGTCATGACCCAACATTAGTTAATGTGTTGCTACACCTGACGTAAACGGCACTAGCACGAATATAACAAAACGATAACGCTGTTCAGTGTTGTAGATCGGCCACCCTAACCACATTGGCGCAAAAGGCTCGCACAGCTGGTGCTCCGGAACACCCAATAACCCCCTAGTGGTGTGTCTCTGTATTAGCTTGCTCGTTCGGTCAGGGTGGTGCGCGCTCGGGCGACTTTCTCCAGGATCGACTCGGCTGTCGCCGTCCACACATACGGTTTCGGGTCATCATTATTGGCATCGATATAAGCCTCGATGCTGTCGATGAGATCGGGCACCGAGTCGAAGATCCCCCGACGCAGATTCTTCTCCGTCAGATCGCGAAACCACCTCTCGACCTGATTCAGCCACGACGATGATGTCGGCGTGAAGTGCAGGTGAAAGCGTTTGTGGTTGGCCAGCCAGTGCTTGATCACGGCATGTTTGTGCGTGGCATAGTTATCAAGCACGAGGTGGACCTGCAGACCCTTGGGCACCTGCGAATCAACGGTTTTGAGGAAAGTCAGGAACTCCTCATGCCGATGCTTGGGAAGACACTGCCCGATGACTTTACCCGTGAGGACATCCAGTGCGGCGAAGAGCGTCGTCGTGCCGTTTCGTTTGTAGTCATGCGTCATCGTCCCGGCCCGACCGGGAACCATCGGCAACGATGCCTGAGTGCGATCGAGTGCCTGGATGGAAGACTTCTCGTCCATGCACAACACCACCGCCTTCTCCGGTGGGTTGAGGTAGAGACCGACGACATCGATGACCTTGGCATCGAAGTTCGGATCGTTCGAGACTTTGAACGTATCGTGCCGGTGGGGTTTGAGCCCGAGTTCGGACCAGACCCTGTGGACGGTCGAGCGGGAGACGCCGACCTTCTTGGCCATCGACCGCACCGACCAGTGGGTTTCGGCTTCAGGAGTCTCGGTCGTCGTCAGACGTACGATCTCAGCGATTGTGTCCTCAGGGATCGAGGGTTTACGTCCGCGTCCTTTCTTCACCGTGCCCCACTGCGTGAGTCCCTCGGCTGTGAACGCCTCGCGCCAGGCGCGCACCGTCATCGCCGACACACCATGGTCGCCGGCGACGGTGCGGATGCCCACACCATCGGCGGAGGCGAGGAGGACTCTGGCGCGGACGACTTCCCGGTGCGCGGCTGTCGATGACCGAGCGATGATCTCGAGGACTTCTCGATCGGTGTCGGTCATGGTCAACGGGGCTGCTGGAGCTGACATGCCCTCATTCTATCGCCCAACGGTATAATCATTTACGAGACACACCACTAGCTCTTCCCGCCGATTATCGCCAGACACTCGAGGCGCTTAAGCAACGTGTCCACCAGGCCCAGTCCCAAGCCCAGCGCACGGTCAATACCGAGTTGATCCAGTTGTACTGGTCGATCGGACAGGAGATTCTGACCCGACAAGAGCAGCAGGGGTGGGGCGGTAAGACCATAGCCCGCCTCGCGGAAGATCTGCGAGCTGAGTTCCCGCAAATGCGGGGCTTCTCTCCTCGGAACTTGCAATACATGACCACGTTCGCCCGTCACTGGGCCGTGGACTCGATTGCGCCACACCCTGTGGCGCAATTGCCTTGGGGCCACATCCGCACTCTCCTCGACAAGCCATTAAGCCAGCAAGCACGTCAATGGTACGCAGCTGCAGCCGTCGAGCATGGGTGGTCGCGCAACGTCTTGTTGAACATGATCATGAACAACACGATGGAACGCAGTGGGGCAGCGCCGTCGAACTTCTCCCGCCAGCTCCCCACCGTTGATTCCGAACTCGCCCAACAAGTAGCGAAGGACCCGTATACCTTTGAGTTCCTCGGCCTGTCAGGACAGGTCGCTGAACGCGAACTCGAACAAGCACTCACCGACCGCATCGTGGAGACCCTGAACGAGCTGGGGCCAGGATTCGCCTTCGTGGGACGGCAAGTCCACTTCGAGGTCGGCGAGGACGACTACTACATTGACTTGCTGTTCTTCCACGTCGAGCAGCTGCGCTACTTCGTAATCGAGCTCAAAACAGGAAAGTTTCAACCCGAGTACGCCGGCAAGCTCAACTTCTATGTGGCAGTCGTTGACGACAAACTCAAACGCCCCGCGCACAGTGCCACGGTGGGGATTTTGATCTGTGGCAGCAAAAACGAGCACAGTGTCCGCTACGCCCTGACACGGTCAGATTCTCCTATGGCTGTGGCCACCTACACTTATGAGGCACTGCCGGCAGCCGAGAAGGCGGCACTGCCCAAGGAAGCCGAACTCTCTGCGGCCTTCGAACAAATCGATACCACCGACGAGTCCCTCCTCTAGGACTTCACTGCCAGAGCCAAGCAGGTAGGGACTGATGCAGGGTTTGATGTCATCGAACCTGGCTCCAGTCCTTCGGTGAGTGTGTCGTAAACTATCCGTCGCAAAACACAAGGGTTCTGAGGCACTTTAGGTGCGAAACACCTTCGATCTGCTCTCAGATTCAGAAGAAGGTAGTGCTGTGTCGTACTTCGCGGCGCCAACGAGGGCATCGACGGAAGTGATCAGCAGGGCCCGGTGCTGCTGAATGCGGGATGCTGACCACGGATCGCCTGGCGCATGTGCCCGCAGGGCGGCGGACGCGGTTTGCCATGCAGTGACTTGGCCAAGCAGCAGGGCGATCACATCGACTGCCATCTCACCGAAGAACTCAGTCAGCACTGTCACTTTCGGCTCATAAGCTTGAACCTCATTCGGTGACGCCTCAGCTCGCTCAAGTCCGGCCCAAGTGGTCAGTCGCAAAACCTCAGGGTGTGCAATGAGATAGTCGAACAGCGCCCCCGCGTAGGCAGGCAAGTCCTCAGCGGTGAACGGCACCGACTCCGCCATATCGGTCAACGCTGATGCCACGACTCGATCAAACAGATCGTTCTTCGATCCGAAATGCACATAGATCGACCTTTTGTTGGCTTGCCCCGTCTCGGCGATCCGGTCCACGCGCGCGCCAGCCAACCCGTACTGGGCAAATTCGGCGCGCGCTGCAGCGAGAATCCGTCGCTTGGTATCTGTGGCATCAGGTGGCATTTCTTCATTCTAAAGGTAACCATCTAGTTATTGACGACGCGAGTGTGGTGTGGAAGCATCGTATTTGTAAGTATCCAGATAGTTACATTGAGGAGTAAGTATGTCCCAGAAAATTCTCATCACCGGTGCCAGCAGTGGCTTCGGACAAGGCGTGGCTCTTGAACTTGCCCGCCGGGGTAATGACGTCATCGCCGCGGCGGAGACGTGGCCACAAGTACGTAGCCTGAGAGCTAATGCCAAAGACGCTGGTGTTGACCTCGAAGTCATCAAGCTCAACCTGCTCGATGAAATCGATATCACCCATGCTGGCTCTTTCGACGTCGACGTCCTCGTCCTCAATGCCGGTGTGATGGAAGGTGGGGCAATGGTCGATATCCCGCTGCAGCGGGTGCGGGAATCGTTCGACATCAATCTCTTTGGACACCTCGAATTGGTCCAGGCGATCGCGCCGAAGATGATCGCCCGGCAGAGTGGGCGAATCGTGTGGACGTCGTCGATGGGAGGGATCCTCGTTGTCCCGTTCCTCGGCGCTTACTGTGCGACCAAGCACGCGATCGAGGCCGTCGCTGGCTCTATGAAGGCTGAGCTGGAGCAGTTCGGCATAAAGGTTGCCACCATCAATCCCGGAGTCTTCGGAACCGGGTTTAACGACACCGGCGCTGAGAGCTATGTTCAGTGGCACGACGCCGAGACCGCACATGTGCCCATGCCTGACTTCGGGCCTTCGCTGGCTGACCAGGCTGATCCGCAGGAGATGGTTGATGCGATGGTCGAGACCATCGTCTCCGATAACCCGGACTACCGGACCATGCGTCCGCTGGAGACCATCGAGGCTGCCAAGCAGTGGCAGGAAACCGAGTGGACGCAGAAGGCCTGAGTCCAGTCATCCCCAGAAAGGAATCGATCACATGTCACATCCGACGATCACCCTGGAAGCCGCGAGCAAGATCATCGACGCCGGGCAATTGAAAGCGCGCGATCTCGGACTCAACGCCGTCTTCGCCGTCCTTGATGCCGGAGCGAATCTCGTCGCCTTCGAACGCATGGATGGAGCCTGGTTGGCATCGAATGATCTCGCGCTGGCGAAGGCCCGCACTTCCGTCATGTTTGAGGCACCGAGCGAAGCGTTGAATGCTCCGCTCCAACTCGGTGAGCCAGTCGCTCACTTCGATCACACAAATGGCGGACTGCTCCTCATGGGTGGTGGTGTTCCGCTCTTCGACACGAGCGAACGAATCATCGGGGCAGTTGGAGCCTCAGGCGGAACACCTGAACAAGACGCCGAGATCGCCCGCGCTGCGGCCGGCTAACAACATGGCGTCGGAGGGTGCCGCCGTGCGTATTCGCAGGGCGACACCCTCGAACGCAGGGTCTGCAGAATCGTCAACTTCTCCAGGGGGCCTATCGATCGGGTAGGCAACACCGATTGGATTCTCAAAAGCCATGCCTCCGGATGAAAAACATGAGGGCAACCCGTACGAATCATCGTGGCACATTCAGCTGGGGCTGCACGGCACTCTGGGCCTGCTCATCACGACCCATATGGGAAGTCACTTCTGGGGGTGAGTGGCTCGTTTTCCCAGTGCAATGAATTTGCGAGCGATGGGGCATGTGATGGTGAGTTTCAAGCGGCGACTTTTGACGTCGTCGAGCACCCGTCGCATGAGTTCCGTGCAGTGGTGGGCTGCTTCCTCGGTGTCAATGGCTTCGCAGTAGATGAGCATGATCTCGCTCTCTTCTGATTCGAGCTTGTAATGAAGTGCCGCGACGAGCTTTCCGGGAAGATAGAGATCGTATTTTGACGATTCTTGGTTGTTGAGCATCGTGTACATCGCACCACACCTTAATGGTCGGGTGTATCGCGTCTTACGGAATGTGAGAGCAGGTGGGGCCGTCGTGAGGTGTCAACGATGATAGCTATGGGTTCGGTCACCGTGTGTCTTGGGCCTCTGCATCGTCGTTGTTGTCGTTGAATCCGATGAGTTCGTAGCCCATTTCTGCAAGTTCTTCGTCTTCGGATCCCGGGGGAGTGTCACCGTCGATCGGGCGTCCGGCCGTCTCGTTGAAGAAGTGGATGCCGATGAGGCCGATGATGCCTGCACCGACGAGGTAGACGGCCGGGAACAGGTCGAACCCGGTGGCCTGTATGACGAAGGTGTTCACCGCAGCCGTGGTCCCGCCGAAGATTGCGGTCGAGATGTTGTAGCCGATGGCGAAGCCGGAGAACCGGACCTGGGTCGGGAAGATCGCCGGCAGCGTCGCCGAGACGCACGACTGCATCATCACCTGGAGCAGAGCGATGATGCCCAGTCCGAGGAATTGGAGGAAGCGTCCTTCGGCATGCATGAGCATGAAGGCCGGGACGGAGAGGACGATGAAGCCGATCGCCGAGGTGTAGAGCACCGGTTTGCGCCCGATCGAGTCCGTCAGTCGGCCCAGCGGGCTGACGACGGCGATCATTGCCAGCAGCAGTCCGACGAGCATGAAATTGCTTGTGACTTCGGAGTGGCCCAGGATGCTGCTGAGGTAGGTCGGCATGTACGTCAGGACCATGTACTGGCCGACATTGAGAAGCACGACGAAGGCCATGAGCATGACGATCTGCTTCTTGTACCCGGTGAAAAGTTCTCGGAACGGTTTCCGGTTGGCCTGCTGCTTGGAGGTGGTCTGTGAGAATGCCTCCGGTTCGTCGAGTTTCATCCGCAGCCAGAGGGCGACGGCGCCGAGCGGCAGGGTCAGCAGGAAGGGCAGGCGCCACCAGCCGGCCTCCATGCCGTCCGATCCGACGACGACGAGGATGATGGTGCAGACGAATGCCGCCGAGGCGGTTCCCGCCAGGGTGCCCATCTCAAGGAAGGATCCGCAGAAGCCTCGTCGTCTGTCGGGTGCCGACTCCGCCATGTAGACGGCGGCCCCGCCGTACTCGCCGCCGGTGGAAAAGCCTTGGACCATGCGGCACAATAGCAGCAGGACCGGTGCGAATGCCCCGAGGGTGGAGTAGCTGGGGAGGATGCCGATGATCGTGGTCGGAATCGTCATCATGATGATGGTCAGGACCATCACGTGCTGACGCCCCACCTTGTCGCCCAAGGGCCCGAGGATGAGCCCTCCCAAAGGACGGAACACGAAGGAGAGGGCGAGGGTGGCGAATGTCAGCGCGACTCCCCATTCGCCGGGGAAGAAGGCGCTGGCGATGTAGACGGACACGTAGGAGTAGACACCGTAGTCGAACCATTCGACGGCATTGCCGAGGGCCGATCCTCCGATCGCCCGCTTCAGCGTCCGCTTCTCGTCGGGCGGCATCGTGTTGATGTCGATGCCATCGGGGGTGGGTACCCGATGGTCCTGCGCGTCGTGTGCTGCTTCATCTGCCAACGTGTTTCACCTCTCGCAGATTTCTGGTGGCCTTCCTGGTGGGCATTTTCAGAAGCGGCGAGCCTGCGTCCGTCGGGTTCTGCAGATCGTTGAGGAAGCTTCGAGCCCAGTGGTGGACATCGTTGTCTTCGACGATCGCTGCCATCGCTGCAATTTGCTCATGGGCGTCGTCACGGGTGAGGCTGGCGGCCTGACTTATTCCGTTCTTCAGCCCGGAGCTGTCATGCGGGTTGACGATGATGGCTCGGTGGAGCTCATCAGCGGCCCCTGCAAATTCTGAGAGGACGAGAGCCCCGCTGCGCCCTTGGCGCGCTGTGACGAATTCTTTAGCGACGAGGTTCATTCCATCACGCAAGGAAGTCACCAGAAGCACGTCCGCGGCGAGGTACAAGGCGATGGTGGCTTCAAACGAATATGGCTGATGAGAATACTGAACAACACCTCGCTCGAGCGTGCCGAAGCGGCCATTGATCCGACCGACGAGGCGTTCGACTTCATCACGCAGGTCTTGATATGCCCCGATTCCTTCGCGTGAGGGCACAGCCACTTGAGTCAACATTGTTGTCTGCGGGGCAAGGACTCCGTCTTCGAGGAGCTCTTCAACGGCCCGGAGGCGATGTGGGATGCCTTTCGTATAGTCGAGTCGATCGATACCGAGCATGAGAACATCGGGGTTGCCGAGATCGTGCCGAAACTGTCGGGAGAGTCGAGCAACTGATTCAGATTCGGCTGCTTCACGAATCGCATCGACATCGACTGAGATGGGGTAGGCACCGATGACGTTCGAGACGCGATCGGGATCGATGCCGAGAAACCTTTGACTCGCATCGCGGAAATTCCTCACATCGGACTCGCGCTGGAAACCGATGACATCGGCCCCGAGCAGCCCATCCAAAACAGCCTCGCGCCACGGAAGTTGCCCCACCAGCCCGACTGGGGGAAAGGGAATATGGTTGAAGAAGCCGATTCGCACATCTCGACGCTGGCTGCGGATCATCCGCGGTACGAGCTGCAGTTGATAATCGTGAATCCAGATGGTGGCCCCATATGCCGCTGTTTCAATCGCGGCCTGAGCGAACCTGGCATTGACGGCCTCATAGGTGCGCCACCAGTCCCGCCGGTATTGAGGCGCGACGATGAGATCGTGATAGAGGGGCCAGAGAACAGCGTTGGAGAAACCTTCATAGTATTGGCGATGCTCTGCACAACTGAGTGGAATGGGGACAAGGTGCATGCCGTCTGCCGAAAAGGGGTTCAATTGTTTCATCGCAGGTCCCCGGCCAGCCGATCCATGCGCCGCTTTCGGCTTTCACAATCGGCGCCAACGCTGAGACGAGGCCTCCCGGTGCTGTGTGCCACGAGTCTCTGCAGCGATCCACGGGTAGGCGGTTGGCCATCACGATGAAGGATTGGCCGTCGCGTCTTGGTGGCATTTCAGCATCCTCTCTTTCGTTAAGGCCTCAGCCCGCACCTGTCGCCTTCGCCAGCTATCCGGGGGATGGGAACTCATGCCCCATCCCCCAGAACCGACACTGTTAGTGTTTCGGGCCGTTTCTGAGCGAGTCAGCGACCCCGCGGGCAGTGTTCTTGACGTCGTCGCCGGCTTGTTTTCCTTCAGCCTGGACGACATCGGTTTTTCCTTCGGCTTCAAGACTCTTATCACCAGTGGCCTTGCCAGCAGCGGTCTTCGCCTTACCTTTAATTTCTTCTGCTTTATGAGAATTTTCGTTCATTGCTTTTCCTTTCAATTTCACTGCATCGGCCAAAAGCGTCCGATGCTGCCGGTGAGATCGGCTATGCCTTCGCCGTCCGTGTGCGACCTGTCAACAGGCCCCACACCAAAAGAACGATGATGGAGCCACCGATGGCGCAGAGCCATGTCGATAGCGAGAAGAACGAGCCGATTCCTTCTCCGAAGATCAGGCCGCCCAGCCAGCCGCCGACGAGGGCGCCGACGACACCGAGGATCAACGTCGCGATCAGACCGCCGCGCTGACGGCCCGGTAAGATCGCTTTGGCGATAGCTCCAGCGATCAGTCCGAGCACCAGGTACGCGATAACACCCATTCAGTTCTCCTTAGTCAAGTGTGACGATTGATCAGTTGAATCAAGCACTTAGGTGTTGATCAGCAACAGGATCTTCCCGTGGTCGAGTTTCTCTTCGAGATCGCTGGCTTCATCGGAACTGAAGTCGAACTCCTCGAAAATCGCTCGAAGTTCCTCACCTTTCTTGGTGTACCGGGTCCCAACCAGCTCGTTGAGGTCGGCAGGCTCATTCGCATCAGTGGCGCCTGCCACACGCTCGGTGCGATCATCGTCATGCGAGACGACGTACAGGTCGTGTTTGGAGATCCCGCTTGATGCCTGGCGCCTGACTTCGGCCATGAGTTCAGTGTCGTCGTGGAATTCCTTGACTGCAGGTTTCATCTGCTCCTCCTTCATGTTTACGACGTAATCAGGCTAGCAGAGGTAAAGCGCTCGTGCGACCATGAGTGATCGCATGCAAAACATTGCGCTTTTATTGTTTTCCTCTTAATGGTAACTTTTTCCACCATGGCATGTTTACAAGGTAAGTGCAACGGAAAGGGGGCTTATGTCTCCGGCTCTGGAACGCATAGACTGCTTGTGGAAGCTCGGCAGTTGTTTGCTCGAGCAGTAGCAGAGCCACGAAATCGGGCAGGGAGGGATCCATGGCCCAGAAACGCCTCACCAGAGACCACATTGTCCTCACATCCATCGCTTTCGTCGATGAACATGGTCTTGATGCCCTCACGATGCGTCGCCTCGGCGACGTCCTCGGGGTAGAGGCGATGTCCCTGTATCGTCATGTCTCGGGACGTGGAGATCTCCTCGAAGGCATGGTCGCCAACCTCATTGACAACCTCTTTGAGAATGAACTCATGATCGAGACACCGACGTCATGGGAGGACTACCTCCAGCGCGTTGCCAACGCGACGTTGCAACTAGCACGCGAACATCCCGAGATCTTCCCATTGATCGCGACTCAGCCCTCACAGGCTCCCTGGTTACGGCCCCCGCTGCGCAGCCTGCGATGGGTCGAAGACTTCCTCTCTACACTGCAGAGATTCGGATTCTCCGACCAAAACGCAGTCAGCGCCTACAAAGCATTCACAAGCTTCCTCGTCGGTGATCTTCTGCTGCAGGTTCATTCCACCGGAGTCGACGACGTGATCGGCTTCGATGGCGACGAAGCTGCAAACGAAGAAGCCGACTTGTCGGGCTACCCCACAGTGATCAGGCTCAGCGAACTTCTGGGTCACGATCATTCTCAACGGGAGTTCGACGATGCCCTCGATGATCTCATCGAACGCATCCGCACGACTCTGACCAAATAGCCACTTCTAAACAACTCGTCCATCGAGTTGCGGAGGACCATTATGCTCGACACCACATCTCAGGCCCTCAAGGTGCTGCTCGTTGCTGATCCGGGACTGCCCAGCCGACGAGCTGCTTCCATCCACACGACATTGGAGCGCGACTTACGCGAGGCCTATGGGATCACGACGACACTGCACACTCTCACCGACACGATTCGGCTGACCCCTGAGCGCGAACTGGCCCTGGGTGCGGTTGACGATCTTCGCGACGATTACCCCGACGTCAACATCATCCTCCTTCTCACCGAGATACCGCGCCACACCCAGGGCGATCCTCTGATCGCCGAGGTCCATTCCGACCGCAACCTTGCAGTCGTCTCATGCCCCACACTCGGAGCCTGGGCCACCAAGCGCCGCATCATCAAAGTCATGATGAGCTCGGTCAACAAATTACTCCCCTGGGATCCGGAAGCCACCACCCGCAAATTCTTGCTCAGGTGGTCCAACTGGTCGAACAATGAAGACTCCCACCATCAGTCCCTACACGCCCACACCATCACCGGCGGGCCTCGCCTGATCTTGGGAATGATGATTACCAACGACCCCTGGCGAACGGCTCCGAAGCTCTCTGGAGCACTCGCGGCAGCCTCGGCCACCGGAGCCTTCGGCATCTTCTACAGCTCGATCTGGCAAATGTCGACCTACCTGTCCACCCTCCGGCTGCTGTCGATCGGCGCTGTCGCCATTCTCGTCATGGTCGCCTGGCTGATCGTCAGCCATAAACTCTGGGATCGACCGGTCAATGAACGACTGGCAACGGTGGTCATGTACTACAACCTCTCCACTGTCCTGACTCTTCTGACCACCGTCATCGTTCTCTATTTGGCTCTGGTCGCACTCATTCTTCTCGGAGGCGGCGTCGTCATCGATCCCGAGTTCATGACCCAACAGATTCAGCAGGACGCGTCGTTTACCAACTACCTCGATATCGCATGGCTCAGCGCAGCAATGGGTGTCGTCGCCGGCGGCATCGGGGCCAGCTTCGACACTGATGCTGACGTGCAGAAGCTGACCCATGGCCAACGGATGCGACAGCGAGTCTACACAGACAACAGCACAGAGTCCGATGATGTTGCTGAGAACAGTTAACTGAAATCCGCCTCCCTCCTGACGAACCCGACTTCTCCCCGAGAAGCGGATACGGACGAAGCTGCGCTTCCGCTGGCGCACACGATGGTTCTTTTCGTTAACCACACTCCGAACTGCGACACACTTGATTTCCTCAAAGGACGTGACATGGAAACACAGTTCGACACAACCTCGTCGCGCATCATCACATCACCCCTCGAGCCGTGGTGGGACGTGCCTGACTCTCGGGACAATCTCACCAAACTCGTCACGAGCAATGCGCCCACCGTTGACAAGATCACCGCACTTGCCCGATTTCTTCAACTCACGGGGCAATCATCTCAGAGCGACCAGTGGGAAAAGCTGCTTCAGATTGCCGCGATCGACATCGGCGTCGCTCGCATGCTCGAACCTCACGTCGATGCTCTCGGCATCCTCGCCGAAGCCGGCCACGAAGCACCTGACCCACATTCCGCCTGGGGAGTGTACGCGGCTGATCTTCCCACACATCACGTCACTGCGACCGAAGACGGTGCTCAAACCGTTCTTATCGGCGAGAAAGCATGGTGCTCGCTGGCCACGGAACTCTCCCACGCGATCGTCATCGCCGGCGACAGTCACGGCAACCGAGCATGCGCAGTGAATTTGAGGGACCCTCGGGTGCGACCGCAAACAAGTGCCTGGCCGAGTCTCGGCCTGAAAGAGATCCCGAGCGGCTCAGTGGCCTTCGACCGAGCACTGGCGACGAGTGTTGGCCCACCTAATTGGTATCTCGACCGACCATCTTTCGCGTGGGGCGGAATTCGAGTGGCAGCCTGTTGGTTCGGTGGAGCCTTAGGAATGGCACGGAGTGCTGCCCAAGTCCATCTGAGGCGGACCGGTGCGTCGCCGATGGGTGAAATGCAGCTCGGTCAGCTTGATGCTGAGGTCTTCGCGGTCCGCACCGTCTTGTCGCAGGCCGCTACCGCGGCGGATGGGGACGAGAAATTCTTGCGGGCTCAGGCGTGGAGGCTGGCTCTGCGAGTTCGCAACACTGTGTATCGCAGTGTCCAACGTATTCAGCTTCTGAGCAGAGAACTTGCCGGGCCCGCAGCTTTGACGGGTGACGCAGCGTTTGCGAAAGCTGATGCCGATCTCACTGTCTACCTCACTCAGCATCACGGGCCTCGAGACGAAGCCGCCCTCGGCGAGAATATCTGCGCAGAATCAGATCCCGATGAGCTTTAGCCATCATGACAGCAGCATCAGGGAAGATACGTGGGTGCAGGCGGGAGTCCTCGACCTGCCGGTTGTGCCAGACGGTACTGTCACCGAGGGTGGGTCCATCATTGTCCTTGCCGCACACCCAGATGATGAGGCCCTCGGTGCCGCTGCGCTGCTGTCTCGTGCCGACGAGTGGAACTGCCAGGTCACCGTCTTACTCTTCAGCGCGGGTGAGAACTCGCATCCCGATTCGCCGACACATTCCCGTGAACAACTCAAAAGCATGCGCATCAAGGAATTCGATCGTGCGTTGAGCACCCTCAGCGAGGCGCACTCGAGCCGCTTTCTCGCTCTACCCGACGGGCAGCTGCCCGAATATACAGACCAGATCCAAGACGCGATTCGACAGGAAATTACACGATCCCTTGGGCCGGTGACACTGATCGCCCCCTACAGCCAGGATGGGCACTGTGACCATGAGGCAGTGGGCGCTTCGGCCCTGGACGTCGGGCGATCAAGTCATGCCGTGGTGCTCGAGTACCCCATCTGGTTCTGGCACTGGGCCGCTCCCACAGACCCTCGATGGCATTCCTGGAAAGTCTTACCCGACCCGAGGGATCTCGACCGAAAGGCACTATTAGCGTGCTACCAGTCACAGACACGACCTCTGTCGGATCACTGTGGGGATGAAGCGATTCTCACCAGTGCCCATTTGGAGCACTTTGCTCGCGGCCGCGATACGTTCGTCATCACGAACTTCAGATCGGGATCGACAGACACTGGCGAGGATGGAAAAGGCCTGGCAATCAACGACGCATGTACTGCGTCAACCGTGTTTGATGATGTGCATCAGACACGCACGGATCCCTGGACTGTGTGGGAATCTAAATACGAAATCGCCAAACGCGAGACCCTCGTGACCCATCTTCCATCGAGGTCGTTCTCCCACATTCTAGAGATCGGATGTTCCGTTGGTGCTTTGACCCGCGATCTCGTCGACTGCGGCACTAAAGTGACAGCCGTGGATGCCAGCTGCGAGGCCTTGAAGACAGCACAACGTCTCCAGCTGAGAGTCCCAACGAAAGTCGAGTTCGTTCATGCCACCGTCCCGTTCACATGGCCCGAGGGACATTTCGACTGTGTCGTGTTGTCCGAGACTGGTTTCTACCTGACACGGTCACAGCTGCAGCGAACGTTGGAACGTATTGACGGTTCGACCCCATCCCGATTCGTGCTCGTGCTCTGTCATTGGAAAGGTGAGATCAGAGATTGGCCTCTTAACGCCGACGAAGTCCACGACGTGTGCTTGAGCCACTGGACTCGGTATCGGACCGAGTTTCACACCGATGCCGAATACCGTCTCGATATCGTGACTGTCGACAAAGACGCTGAGGCCCAGCCTGAGAGAGCGACCAGATGATCGTGCAATTGGGCGTGATAATCCCAGCCCATAACGAGGAAGAAGAAATTCTTGGGTGTCTCGACTCGGTGACACGATCGTTTGCGCAGGTGCCCGCAGAGATTACGCAGTTCTCATATGAGATCCTCGTCGTAGTCGACGCCTGTACCGACGGCACGCTGGACCTCGTCGAAGGTTTTGCCGATCAGCATCCACACGTCACGGCACTGACCACGTCGTTCAAGAACGTCGGCCACGCGCGGAATTTCGCCTGGAACTACTTCATGCAGACGGTCGGAGCCGACTGCAACGCCAACTTCGACTCAACGTGGATCGCATTGACTGATGCCGATAGCAGGGTCCCCGACCACTGGGTGGCGACACATCTTGGCTGGGCACGAGCAGGAGTGGACTGCCTGGTCGGCACTGTTTCTCCCAGACCTGACACAGGGTCTCCAGAACTCATCGCGAAATGGCACTCCCGCCACGAACTGTTCGAGAATCACCCTCATGTATTCGGTGCGAACTTGGGCCTTCGCGGTTCCTACCTCGAAATCATCGACGGAATACCGCAGCTTGCGCTTGGGGAAGACACGGCAATCGTTGCTGCGGTACTCGAAGTTGGGGGCATTGTGAGACGCACCGATGCATGCAGAGTTCTCACCTCCGCGCGTCTGGAGGGGCGAGTCCGAGGAGGCTTCAACACCTATATGCAGAGTCTCTTATGAGACTCCCCACACTGCTCACTGAATAATTCGCGGCACCTGGACTCAAGCCAGACGCTCGGGCCAATGAATCGCCGGGTGCTGCTACTTTCAGTAGTTCCTCTGCTGCTGAGGAAATATAGGTGCCCAAAAATTTGGGAGTTCATCTGGTCCACCGGAATTGCCAGGGCGTGCGTCGCGGTGTGTTTATTCTTCAGCAACTGCAGAGGCGAGGTTGCCCAGGGAAGATTCAAGCGCTTCTTGCCCGATGACGGGGAAGCTGATCTTTTTTAGGGTCTCCTTGTCGGTCACAGCGCTCCAGTCGTAGGTGACCTTGACCTCAGTGGCGTCAGGGCCCTGGGGAGTGAGTTCCCAGACCCATTCCCAGCCTGGAGGCTGTTCACCGCTGGGCGCGGTCTTCCATGCCAGAAGCTTATTCTGTTCGAAGCCGATGACGTGATTGTCGGTTTTGTAGTCGCCGCCAAGCTTGTCCCAGTTCATGTTCATGCTGAAAACTTGTCCAACTCCGGTGATGCGGTCAGTCTTGTCATCGGATTGCACCATTCCTGACCCGTCGATCAGGGCGTGATTCTCCGGGTTAGATAGCACGTCGAAGATTGAGTCGGTCGACGCGTCGAGCGTTCTTGACGCTGTGATCATAGTGTCTGTCATTTTTAGCCTCTTCTGCTCATGGTTCTACTCGATTGGCGGGCATCGCATCACTGCATCGTCTACTCGGTGCGCGATGCCCGCCACTGATGTCGCGGTCGACAGCTCAATCAGCGGTAAGCAGTTGTGAGAAACTCGCTGGCAGCTGAGACTTAGAGGTTGCGCGGATAGGGAGTCATCTCCAGTCATAGCGCTTGACGGGCCTGGTAGTCCACCGACACTGAGTCCATGACATCTGCAGCAACCGCTTGAGGACAATGACGGCATTCGCCAGACTCGCCCACGCGTGTTGGACTCGATCAACACGATCGAGCACCACGTGCAAGAGCCTGAACCCGCGAGTATGCCAGGAATTCGTCCGCTCGATCGTCCACCGCCGGGTGTGGTTGATCTCGATAAAAGCCCCCTTGGGAGAGATCCTCCATTCGCATCCGAACTCCGACAACAGGTTCCGGGTGACCTGCGAATCGTATCCGGAATCAAGATCGATCCGAATGCGCTCGGGCAGGAAGAACCCGAACCGGGACAGACACTCCACGGTCGGCCGCAGCAACGGGGAATCGTGGCGATTCGCACCCGCCAGAACAACTCCGATCGGCAGGCCGTGGCCTTCGACGAGCACGGACCGTTTCTGTCCGGACTTGCCACGATCGGTCGGGTTCGGTCCGGTGTTGTCACCACCGCAGGGAGCCTTCACACAGCAGCCATCAACGCTCAGGTGAGTCAGGTCCAGGCCGATGACTTGATCGAAGGCCTCGAGCACGATCTGCTCCAGGCGAGCGAACACACCGTGGGCGATCCATTCATCGCGGCGGCATCGCAACGTTGTAGCTGAGACCAAGCCGTCAGCATGTTTGGTGTAGGCACCGCCGAGGACGAGTCGGGTGACGAGCTTGTCGAAGACGATCCGATCGGCAACTCGTCGCCGGTGGCATCCGAGGGGGTGGTCGTCGTTGATCGTGGGCAGAAGAGTTTTGAATTGGCTCCAGAGAGGGTCGATGACTGAAGATGGAAGTGCTGGCACGGGGAAGCTGTCCTTATGTCTTCGATTGTGATGTTTGCACTTCCATCGAAGCTGACGCTTCTCCGTGTCAGTCTGTTACGACACGCCGGGTGCAGGATACGCACACTCCCCACCTATCCGCGCAACCTCTTAAGGTCGTCGAGTTCGCCGGCGGACACGAACTGTGCCAACGTCGAAAAGACGGCGGCAGCGTGATCGAGTGCCTCCTCGGGCGTCGTGCCTGCCTCTTCGTGTTCGGCAAGTCGGCGGAGGAAGTCGTCAAGGTCGTCGACGGTGCCACTATTATCGCTGTCGTCGGTGAGGATGTCTTTGAGCTCCGACGGCAACTGAGCTGCCAAATCGGAGGCTTCGTTGTTGCCCAGCCGTTTTCCCAAGTCAGTCAGTACGGTCCGCGTCGCACTCTCGGCTTGCTCATTGGTTTCGAGCGTCGTAGCCGTCTGACGTACCTGTGCAATGAGTCGATCATATTTCATTAGTTTCACCTTTCATTTAGTCCGGCGATGGAGCGCTCTGGTGGCACGAGCGCTCCGTGAAGGAGTATGTCTCGGGTACGGAGCTTTTAGAGACCGGCCGGAGTGAAGTCCGTGCTGCCGGCGAACTCGGGGCGCGGCTTCGGTGCGGCGAAGGGCTCGACGCACGTGTTGTCCACCGAGTTGAAGACGATGAAGATGTTCGACCGCGAGTACGGTGTCACATTGCCGTTCGAGGCGTGCATGCAGTTCGAGTCGAACATCACCGCACCACCGGCGGGGCCTTCGAGAACATCGATGCCGTACTCATCGGCGAAGTCGGTCAGAGTCTGGGGATCGGGCGTGCCCGCCCCCTGCATGACCAGCGACTTCTTGTAGTTGTCCTCGGGTGTTCCACCGACGCAGCTGATGTAGCGCTGGTGCGAGCCGGGCATGATCATCAGCGGCCCGTTGAACGAGTAGTTGTCGGTCAGCGACAGCGACAGGCTCACGGCACGCGGTTCGGGCATGCCGTCCTCGGCGTGCCAGGTTTGGAAGTCGGAGTGCCAGGAGAATTCCTTGCCGACGAACCCGGGCTTGTAGTTGATGCGGCTCTGGTGGATGTAGACCTCGGAGCCCAGCAGCTGCTGGGCACGGGCCACGACTCGAGGATCGTTGGCGATCTTGCGGAAGATCTCGTTCGTGCGGTGAATGTCGAAGATCGACCTGACTTCGTTCGACTTCGCCTCGACGATGGTGGCCTCGTCGTCCTTGGTCTTCGGATCGTTGGCCAGCCGGTGCAGCTCGGCCTTGAACAGTTCGAGCTCCTCAGGCGAGATGAGCTGGTCGATGGTGAGATACCCTTTGTCCTCGTAGTGCCGCAGCGTCGCCGCATCGAGGGGCCCCTGATCGGCCGAACCGAAGGCGATCGGGCCCCTGCGATCGAGAACTTCAGTTCTCTCGCCGGTGCGAGTGGGGTAAAGATCCTGCACTGTTGATGGTGTGGTTGTCATTGTCGTCCTTCCTGCCTTGGACTCATCGAGCCGTAGGAAGAGGATGTGGAGGCCCATATGCTTTTGCGTCTGATCTTGACCCCTGGCTTCTTGTGGCACGGGTTTCTTCCTAGGCGGCCAGAACGATCTCGCCAGTGATAGCTACGGTACCAACCGTGTTTACATTGGCAACACCCCTCGACAAGACTCAGATAAACAGCCCGGATGCCACCCTCGGTGCCTCATATACTTTTGCCCGCGAAATGGTGGATCCTCGGAAGCTATGGGGAGTGAACTGTCGATGGCGACTCGTACAGAGATCACCACGAAATACGCCAGGCAATACAAGAAGGCTTCGAAGAAGAACAAGGGCGCCGTGCTCGACGAAGTCGTGGCAGTCACGGGGTGGACCCGCGACAACGCTCGACGGCGTCTGACTCAGGCAGCTAAACATCCGCCAGGGCCCGGCCGGCAGGTCGCCAAACAGCCTCGGAAGCCGCGTGCGAGGAAATACTCCTACGACGCGGTCAAGGTTCTCCAGCGCGTGTGGGCGATCTCGGGCGGCCAGTGCGGCAAATACCTTCACGCCACGATGCGCATCCTCCTTGACCTCCTCGAAGCCCACAACGAGCTCACCACCGGCCAGGACCGCTACGACAAGCACGTGCGCAAGGAGCTATTGGCGATGAGTCCGGCCACGATCGACCGGTACCTCAAACCTATGCGAGCCAGGGACGCGATCAATGGGATCTCAACAACGAAGCCGGGTTCTTTGCTACGCTCGGCGATCACGATTCGGCGGGCCGGTGACGAGGTCGAAGACGAACCCGGCTTCTTCGAAGGCGATACCGTCGCCCACTGTGGTCCTGTCGAGTCTGGGGAATTCGCACGCACGCTCAACCTCACCGATTTCCATACCGGGTGGACGTTCTCGCGCACGGTGCGTAACAACGCGCATACGAACATTCTGGCCGGATTGAAGACTGCGGCTCGTGAGATTCCGTTTGAGATTACTGGTCTGGACTTCGATAACGGGTCGGAGTTCCTCAACCAATACGTCATCGAGTGGGCCGGATCGAAGGGTATCTACTTCACCAGGTCCAGGCCGTATAAGAAGAACGATCAGGCCACCATCGAGTCGAAGAACAATCACGTCGTGCGCCGGTACGGATTTTACTATCGCTACGACACTGATCTGGAGCGACGAGCATTGAACCGGTTATGGCATCTGGTCAATGATCGGGTGAATTATCTGATGCCCACGGTCAAACCGACTGGGTATGGGTCGACGAAGAATGGGCGGCGTAAACGGATCTATGATGCTCCGCGAACACCGTTCGACAGGCTCCTCGAGGCCGGCGTGCTCTCGCCAAAACAGGTCGAGGAGATGACGGCGTATCGCGATGGTCTCAATCCGGCGAAGATCGCTGCTGAGATCGCTCGGGTCCAGGACCGGTTGCTGGTGCTATCGAGCAAGAAGACTGAGCAGCTCTATCTAGCGTCGTTCCCGTCAGCGTTGCCGGATGTGCGCAAGGGTGTGCGAGTCAAGACGGGGTAAGTTTCGCGGGCAAATCTATGTGAGGCATCGGAAACTTTTCGCGGGCATATTGACATGAGGCATTACGGGACACGACAGGGAACCCGCGCTTCCCCACTGAGGCACCTCGGGGCACCGACCGCCGCGGCTGCCGAACTTTCGAAGCTGCGCCTCAGACGATGATGAGCATGAGCTCCGCCGGCTCATCGCCCGGGTTGGACAGCTGATGCGGGACATCGCCGGGAGCCTGTGCGCAGTCGCCGACAGTGAGCGTGGTCCTGCGATCGATCGTGACGATCTCAATGGTGCCGGCGAGGACGAAGAAGGTCTCCCGCGAACCGCTGCGGTGTGCGTCGAACGAAGCGGTTTCGCAATGCGGATCAAGCTTGTAGTGGACGGCTTCCATGTTCTCCTGTGGGGCAGGCAGATCACGCCGCCATGTTCCCCTGCCGTAGGAGCTGTGGACGGGGATGGCGCTGCCGGGGGTGATCACGACCTCCGGAGGGGCGAGCAGCTCGCCGACGTCGACCCCGAGGGCACGGGAGAGGCCCATGGCGTTCGTGACCGACGTATCCTGCTCGCCGCGTTCGATCTTCGACAGGGCCGCCCGCGAGATCCCGGCGCGAACGGCGAGCTCATTGAGCGTCAGGTCGTTGAACTTGCGGCGTGCCCTGATTCGCGCGCCGAATACTCGAGCTCCGAGGTCCTCTGTGTTCGCCATTGTCACATCATAGATTGTTCTTGGATAGTAGAGTGGATTCCACCAAGGTAAACTTATTCGAATGATGGAACCGATCACATGACTCCGCTGTTGGCACTTGCCCCCATTATCCTTGCAATCGCCCTGCTCATCTTCAAGCAGAGCTCGTGGATCGCCGCGACCGCCGGTGTCATCGCTGCTGTGGTCGTCGTGCCCTTCTTCTTTCCCACACCGTTGACGACTCTGCTCGAATCGGGCGCGGACTACTTCCCTCTAATCCTCGAAGTCGCCCTCATCCTCCTCTTCGGCATGGTCCTGGCCCGCCTGCTGGAGACCGCGGGCTCGATGGGAGAGATCTCCGCCTGGGTCGAGTCCGCAGCACCCAGTCGTTCGCTCGGCGTTGCGCTCGTCGTCTTCGGACTCGTCCCGTTCGCCGAATCCGTCACCGGCTTCGGCATCGGAGTCACGGTCGGAGTGCCCGTCCTCAGGTTGCTCGGGTGTTCGCTGCGGCAGTCGGCGACCCTCGGCCTTCTGGGTCTCATCGCGGTACCCTGGGGTGCACTCGGCCCGGGGACGACAGTGGCGGCCGCGCTGGCCGGCCTCGACGTCGACGAGCTCGGTGTGGCCACAGCCGGGGTCAACGCGATCCCCGTGGCCATCGTGACCGTCTCGGTGATCCTCATCATGCGCCCCGGCCTCGTCTCCTGCCTCGGCATCCTCGCCGCTGCGGCCCTCATGTGGACCGGCATCCTCACCGCCAGCGTCGTCATCGGCATGGCCCCGGCCGGAGTCATCGGCTCTCTCCTGGTCATCGCCGTCATGGGAGGTCTCTTCGTCATCCGCCGCCGCAGGACCGGCTTCACCCGAGAGCTGGGTCTGGCCGTCCTTCCCTATGCCACCCTGACGGTCGGACTGCTGTCGGCGCGCGCACTCCACTCGGCCCTTCCCACACTGCTGACCCAGGTCATCGCCTCTCCCCCGTTCTGGCTCGCCGCCGCCTGCGGGATCGCGGCGCTGACGGTGACCTCACGACGGACCGTCACCGGCTCCGCACTGCGCTCATGGGCCCCCATCGGTGCGGGCACGGCGGCTTTCATGCTCATGGGGTGGATCATGACGACCACAGGCATGAGCGCGGCCATCGGGTCTCTGGTGCCCTCCGGCCTCATCGTCCTGACTCCGTGGCTGACGGCTGTCGGCGCCGTGGTCACAGGTTCGAACACCGGCGCCAACTCCATGTTCACCGGCACCGTCGACTCGATCGCCACCGCATCCCACGTCTCATCTCTTCCGGTCGTCGCAGCGGGCAACGCTGCGGGGTCGTTCGCAGCCCTCGCCGCGCCTCCGCGCGTGGCGATGTCTGTCCAGATGGCCGATCCCTCAGCGCCCGCCTCGGCGTACGACATCGGCTGGGTTCAGGGTCGCACGTTGGCCATCATCGCTGCCGCCGCCCTGCTCATCGGGCTCTGGATTCAGTTCATGGTCTGAGCCGATTCCGGAACGACCCGAGCCGGGCCGGGGTCAGGCACCGGCAGAGGCACGGCTCAGACCCGGATGAGCTCGCGCGGGAATGCGGTGAAGGTATCGCAGCCGGTATCGGTGACGAGCACGGATTCCGAGAGTTCGTAGCCGTACCCGTTCATCCACATGCCGCAGATGAGATGGAAGGTCATCCCCGCCTCGAGGATCTGATCGTCCTCGGTGCGGATCGAGATCGTGCGCTCGCCCCAGTCGGGCGGATACCCGATCCCGATCGAATACCCCAGGCGACTCGGCTTCTCCAATCCTGCCAGGGCCAGGACCCGGTTCCACGTGCGCGCCAGCTCCGCAGTGGGCACGCCGGGTGCCGCGACAGAGAGGACCGCGGCCAGCGCCTCGGCGACGACCCCCTCGAGGCGGATGAGCTCCTGCTTCGGTTTGCCGACCACTGCGGTTCGTGCCAGAGGCACGTGGTAGCGACGGTGGACGCCTGCCAGTTCGATGCTCACCGACTCATCGGCGACGAATTTCCGGTCCGTCCAGCTCAGGTGCGGCGTGTCGGCGCTCTCCCCCGTGGGAAGCAGAGGCACGATCGCCGGATAGTCGCCCCAGGAGCTGCCACGTCCGCGGGCCTGCGCAGCAGCGATCTCGGCCGCGACCTCGTTCTGGCCCACACCGACCCCGATGGTTGCCAGTGCCGCCTCCATCGACGCCGTGGTCACCTCGGCGGCATTGCGCATCAGCGCCACCTCGGCCGGGGACTTGATCGCCCGGATCCAATTGACGAGCTCGAACGAGTCGACCAGTCGCCACTCGGGCACGCCGTTGACCAGGGACCGGAAGGCCCGCGGGGAGAAGAAGTGGGAGTCCATCTCGACGCCGACCGGTGATACGGAAGCGCGGGCGACTTCCCAGCGCTGACGCAGCGCGAAGGCCACCCAGTCGAAGGGGTGGATGTGCGGCCGCTGCACATAGCGTTCGGGATAGCCGACGATGTCCTCCGGCGGCAGCCACGAGGTGTGCGTGGCCCCTCTGGCGTCCATGTCCCGCAGGAACAGGGTCAGCGGTCCTGCGGCCGGGACGAACAGCAGCTGCGGGGTATAGAAGGACCAGGCGTTGTATCCGGTCAGATAGTAGATGTTCGCAGGGTCGGTGACGATGAGCGCGGACAACCCCTGGTCGAGCATCCGATTGCGCACCGAGGCGATCCGGCCCAGATACTCGTCCGGTGAGAACGACAGGTCGTTCGCGCCGATCGTGTCGACCTCGCCCGGCCTCGGCTGCGGGCGAGCCCTGACCTCCTGTGCCGCTCGGCCCTGTTCGGCCCCGGGGCGCATTCCGTGCACATCCGGCCGGTTGTCCTCACCAGCGTAGAACAGCTCACCCTCATTCATGATTACAGTGTGGTGAGCCGAATCACAGTGTGTCAATCACTGCGAGAAGCGTGTTGTCAGCTGCGAGATCACTCAATCATGACGAATCCAGAATCAATATTTTCACTATTCGACTGAATTCGCATGGGTCGATGCGCATTCCGACGAATTCAATGGTAGATTGGCCTGAGACCCAAATCACGGAGGTGAAGAATGGCCCACTTGATGCCGAGCGGAAGCAGTCATCGCCTGGGCAACCTCGACGACAAATCGAAAGCGATCATCGTCGAGTTGCAGCACGACGGACGCAAATCCTATTCCGCGATCGGCAAGTCCGTCGGCCTGTCCGAAGCCGCCGTTCGCCAACGGGTCTCCAGACTCATCGATTCCGGCGTCATGGAAATCGTCGCCGTGACCGATCCCTTGAGTCTGGGCTTCGCCCGACAGGCCATGGTGGGAGTCAAAGTTCGGGGCGATATCTCGAAGGTCTGCGACAGGCTCCACGGATACGACGAGATCGACTATCTCGTCGTCACCGCAGGGTCGTTCGACATCCTGGTCGAGATCGTATGCGAATCGGATCGACACCTGATCGAATTCGTCAATGAGGAGCTCCGCTCGATCGACGCGGTCGTGGACACGGAGCTCTTCATGTACCTCTCACTCGAAAAGCAAAAATACAATTGGGGGACGCCATGACAGAGAATGTCACCAGAGCCGGCACCGACTATCAGGATGCCATTCGCAACAACGTGTGGATGCACATGTCTCCGCACCAATCACTGTTCAACGGCGGTGAAGCGCCGATCATCGCCCGTGGTGAGGGCCACCACATCTTCGATGACAAGGGCAAGAAGTACATCGATGGCCTGGCCGGGCTGTTCACGGTCCAGGTCGGTCACGGGCGCGAAGAGATCGCCAAGGCGATGTACGACCAGACCCTGCAGCTGCCTTTCATGCCGCTGTGGTCCTACGCCCACCCGCAGGCCATCGAGGTCTCGGAGCGCCTGGCCAGCTATGCACCGGGTGACCTCAACCGGGTCTTCCTCACCTCCGGCGGCGGTGACTCGGTCGAGTCGGCGATGAAGCTGGCGAAGAACTACTTCAAGGCCACAGGCAAGCCCGGCAAGCACAAGATCATCTCGCGTGCGACCGCCTACCACGGCACCCCTCACGGCGCCCTGTCCGTGACCTCACTGCCCGACCTGCGCGAACAGTTCGCTCCGCTGGTCCCCGGAGCGATCAAGGTTCCCAACACGAACTTCTACCGCTCCCCCGAGCCTTACGCTCATGATGAGAAGGCATTCGGCCGCTGGGCCGCAGACCGCATCGGCGAGGCCATCGAGTTCGAAGGACCCGATTCGGTCGCGGCCGTCTTCCTCGAGCCGGTGCAGAACTCCGGCGGCTGCTTCCCGCCGCCTCCCGGCTACTTCGATCGTGTCCGCGAGATCTGCGATGAGTACGATGTGCTCCTGGTCTCCGACGAGACGATCTGCGCCTACGGCCGTATCGGTCACATGTTCGCCTGCAACGACTTCGGCTACGTTCCCGACATCATCACCAGCGCCAAGGGCATCACCTCAGGCTATGCTCCCCTCGGCGCGATGGTCGCCTCCGACCGTCTGTTCGAGCCCTTCGGCCCCGGCGGTCACGAGACCTTCTACCACGGCTACACCTTCGGCGGTCACCCCGTCTCCTGTGCTGCCGCGATGGCGAACTTCGACGTGTTCGAGAAGGAGAAGCTCAACGACCACGTCCACGAGAACGCAGCGGCCTTCAAGTTCACGCTCGAGAAGCTCAAGGATCTGCCGATCGTCGGCGACGTCCGCGGTGAGGGCTTCTTCTACGGCATCGAACTCGTCAAGGATCGCGACACGAAGGAGTCCTTCACCGAGGAGGAGTCCGAGCGCATCCTCAAGAACTTCGTGTCCGCGAAGATGTTCGAGAACGGCCTGTACTGCCGGGCCGATGACCGTGGAGATCCGGTCATCCAGCTCTCGCCTCCGCTGACCGTCGGTCAGAATGAGTTCGACGAGATCGAGCAGATCATCCGTGGAGTCCTCACCGAAGCCTGGACGAAGCTCTGAGCACAGCGAAACGGCCCCGATTCCTCATCGAGGAGTCGGGGCCGTTGTTGTGCTGCCGGATGGAATAGTGCTGCCGGAAAAAGTTGATTCTCAGCGGCTCGTCGGAACGGCGTCAGCAGCCGCTGCCGTGTCAGCTGCGGAATCTTCGCTCGTTGCGTGCCTTCTATTGGGGTGGCTCCGCGTGGTGTGCCTCCGCATTTCGTGGCTCCGCGTGGTGTGACCCTGTGGTGCGTGCACCTGCATTGCGTGGGAGCGATGGATGCAGCCCCGAGCGCACCACGAGCACGCCCAGCGCCGTCGTCAGGGGGATGGCGATGACGAGGCCGATCGAACACACGAGGATGCTCACGACCTCTATCGACATCTCGCCCAGCGTCAGGGTCTCGAAGAACGACTGGTCATGGGCCGAGATGATGATGAGCGTGGTCAGTGCCGACCCCACGTAGGCGAACGTGATCGTGTACACCGTTGACGCGATATGGTCACGGCCGATGCGCATTGCTCTCGCGAAGAGCTGCCTGGACTTGAGATCCGGCGCAACGTCGGCCAATTCCCATACGGCCGATGCCTGCGTGATCGTCACGTCGTTGAGCACACCGAGTCCGGTGACGAGGATCGCACAGACGATGAGATCTGTCATCGACACGCCCGTAGTCTCTGCGAGGAGGAAACCGTCTTCGGTATAAGCGATGCCCAGGTTCGCCCAAGAGGTCATCCATGCCCCGAGCAGTCCTGTGATGATGATGCCGGCCACGGTCCCGAAGAGGGCTGTGGTCGTCCGGGGGGACACACCATGGGCAAGGTACAGGGCAACGACCATGATCGCACTCGCGGCGACCATCGCCACGAGAATCGGCGGCTTGGAGTCGAGGATCGCCGGGAGCATGAACACGAGCAGCACTGCACCGGCGAAGGCAAGACCGGTCAGAGCTCGCAGCCCCCGAAAACCTGCAATGGCGAGTACGACGAGTCCGTAGATGATCGCCAACGCCAAGATCGGGACGTCTCGGTCGTAATCGATGAACACGTAGTCGGTGCCTGCCGCAGCGCGGTCAGGTGACTTCGTGAAGTCGAGGACCTTGAGTGTGTCTCCGACGCCGACCCCGCCCATGATCGCATCGGGAGTCACATAGAGACTGCCCTCCTGTCCGTCCACCTCGGCCATGAATGTTGTGCAGTCGGCCTGCACCATCGGATCGGACTCACCGGTCTCACAGTCCGCAGCGTCGACGGAGGTGACTCTGGCTTCGGCGTGGGAGGTCCCGTCGGCTGTATTCGTCATCGGGCCGCCGCCGGGCAGGTCCTGCTCCGGTCCGTGCGGCCACAGCAGGAAGAGGCCCCCGATCGTGATGAGGACCAGCGGAAGGAGACACACGATCATGATCAGGCGAACCCTCGGCGAGGCCGTAGGCTCCCGTTGGAGCGTCATATGCAAGGCGGACCTTCGTGTCGATGCGCATTGTGACTCCGTGCGCGGACTGAATGGGATTATGTGACGGCGTGCGCCGACTGGATGGGATTGTGTGACGGCGTGCGCCGACTGGATGCGATTGTGTGACGGCGTGCGCCGACTGGATGGGATTGTGTGCGTGAGCATCCACATCCGGCGCTGTCCGAGGCGACGCAGAGCGGTAGCTTGGGCCCGGTCGAGCATTGCCACGGCCGAACGGACCCAAACCTCAGCGCCCGCTAGGAGGAAGTGTGTAGGTCAAGCACTAATGCTGGACGCTCGCACGTTAACCTAGCGATTGTTGTGCACCGACGCGCTGGCGCTAGCGAGGACACCGCCGCGCGGGCGCAAGTTGTGCACGCCGCCGACTGCTCAGATGCCCGGGCATCGGCGAATGCACTGGCCCCTCAGACGCCGAGGTGCACGGCCAGATAGCTCTCGACCTGATCGAGGCTGACGCGCTCCTGGCTCATGTCGTCGCGCTTGCGGATCGTGACCGCCTGGTCATCGAGCGAGTCGAAGTCGAACGTGATGCACAGCGGGGTGCCGATCTCGTCCTGGCGACGGTAGCGCCGACCGATCGCGCCGGCATCGTCGAAGTCGATGTTCCAGCGCTTGCGCAGGCGGGCAGCCAGCTCCTTGGCCTGAGGGGACAGTTTCTCGTTCCGGCTCAGCGGCAGGACGGCCGCCTTGACCGGAGCCAAACGCGGATCAAGACGCAGCACGATTCGCTTGTCCACCCCGCCCTTCGTGTTCGGTGCCTCGTCCTCCGTGTAGGCATCGACGAGGAATGCCATCATGGACCGCGTCAGCCCGAAGGAGGGTTCGATGACGTGCGGGGTGAAGCGCTCGCCGCTGGCCTGGTCGAAGTACTGCAGCTTCGCCCCTGAGGCCTCGGTGTGGGTGCCGAGGTCGTAATCGGTGCGGTTGGCCACGCCCATCAGCTCGCCCCATTCCGATCCCTGGAACCCGAAACGGTACTCAATGTCGATCGTGCCGGACGAGTAGTGTGCCCGGTCGTCTTCGGGAACGTCGAGGCGGCGCACGTTGTCCTCGGAGATGCCCAGGTCGAGGAACCAGTCCCAGCAGGCTTCGACCCATTCGCGGTAGTAGTCGTCGGCCTCTTCGGGGCGAACGAAGTACTCGAGCTCCATCTGCTCGAACTCACGGGTGCGGAAGATGAAATTGCCGGGAGTGATCTCGTTGCGGAAGGCCTTGCCGATCTGGCCGATGCCGAACGGCGGCTTCTTCCGTGCAGCGGTGACCACGTTGTTGAAGTTCACGAAGATGCCCTGCGCGGTCTCGGGGCGAAGATAGTTCAGACCCGCCTCCGACTCCACCGGCCCGAGGAAGGCCTTGACCAGACCGGAGAACTCCTGCGGCTCGGTCCACTGGCCGCGATTGCCGCAGTCCGGGCAGACGATGTCGGCCATGCCGTTCTCGGGGGCCTTCTTGTGCTTGGCCTCATAGGCTTCGACGAGGTGGTCCTCGCGGTGGCGCTTGTGGCAGTTGAGGCATTCGACGAGAGGATCGACGAAGGTCTCCACGTGTCCGGAGGCCTCCCACACGCGCTTGGGCAGGATGATCGAGGAGTCGAGTCCGACGACGTCCTCCCGTCCGCGGACAAAGGACTGCCACCACTGAGATTTGATGTTGTCCTTGAGTTCGACGCCCAGTGGGCCGTAGTCCCAAGCCGAACGGGACCCGCCGTAGATCTCTCCGGCTTGGAAGACGAATCCTCTGCGTTTGGCCAGGGCGATGACGGCATCCAACTTGGACTGTGCCACGTTAATTCTCCTTGAGGTAGTTCGCCGACGGCCGGCTGCCGTGGCTTGCAGGTACAGCCTATCGGTTCGGCCATGGCCCGGAGGAGTCGACTCATGGGCGATGGAACTCACACTTTCTTTGCGCCCGGGAACCGCCTCGGCGGGCGCAGGGCATGTAAACTTGAGGCACACCCAAACCTTTCTCCGTACTGACGGTTTTCAAGTCTGTCCAAGCATGCCTTGGATCTCATACGGTTTCGGCCCGGATTGCTCACGATGATTGCACAAGCGGCCGCAGGGTAGATCGCCACCACAGTCATCTGCGATCAAGCGTGTGCCGACGTGAGAGAGAAAACTCATGACAGATGTGTCCGCAACCGACGAACCGACTACACAGAAGTTCTCCGAACTGGGTCTCCACCCGCTCGTCCTCCAGGCCGTCGAAGCCCAGGGGTACGAGACCCCGACCCCCATCCAGGCCGCAACCATCCCCGCCCTCACCGAGGGCCGCGACGTCATCGGACTGGCCCAGACCGGCACCGGCAAGACCGCGGCCTTCGCCCTTCCGGCCCTGTCCCACCTCGCCGAGGCGGGTCGTGCCACCGATGGTCCCTTCGCTCTGGTGCTGACTCCCACCCGTGAGCTCGCGATCCAGGTCGCCGAGGCATTCACCTCCTATGCGACGAACCTCGACGACTTCTCCGTGCTCCCCATCTACGGCGGTCAGGCCTACGGTCCGCAGCTGGCCGGCCTCAAGCGCGGTGCGCAGGTCGTCGTCGGCACCCCGGGACGTGTCATCGACCACCTCAAGCGCGGCTCCCTGAAGCTGGGAAGCCTGCAGCACCTCGTGCTCGATGAGGCCGACGAGATGCTCAAGATGGGCTTCGCCGAGGACATCGAGGAGATCTTCAGCCAGGCCGGCGACGAGCGCCAGGTGGCTCTGTTCTCCGCTACGATGCCGACATCGATCCACCGTCTGACCGGCAAGTACCTCGACAATCCCGAAGAGGTGCGCGTCGCTTCGAAGTCGCAGACAGGGTCGAACATCCGCCAGCGCTACTTCATGGTCCAGCACTCGCACAAGCTCGACGCCCTGACCCGGATCCTCGAGGTCGAGGAGTACGAGGGCATCATCATGTTCGTGCGTACCAAACAGGCCACGGAGGAGCTGGCGGAGAAGCTTCGTGCGCGTGGATTCAAGGCGTCAGCGATCAACGGCGACATTCCGCAGCAGGCGCGTGAACGCACGATCGACATGCTGCGAAGCGGCAAGGTCGACATCCTCGTCGCCACAGATGTCGCCGCCCGCGGCCTCGACGTCGAGCGCATCACCCTCGTCGTCAACTTCGACATTCCCCACGACACTGAGTCCTATGTCCACCGCATCGGCCGCACCGGCCGCGCCGGACGTTCGGGCGAGGCCATCCTCTTCATCACCCCGCGTGAGCAGCGTCTGCTCGGCTCCATCGAACGCGCGACGAAGCAGAAGGTCGAACCGCTGACGATGCCCAGCGTCGAACAGCTGACGAACACTCGTGTGGAGAAGTTCACCAAGCGCATCGACGATGTGCTGGCGACCACCGAGCTGACCGAGCTCGCCACCGTCATCGAACAGTACGAACTCTCCCGCAACGTTCCGGCCACGGACATCGCCGCCGCCCTGGCATCGATGGTTCTCGAGTCGAACTCCCTCAAGGCCGAGCCCATGCCCGAGCCTGCTCGCGGCAAGCCCGGCCGTGACCGTGACGGCGGCGGTCGTGACGGTGGTCGTCGTGAGCGCGGACCACGCCAGCGTGATGAGAACATGACCACCTACCGTCTGGCTCTGGGACGCAACGAGCGCCTGCAGCCGGGTGCGGTCGTCGGTGCCATCGCGAACGAGGGCGGCCTCACGTCGAAGCAGATCGGCCACATCGACATCCGCTCGAACCACACCCTCGTCGATCTGCCCAAGGACCTCGACTCTTCGGTCATGAGCAAGCTCTCGAACACCGAGATCCAGGGCCGTCCCATCGACATCCGTCCGGATTCGGGCCGCCCGGGTCGCCCTTTCAAGAAACGCAACTTCGACAAGCAGCCCGGCGATGGCCGCAACTTCCGCAATGACCGTCGCGGAGGCGGCAAGAAGTTCAGCGACAATCGCAGCCGCGACCGCTTCTGAGCTCCTGCACCGTCAGGGCGTCACAGCTCGGCGCCTGAAGAGACGGAACGGCCCCGCAACCTCATTGTTGCGGGGCCGTTTCGGCATCCGCGCACACGACTGGTGATACCGGCCTCTTGTGCTCGCGAGCGCGGTGAACCGACAAATACGCGGTGCAGGAACCGCGCATTTGTCGGTTCACCGCGCTGATGCGACCGGGGCTCTGGACCGACAGGGGATGGTTCGTCAGGCGGTGGGGGCGTCGACGGCGCCGCCGAAGCGTCGGTCACGGCGGGCATACTCTTCGATCGCGGCCCACAGGGTGCGACGGTCGACATCGGGCCAGAGCACATCCTGAAAGACCATCTCCGCATAGGCGGACTGCCACAGCAGGAAGTTCGAAGTCCGCTGTTCGCCGGAGGAGCGCAGGAACAGATCGACATCGGGCACCTGCGAGGCGTAGAGACGGGAACGGACGGTCTTCTCGCTGACCTTTCCGGGTTTGAGCTTGCCGGCGGCCACCTCGGCGGTGATCTGATTGACCGCGTCGACGACCTCCGAACGGCCGCCGTAGTTGACGCAGAACTGGAGGACCAGGCCAGTGTTGTCCTTGGTCATCTCGGCAGCGGTCTCGAGCTCATCGATGACCGAACGCCACAGACGGCCACGACGTCCGGCCCAGACGATGCGCACACCCAGGGCGTTGAGCTCGTCACGGCGACGGCGGATGACGTCGCGGTTGAAGCCCATGAGGAAGCGAACCTCGTCCGGGGACCGCTTCCAATTCTCTGTGGAGAAGGCGTAGGCCGACAGGTAGTCGACCCCCATGTCGATGGCGCCGTGGATGACCTCGAGCAGAGAGGCCTCCCCTGCCTTGTGCCCCTCGGTGCGGGGCAGCCCCCGCTCATTGGCCCAGCGGCCGTTGCCGTCCATGACCACGGCGACGTGGTTGGGGACGAATTTCGCCTCGATGCGCGGCGGGCGGGCTCCGCTGGGGTGCGGGGGTGGTGCGGGGTAGCTCATCTGCTCTCCAGTACTCTCAGTGATCGGATATTGCGCTCCAAATGCCACGACACCCAGTCTGAGACCAGCTTCGACCCATCCATCTGATCGTGGAGGTCGGAGGCTTCCGCCTGCTGCCAGTCGCCCGACAGCAGTGCCGCCATGTGCTCGAGCGCGTCGGTGTCCGGCAGTGCCGCACCACTGGGACGGCAGGTGGTGCACACGGCCCCGCCCAGTGCAGCGGAGAACGCGCGGTGAGGGCCGGATCTGCCGCACTGTGCGCAGTCGAGCAGGCTCGGTGCCCATCCGGCGACCGACATGGCCCGCAGCAGATACGCGTCGAGGGCCAGCCTCGGCGGGTGCTCTCCCCTGCACAGGGAGCGGACTGCGGAGACCAGGAGCAGGAAGTGAGTGCGGGACTGGGGCTCGACCTCGGTGATGCGGCTGGCGGTCTCGGCCATCACAGTCGCAGCCGAATATGCATCGTAATCGGCGGCGATGCCGCGGGCGAAGGGTTCGATGAGCTCGACCTGCGTGACGATGTCGAGGCTGCGGCCGACGTGGCACTGCAGATCGACGAGCATGAACGGCTCCAAGCGGGAGCCGAAGCGCGACTTCGTACGGCGAATGCCCTTCGCGACTGCGCGGATCAGACCGTGGCTGCGAGTGAGGACAGCGACGATTCGATCGGCCTCGCCGAGCTTGTGCCCCTGGAGCACGATGCCTTCATCCCGATAGTTGTGCACCCGGCCATTATCGCAGAATGCGGCGGGGAATGACCCCCGCCGCACTCCGTGTCAGTTGTGAGATTGCACCTCGGCGATCCGCGATTCCGGGCGCACTCAGATTCCGGATGCACTCATGAGTGAATCAGCGTTCGCGGTCACCGTCGCGATCGCGAGCGGCGCGGTTGACCGCCGACACGACGGCCTTGAGCGAGGCCTTCGTGATGTTCGGGTGCAGTCCGGCACCCCAGACCACACGGTCCTCGACGGCGAGCTCGACGTAGGCGGCGGCCATGGTGTCAGCACCCGAACCGATGGCGTGCTCGGTGTAGTCCTGGAGTCGGACATCGACGTCGAAGTTGTCGATGAGGACCTTGACCAGCGCATCGATGGGCCCCTTGCCCCGGCCTTCGTAGCTGCGCTCCTGCCCGTCGACGATGAGATCGACCTCGACGCGTTCGGAGCTCCCCGAGTCGTCGACGGTTCCCGAGTCGGTGCGCAGACCCACGATCTGGAACCGGCCCCAGGTGCTGTCCGGATCGTCGCTGGGCAGGTATTCGTAGTTGAAGATGCGGCGGATCTCCTCGGCCGAGACCTCTCCCCCGCCTTCCGTGTGCGCCTGGACGGCGCGGGAGAATTCGACCTGCATGCGGCGGGGCAGATCCAGACCGTATTCGCTCTTGAGCAGGTAGGTGACTCCGCCCTTGCCGGACTGGGAGTTCACACGGATGATCGCCTCGTAGGACCGGCCGAGGTCCTTGGGGTCGACCGGCAGGTAGGGCATGTCCCATTCCATCAGGTCGACGGGCACACCCTGCTCGTTCGCCTTCTTCTCACGGTCGGCGAAGGCCTTGTTGATGGCGTCCTGGTGCGAGCCGGAGAACGAGGTGAAGACGAGGTCGCCGCCGTACGGGTGGCGTTCGTGGACACCGATCTGATTGCACTCGGTGACGGTGTGGATGACCTCGTCGATGTCCGAGAAGTCCAGTTCGGGGTCGACTCCCTGCGTGTACAGGTTGAGTGCCACGGTCACCAGGTCGAGGTTGCCCGTGCGCTCGCCGTTGCCGAAGAGGCAGCCTTCGATCCGGTCGGCGCCGGCCATGATGCCCATCTCAGCGGCCGCGACACCGGTTCCGCGGTCGTTGTGGGGGTGCAGGGACACGGCCACCTCGTCGCGGTAGGGCATGTTCTTACAGAACCATTCGATCTGGTCGGCGTAGGTGTTCGGGGTACCACGCTCAACGGTGGCGGGCAGGTTGACGACAGTCTCGCGTCCGGATGCCGGCTGCCACATGTCCAGGACGTTTCCGACGATGTCGAGGGCGAACTCGGGTTCCGTGTCGACGAAGATCTCCGGCGAATACTGGTAGCCGAAGTCCGCATCGCCCAGGAGCGACTCGGCGTGCTTCATGACCGCCTGAGTGCCCCGGGTCGCGATGTCGCGGGTTTCGTCGAAGCCTTCGCCCTCGAAGCCGAACACGACCTTGCGGAAGACGGGTGCCGTCGCGTTGTAGAGGTGGACGGTCGGCTTCTTCGCCCCGACGAGGGATTCGACGGTGCGCTCGATGAGATCCTCACGGGCCTGGGTGAGCACGGAGATGCGCACATCGTCGGGAATGGCGTCCTGTTCGATGATGTCGCGGACGAAGTCGAAATCGACTTGGCTGGCCGCTGGGAAGCCGACTTCGATCTCCTTGAACCCGAGCTTGACGAGGAGGTCGAACATCATGCGTTTGCGTTCGGGCGTCATCGGGTCGATGAGGGCCTGATTGCCGTCTCGCAGGTCCGTGCTCAGCCAGCGCGGAGCCTTCCGGATCAGATTGTCCGGCCAGGTGCGGTCTCGCATATCGAGAGCGATTCGGTCCTGGAAGGACTTGTACTTGCTGAACGGCATGGGGGTGGGCTTCTGCAGTTTCATGGTTCCTCAATCATTCATCGTGTGCTTCATCAGCATAGGAAAAACTCCGCGACGAGTGTGCTGTCCGATCAGGACTCGTCGCGGCAAGGAAGGAGGAGCAACCTGTGAGCCACGTATTCAACATAGCCCCGATCGCCCGGTCTCGCCCACATCTGTCCAAATTCTAAGACCAGCGTCCCGAGTTCGCCGAGGCGGTCGGTCCCGAATCGGCATCGTGCGCTCGGTTCTGACGAGGGAGTCAGAGGCTCTGACGAGGCAGTCGTCGCTCCTGACGAGGCAGAGGCTCAGTCGAGGAAATCGACCGAGGCACGCCTGATGGTGAATCCGACTCCGCTGTCATCCGATTCGCAGGTCATCCCCTCTCGGGTCGATGTGCAGGTCATCCCCTCCGCTGTGATCGACTCGCCGTAGCCGAGGACTCGAGCGGGGCCCGAGGAGTCGGGTGCCTGACGGCAGGAGAAGCCGGCCCCCTCCGTGTTTGCCACGACGATGGCGCCCCATTCGTCGAGCTGACACTCATCGGGCTTGTCCGGGGCCTTGTAGTCGTAGGAGGAGATCACGCACCGGGCGCGCTCCGAATCGATCGTGCAGGCGATGTTGCCCGACGGTGACTTGAACGACTCGACTGCCGCCGGCGGTGACGAGGACGCCGGCCCCTCGGTCTCGGCACCCGCGCCGTCCGAGGGTTCCTGAGACGAAGTTCCCGATGCGGTCTCCTCGTTGCCCTGTGTCGAGTCCCATGCGATGTAGCCGACGATGGCCAGGACGGCGACCAGAGCGATCGAGGCCAGCGCCCAGAGCCACCCCGGCACCTTCTTCGTCTCGGGTTCGCGTCGGTACGGTCCGCCCGGTCCAGTGGGGCCGCCCGGCCCACCCGGCCCCGAGGGGCCGCCGGGGCCGAAACCGCCGCCTGGACCGTAGGGTCCGCCTGCGGGAGCACTGTGCCCCGCGTAGGCTGCTGTGTGAGGGTCGTAGGCTGATGCGCCGTTTGGCACGTGCGGCTCGTTTCCGGTGTGGGCGACAGGTCGGGAATGAGGATTGGGCCGCTGCGGAGCCTGCGCTGCTGCGGCCGCAGGACCGCCGGCAGGAGGGCCACCGGCAGGACCGCCCGCAGCAGCAGGACCGCCGGCAACGGGAGGACCAGGTGCCCCGAAATCGGAGCCCCATGGTTCGGGGTTCGGAGCGCGCTGAGGCGGCCCTCCCTGCGGATTCCACTGTTTGGGTGCAGAGGCGGCTTCGGCCTCCGCGATGTCTTCGGACTTGACCTTGCGCGGCTTCTCATCGCCGGCAGATGACTCGTCGTCCTCAGCCGCGGCAAGCTGACGCAGCTCCTCGAGGCGGAGCACCTCGGTGGCCTCGACGCCGTCGGACGAGACCATCGACCGGAGCCTGGCCAGCTCCTCCGGGCTGAGGGCCTGGGTCGCTCCATCCGCGGTCGGCGATTTGTCCTGGCCGATGAACAACTGGGTGGTGATCGATTCCGGAGACTCCTCGGCCGGTTTCCGGCGCCCTGGGCGCGGAGGGTGGTTCGGCACGGGTGGAATGCTCATGGTCTCATTTTCGCATAGTCACTACCGCAGTGTTCTCAAGGTTCATGAGATGATGACTTCATGTTCAGTGGTGGAACCCGACTCGGGACCAGCCTGACGGTCGCCCTTCTGAGCCTGACGCTGTCGTCATGTGGGACGCCGACCGGCGGCGACGCAATGCCCGTCGAGTCCGCGATGGTCGCGGCCCCGGCACAGCAGAACGACATCGGTGATTTCGCCGCCCCAGCGCAGATGTCTCCCACCGGAGCAGGCAGCGGCGTCGATTCCACGGGCCCCGCCCACTCCGTCCCGGTCCCCGGGCTCGGCCCCGAAACGTCAGCGAAGATTCCGGTCGAGACATCCCAAGTCCTCGTCGCCAGCGCGCACGATGCGGAATCGGATTCGGGAGAGCTGAGTTTCTTCCGATTCACCGACGAGAAGTGGAAGAGGCTCAAGACCTTCGACTTCCACAGCGGCAAGAAGGGGTGGCTGGCCGATCGCCGCGAAGGAGACAAGACCTCGCCGATCGGCGTCTTCACCCTCAGCGATGCTGGCGGATACAAATCGGATCCGGGCACGCAGCTGCCCTACACTCAGAATGACAGGCTCCCCTCCTCAGCGACGGTGGCCTATGGGGCCGAATACGACAGGGTCTTCGACTACATCATCGCCATCGACTACAACCGCGTACCGGGCACACCGCCCACTGACAGCACTCGTCCTCTCGGCTGGGACAAGGGCGGAGGGATCTGGCTGCATCTCGACCATGGTTCGGGGACGAACGGATGTGTGACGCTCAAGGAGGACGACCTCAAGTGGATCCTCGAGACGATCGATCCGCAGGCCCATCCCCGGATCGCCATGGGCCCCGAACCCCAACTGCGAAAGTAGGTGAACCCGGATGCGTGAGCTCATCATCTCCCTCGTGCAGACGATCAACGGGTCGTACGCTCAGGACGGCTGGTCGACCGGCGTGTCGACCAAGACCGACTTCGAATACTTCAAATCTCTGCGGCGACGCGCCGGAGCCATCATCATCGACCGCAGGACTGCGCTCAATCCCGCACTGCCGTTGGTCAACGCGCCGGGAAAAGCTCTCGAGCACACGCCGGTGCATGTCCTCACCGAGTCGGATCCCGAGGTGCTGTCCGGTCAGCTCGAGGAACGCGGCCTCGACTACCGGGCGCAGCATTTCTCCCCCGACACACTCACCCGGGTGCTCGAATCGATCGAGTCCGTCAACGACACCCTCGTGTGCGAGTCCGGTCCCAATCTCGCCTACCGACTCCTCGATGCCTACCCGGGAGCCGAACTGCACCTCAGCCTCAGCCCGCGCTACAGCCGGAACTCCGGCAGCCACTTCTCCCAGCTCGAAGCCAGCCTCGAGCTGCGCGTCATCGATGCCAAGACAGTGCATGACCAGGTCTTCATCCGCTACGTCAAAGCCTGACCCGAACCGACCAGCGACACGAGCCCACAGCAGGTCCTAGACCTTCAGCTGCGTGGTCAGTTCAAAGTCGCCGGGTCGGGACAGGACCTCGCCCGCGGCATCGGCGACAGCCGACATGCCGATCGTCTCCACTCCCCCGCTGAGGTCATTGCGGTCATCGCCGCCGATGGGAGCCATGACCTTGAGTTCACGGAAGAGGACCGATCTCGACTCGGCCGCGGCGACTCGCAGGAGCATCTCCTGAGCTGCACCGAAGACGCTGATCGCTCCCGAGCCGACGCAGGCTTCGACGCTGGCGACGCCGTTGAGCGTCAGGTGGCGGATCTGCTCGCTGCGACCAGCCTCGGCGGATGCCTCGGATTCGGCGGACCGATCAGCCTCGGCGGATGCCTCGGATTCGGCGGACCGATCAGCCTCGGCGGACGCCCCGGCGTCGGCACGAGCCCCGGCCTCGGTACGAGTCCCGGAATCGGCGAGCGCCTGAGTCACGGCACAGGCGGCGAAATGGCTGCGCAGGTAGGAGGAGTAGTCCTTGTCGAATGAGGCGATGCCGCGGTCGATCATCGCCTCATCGACGTACCATCCGCCCACTGCGGCGATCACCGCGTCGACCCGTTGTGCGTCCGTCCGCGTCAGTTCGTCGATGACCGATCGGGGCCGATCCACCCAGTCGGGCACGAGAACGGGAGCGTAGGGTGCCCTCGCCACCGGCTGTGAGCGGACGACGCCCGTGATGCGGTGGGATGCGGACAGATGTCGGGCCAGGCCCGTGCCGACATGGCCGGAGGCTCCGAAGATGAGGATGTGCATGCCTCGAGTCTATGTGGCAGCGCCACGGTCCTGACACGACTCGATCGCTTCTTCGCCGAGTTCGCCACCCTCACCGTCGCCTGCCCGCCGGATCACCCTGATGACGCCGTTCGACCTGATAATCTGAGCTGACGTGCAAAGGACGGCCCAAGGAGACTCATGGCGGCAGCAGATGCGGAGCATTCCGGCGATCTGGAGGCAGCGATCCGTCCTTCCTCGAGTGCTGCGCATCGCTTCGTGAGTGCGAAGGTCCTCATTCGCATCGTCGCCGTGCTCCTCGTCCTACTCCTCGTCCTCACCCTGTGCGGTGTCTTCCTCGTCCGCAGTCCGTTTCCCACCACCGAGGGCGAGATCTCCCTCCCCGGTCTCGACGGGGAAGTCAGCGTCACCCGCGATGACGCGGGAATCCCCACCATCGAGGCGAGCACCGCCCATGACCTGTTCATGGCCCAGGGCTTCGTCCACGCCCAGGATCGCTTCTGGGAGATGGACTTCCGCAGACATGTGACGTCCGGTCGGCTCTCGGAGCTCTTCGGCGAGTCACAGTTCGAGTTGGATTCCTTCATCCGCACACTGGGGTTGAGGAAGGTCGCCCAACAGGAGGTCGCAGCTCTCGACGAGACGACGCGCGGCTACTACGAGGCCTACGCCGAGGGGGTCAACTCCTACCTGCACGACAAGTCCCCCACCGAGGTGTCCCTCGAGTACGGCATCGTCGGCCTCCAAGCCGGCGGTGTCGAGATCGAGGAATGGACCCCGGTCGACAGCGTGTCCTGGCTCAAGGCCATGGCCTGGGACCTGAGATCGAACGTCGAGGACGAGATCGATCGGGCGATCAGTCGGACCACCCTCGATGACGAGCAGATGTCCGAGGTATTCCCCGACTACCCCTACGACACACGTCCGACGATCATCAACGGCACCCACGACGGCAAACGCCCAGCAGCCGCCGGCGGATCCGACAGCGCCGGCGGCGAGTCCGCGGCAGGCGGGCCTTCCGCCGATGACGCGGGCAACGACGAAGCACACGCCGGTGGCGAGGTGACCAGGCAACCGGGAGACGACGTGAGCGCCGGAGGACCCGACAGCCTCGGCGAACTCAAACAGCACCTGGACTCGCTGCCCGTGCTCCTGGGCACGAACAGTCACGACATCGGGTCGAACTCGTGGGTGGTCTCCGGCGAGCACACCGCCACAGGTGCGCCGCTGCTGGCCAATGATCCGCACCTGGCCCCGGCAATGCCCTCGGTGTGGCAGCAGATCGGCCTGCGCTGCACCGAGGTCACCGCCGAGTGCCCGTTCAACGTCACAGGGTTCTCCTTTTCGGGGCTGCCCGGAATCGTCGTCGGCCACAACCAGGACATCGCCTGGGGGCTGACGAACCTGAGAGCCGATGTCGCCGACCTCGTCGTTGAGAAGGTCCGAGACGGCGAGGTGATCCGCGACTCCGGCAACGAGCCCGTGACCACGCGCAAGGAGACCGTGAAGATCGCCAAGGAGGAACCGCGTACGATCACGATCCGATCGACGAGCAACGGACCGATCATCTCGGATCTGGCCGGCCCCTACCGCGACGTCCTCGACGCATCGACCGGGGCGAGCACCGCCGGCACGAAGTCAGCTGCGGACGACCGCTACCGGCTGGCACTGCAGTGGACGGCTCTGGAGCCCGGTGACACGGCTTCGGCGATCTTCGGGCTCAACGCGGCGACGAACTGGTCCGAGTTCCGGCGGGCCGCCTCGAACTTCGACGTGCCCGCCCAGAACCTCATCTATGCCGACACACACGGCAATATCGGCTATCAGGCACCCGGCAGGATCCCGCGCCGCGGTGAGGGCGATGGCATGCTGCCCCGCCACGGCTGGGACACAGACGAGAACTGGCAGGGTTACCTCGACTTCGAGGACCTGCCACGCATGCTCAACCCCGACCGCGGATGGATCGTCACGGCAAACAATCCGCTCACCCGCCCCGGTGAGTCGGTGCAGCTGGGCAGCGACTTCGACCACGGGGACCGGGCTCGGCGGATCACGAAGCTCATCCGGGACACGATCTCGGCCGGAGATGTCACCACCGCGGACATGTCACGCATCCAAAGAGACGACCTCAATCCCCTCGCACTGACTCTCATCCCACTGCTCCTCGAGATCGATGCCGGCGAGGACACCGACATCGCCGCGGCCCAGGATCTGCTGTCGTCCTGGAACGGCCACGATGATGCCCACAGTGCCGCAGCAGCGTACTTCAACGTTCTCTTCGCGACGCTGCTCGACGAAGTGTTCGCTCCGAAGATGCCCGACGAGGTGCCACCGGCAGGCGGGTCACACTGGTACCTCGTCATCAAGAACCTGCTGAAGGAGCCCGACTCCGACTGGTGGGCAGACGCCGATGTCGAGGACAGGGACGAAGCCCTCGCGCGGGCCATGGACTCGGCGTGGAAGCGGACCGAAGATCTGCTCGGATCCGAACCCGTGACCTGGCGGTGGGGAATTCTGCACAGAGTCACCATCCGCAACGCCAGCCTCGGCGAATCAGGGATCGATGCCGTCGAAAGGCTGTTCAATCGGGGGCCCTATGAGGTCTCGGGAGGTTCGGGGGAGGTCAATGCCACCGGCTGGGACGCCTCCGTGGGATTCGAGGCGAACTGGGTGCCCTCGATGCGGCAGATCGTCGACCTCGAGAACTTCAACCAGTCCCGGTGGATCAATCTGACCGGCGCCTCGGGGCATGCCTTTCATCCGCACTATGCGGATCAGGCCGATGACTGGGCCGCCAATCAGACCCGCCCCTGGCCGTTCACCCGCGACGCCCTGGACCGGCACGCGGAGGACACTCTGCTCCTGAAACCCTGACAGGCGGGTTCTTGAAGCCCTGGCGGGCTCAGTCCTTCGGCAGGACCTTCGCTTCGAGGAAGTTCGCCACATCGTCCTCCCACCGGACGGGGTCGATATTCCATTCCTTGGTGTGGCGAGCCTTGTCATAGACGGGCATCGTCACGAGGTCACGTCGGACGGAGGCGAGGGCATGGGACGGCGAGGAGGGGACGAATTCGTCATCGTCGGAATGGATGAGCAGCACCGGAACGTCGAGTTCCGCAGCCCGTGTCACCCAGTCCAGCCTCCCCAGATCCAAGGGAGTCTGCAGACCGGTGATCGGACGCGCCCACGGTTGGGTGATCATCTCCAGGGTGAGCTTGGCGATCGGGGTCGGCAGCATGTTCCGGCGGGCCTGACCGTCGAGGACGTTGACCCAGTCGACGACAGGCCCGTCGAGGACGAGCGCCTTGACGTAGCGTCTGTTGCGGCCGCGAGACGTCGCCTGCAGTGAGATGGCTCCGCCCATCGACCAGCCGAACAGGACGACGCTGCGGGCTCCGTGGGCCACCGCGTAATCGATCGCCGCATCCACGTCGATCCATTCGGTGTCGCCGAGGCCGTAGCGAGAGGTGGTCTCGACCCTGACCTCCGCGTCATTGCGGTAGGACATGGCGATCGCGGGAATGCCGAGGGTGTTGAGGACGGGGGCGGCGCGCAGACCTTCGGCCCGGGTGCTGGCACGACCGTGGACGAGGATGGCCCAGGTGTCGTGAGGTTCGGGATGGTCGGTGGGCAGGAACCAGGCCGGCAGTCTGCCCGCGTCGGATTCGACTTCGATGTCTTCGGCGTTGACGCCTGCGGCCACCGGCTCGGGATAGACGATGCCGGTCCACCGACCGTGGGAGGCGCGCTTGATGTCACCTCGGGTGACCGACAGGATCTCTCGGGACACAGTCCTCGATCTCGGGTCGTATTCGACGATGTCGCCGATCACGGCGTGGCCTGCGCCTTGATTGAAGTAGAGACCATAGGTGCCGCGCACCGTCGTCTCCTCATCGGCAGGCAGATGGATGCGCATATTGGGCGAGAATCCGTCGATGTGGAGGATCTCGAGCTCTTCCGGCGCGTTCTCGGGAACGACGATCTTGCGCGCGAAGTAGACGGCCAGCCCCGAAGACGCCACCGAGATCACGGCGCCGATTCCAGCACCGACACCCACCGATGCCAGAAGCAGGCGAGTCGGAAATTTAGTGTCGCGAACCATGAATACCTCCTGGTTTCATTGTCACCCAAGGAATGAGAAGTCTCCAAACGCTGTTGTGCAGGTCAGAGGGTTCTCAGAGCCCGAATGCTGTTGCATCGGCCACCGCCGGAGGTCGGCTCACCGGGCGTCCGGTTACAGTGGGACAATGGATTGCAGCAGAAATCGACAAGCACCGGAGGTCGCGATGAGTCAGTCCCCGAACGTCAACACAGAAGCCAATCCCGACGAGATCCGCTGGCAGGACGTGCTCACTCCCGAGGAGTTCGCGGTGCTGCGGCAGGGTGGCACGGAACGTCCCTTCACCGGCGAGTACGTCGACACGACCGCGGTGGGCATGTACCAGTGCCGCGCCTGTGGGGCAGACCTGTTCCCTTCCGGCACGAAGTTCTCCTCGCACTGCGGCTGGCCCTCGTTCTACGCTCCCCTGGCCGAAGACCGGGTCCGCTACCTCCGCGACTCCTCGATGGGCATGGAGCGCATCGAGGTCAGGTGCGCGAACTGCGATTCGCACATGGGCCACCTGTTCGAGGGCGAAGGCTACGACACCCCCACCGACCAGCGATACTGCCTCAACTCGATCTCGCTCAAACTCACCGACGAACAGGAGTGAGCGGAGCATCTCGGCTCGTCGTCAAGACCTTCGACGAGCTGAGGATCGAGGAGCTGTACGGGATCATGCAGCTGCGGTCCCAGGTCTTCGTCGTCGAGCAGAACTGCGTCTTCCTCGACCAGGACGGTGTGGATACGCTGCCGCAGACCCTGCATGTCTTCTACCCCGCTGAGGCCCGAACCTTGCCGGACACGCACGGCGCCGAGGTGGGCCGCAGTCTCGCGCCCAAGGCTTATGCCCGGATGCTGCCGCCCGGTCTCCGCGACGGCCCGGCCTTCGAGCCCGGGGCGCGCAGCATCGGCCGTGTCGTGACGAATCCCCTCGTTCGCGGCGAGGGGTGGGGTCGGCGGCTCATCGGCGAACTCGTCTCCGCCCATGCTCACCGGCTGCTGACCCTGAACGCGCAGACCCACCTCGAGGCGTTCTACTCCGGCTTCGGCTTCAGACCGAACGGTCCCCGATTCCACGAGGACGGGATCGAGCACACCCCGATGTCACGACCGGCGGGCGTCTGAGTCGGCGTCTGGTTCTCATCGTGCGTGTGCTTCGCCGTGCGTGGCCTCGGCTCAGGCGACGTTTCCGGCCTCTTCTGCCTGAGAGGCATCGACCGCGGCGATGATCCGCGTCATCGTCGAGTGGAGTTCGCGCATCTCCGCTTCGCCGATGTCGAGCTTCGCCATCATCTGCCCGGGAATCGCCTCTGCCGTCTCCCGCAGCTTCGCGCCGGTTTCCGTCAAAGAGACTTCGACGACCCTCTCGTCTTCGCTGCTGCGCCGCTTCTCGACGTAATCCAGGGTCTCGAGACGCTTGATCAGCGGTGACACCGTCGCCGCTTCGAGTCGGAGCAGCTCCGCGATCTGCCTCACCGGCAGTCGCTCGTGCTGCCACAGTGCCAACATGACCAGGTACTGCGGGTGAGTGAGGTGAATGGGCTCGAGCACCGATCGATAGGCGGAGATGACTCCGCGTGAGGCAATGGACAGGGCAAAGCAGATCTGACTCTCCAGAGCCAGCGGATCGTGCGCGGCCGGATCTTGAGCGGTTGACATTGCTTCAGCGTCCTCTCGATGAACCCGACAATTTACTGAGTGTACTAATGATTAGTGTACTATGGATATATCCTGTTCACCTCAGTCGGGTGATAGCCCAGCTGCCGAAACCTCGAATGGATGCACTTGTCGGACTCACACGATCCTCAGCGTCGCGTGGCGTGGCTCAACCGCTTCTTCCGCAAGATCGTCGGTCCCGCACATGTCGACAATTCGCGCCCCGGCGGCTACTACGAGAACGAGCACCTGCGCCACGAACGGCTCGACGCGATGGGCCTGGAGATGCGAACGGATGCCAACGGCCACTCCTATGTCGTGGAGAAGAGGAAACCCGAGTGATTCGGCGCTGAGGTCCGAATCGGCACGGTCGTCCTCATGCATCGGCTCTGATCAGGACGACCGTGCCCGTCGGGTACCGTGCCGTCGGGTGAAGGGGGCCGCGGCCGGTCGCTGTGCCCTGACGCGGCCCCAGGCGGAACTCAGCGCCAGCCGGTGATGATGTCGACGAGCTCTCGACGCGGGCCGGTGTAGAACGGGACCTCTTCGCGCACGTGCAGACGTGCCTGGGTATTGCGCAGCTCGCGCATGAGGTCGACGATGCGATGGAGTTCAGGCGCTTCGAAGGCCAGCAGCCATTCGTAGTCGCCGAGGGCGAACGAGGCGATGGTGTTGGCCTTGACGTCCTTGTAATCCGCGGCGGCCATCCCGTGGTCGCGCAGCATCTTGGAGCGCTCGGCCGGATCGAGAACGTACCAATCGTAGGAGCGCACGAACGGGTACACGCAGATGTAGTCGCCCGGTTCGTCATCGGTCAGCAGCGCCGGCAGGTGAGCCTTGTTGAACTCGGCCGGACGGTGCAGCCCGACGACCGACCAGATCGGTTCGAGCACTCCGCCGAGCATGCTGCGACGCACCGCCGAATAGGCGGCCTGGACCAACTCGATGCTCGGCGCATGCCACCAGAACATCACATCGGCGTCCGCGCGCAGGGCGGAGACATCGTAGATCCCTCGGACGACGAGTCCATGATCCTTCAGCGGGGCGAGTGCCTCGTGGACTTCCTCGGCGAGTGCGGCCCGGTTCGCGTCGCCGAGTTCACCGGCCGAGGCGAAGACCGAGTATGCGATGTAGCGGGTCTCGTTGTTCGCCTGCTCGATCTGCGCATCAGTGGGGGCGGTGTGTTCGCTCATTCGTGTTCCTCCTGTTGTGGGGTGATTGTTCTGCATGATGATTGCTTGGTCAGCTTCGGGCCGCACTCACTCTGCGGGCGACTTCCTCGGCACGGGCGATGCAGGCGGGAATGCCGACACCGAAGTATGCCGAACCCGCCAGCTCGAGGCCGCCGATTCCGGAAGTCTCCTCGTCGATGCGGGTGACCATGCCCGAGTGCCCGGGCAGGTACTGCGGAAGTGCGTGATCCCACCGGTGTGCTTCGGCGGCGATCAGACGGTCTGATCCGCGATCGGCGATGTCCTTCCAATCCTCGAAGGCCCGTGCGATGAGCTCCTCGTCGTCGCAGTCCTGCCAGCCGCCTGGCCCGTCGCCGAACCGTCCGATGCTCATCCGGATCAGGGCGGTGTTTTCGGGGATGCGTTCACGCACCCAGGGCCATTTGTTCGACACGAATGTCGATGCCTTGATGAATGCATTCTCCGTCGGCGGCACGAGGAACCCGGATCCCTCAAGTCTGCGGTCTCCGATCTCAACGAGGGCCGGGATCAGAGCTGTCGTCGCATAGGGCACGGAGGCCAGCAGCGATGCGGAGGTCGGGGCCACCTCGGCGATGAGGTCCGTCGTCACATGGGCGGGTGTGGCCAGCACGACCGAGTCGGATTCCAACTCGGAGTCCCCGGTGCGCACCGTCCACCCGTCGGCAGTCTGCCGCACGGAGATCAAATGCGTGCCGGTGCGGATCGTGCCGCCCCGCTCGCGAATGCGCTCCTCGAGGGCCGGAACCAGTTGGTTGATGCCTCCCCGGAGGCTCATGAACACCGGGGGCGGATCTTCGCCGGCTGGCTGCGAGGCCGCCTGTGCGTCACGTTCGGCGAGCAGTCGCTGAACGAGGTCGAGCACCGAGGTCCCCTCCACTGCGGCCGGCAGCAGCGCGGGGACCGTCGATGCCAGCGAGAGGTCGCGGCAGCGTCCCGCGTACACACCTCCGAGCAGCGGATCGACGAGGGTGTCGACGAGATCCGCGCCGAGGCGGTCCGTGAGGAAGTCCCCCAGTGACGTGTCCTCGCCGTCGATCGGTCCGGTGATGGTCTCGTGAGCGATGCGGTCGGTGGCTGCTGCGCCGAGGAGGTCTCTGACCTCGGCGGGGTCCCCCGGCACACCCATCACCGTGCGTTTGGGAATCGCGTGGAGCCCACCTTTCGACAGGACGCGGGAGCTGTGTGCCGTGGAGGGGAACTGGGCATCCAGGCCGAGCTCGACGGCCAGGTCCTTCGTCTCCCGTCGTCGGTGCAGACTGGCTTCCGCACCGGTGTCCAAGCCGACCGGAACGGCACCGTTGAGCGTCGTCGAGTGCAGACATCCGCCGAGGCGGTCGTCACTTTCGACGAGCGTGACCTGGTGGTCGGTTGCAAGGCGATAGGCCGTGACGAGGCCGGAGATTCCGCCCCCGATGATCGTGATCTGACTCATCGCCTCAGCCCCGTGCCGCCAGGATCTCTGCAGAGACACGATGGACTTCGTCCACGATCTTCCCCGGCACCTCGGGGTCGGTGTCGGGAAGGACCCCGTGGCCCAGATTGAAGACGAAGCCCGCTTCGTGCTCAAGCCCCTGGCGCACGATCTGTTCGACGCGCGGTGCCAATGCCTCCCAGGGGGCGAAGAGCAGTGCCGGATCGAGGTTGCCCTGCAGCGGCTGGCCCGGCTGCACGCGGGTCGAGGCATCGGCCAGATCGACCCGGAAGTCGACACCGACGGCGGTGGAGCCGGCCCGAGACATGGAACTCAGCAGCTCACCGGTCTGCACGCCGAAGTGGATGCTCGGCACCTCGTGGTGCCCCAGCGAGTCGAAGACCGCGCTCGAGTGCTCGAGGACATGTGCTTCGTAGTCGCGACGGGACAGGTACCCGGCCCAGGAGTCGAAGAGCTGGTATGCCGAGGCGCCGGCGCTCAGCTGCACATCGAGGAAGGTGGACGAGATTCGAGCGAGCTTGGCCAGGAGCCGAGAGAACGTGTCCGGTTCGGAGACCATGAGTGATTTCGTCTTCTCATGGTTCTTGCTCGGTCCGCCCTCGATGAGGTAACTGGCCAGGGTGAAGGGGGCGCCGGCGAACCCGATCAGCGGAGTCGACCGACCCAGCTCTGCCGTGACTCGTCCGATGGATTCGGCGATGTCGGGAATCATATCCGGTTCGAGTTCTGGCAGCGCATCGACCTCGGCCCGGCTGCGGATCGGGTTCGCGATCACCGGTCCCCTGCCGGGCACGATCTCCACGTCGACACCGGCCGCCTGCAGAGGGACCACGATGTCGGAGAAGAAGATCGCGGCATCGACGCCGTGGCGGCGCACCGGCTGCAGAGTGATCTCCGAGACCAGTTCAGGATCGCGACAGGCGTCGAGCATGGCGGTGCCCGCACGCAGCTCGCGGTACTCCGGGAGAGAACGGCCGGCCTGGCGCATGAACCAGACAGGAGTGTGCGAGGTCTGCTCTCCGCGCAGGGCGGGCAACAAGGGTGAAGTCATGTCTCCATCCTCCCACCCTCATCGAACCGATGCCCACCCGATCCTGGTTTCAAGACGCCGCGTCTTGGCCCGGGTCCGAGTCCGAAATCTCTTGACCCGCCCACGGCGTGGACGGTTCTCCTCCACCGTGGCCTGATCTATCGTGGCCAATGTGGTCAACACCTCACCCCTCAACCGGATTCCGTCGGAGTTCTCCGCCGTGACGACTGTTCTGCGCGAAGCGCGGAACACGGAAAACGTGTCGATCTCCGAAATACCGGCGCCGGCCCGCCTGGCGCCGTATTCCTATGCGCTGGGTGCCGAGGTCAGTGCCGATGAGACCTTCCTGCGGGCCAGCGGTGAGGCGATCGAGGAATTGGCCACCGGCCGCATCGTCGTCCTCTACGACCCCAGTTCCCCCGAGGAATGGCAAGGGCAGTTCCGGGTCGTGTCCTATATCCGTGCCGAACTCGAACACGAACTCGGCAATGAGACGATGCTCGGGCCGGTCGCGTGGACCTGGCTCGAAGAGGCACTGGAATCGAATGACTGTGAGGTCGTCGCCGCCGGCGGCACGACCACCCGCGTCCTCTCGGAGAGCTTCGGCACCCTCGCCGAGCGGCCGTCCACGATAGACTTGGAGCTGCGCGCATCATGGACACCCGTGATCGCGGAGCCGGAACTCATCGGCGATCACTTCGAAGCCTGGATCGATCTGCTGTGCACAGTTGCCGGACTGCCACCACTTCCTGAAGGAGTTTCAGCCCTGCCCGGGCGACGTCGATGACAACCGAACTACCGCTTCTGTCCACACCCGCTCATGGCATTCCGCCTCTCATCGACTCCGGGAACGACTTCTCCACTGCCTGTCGAGAGCTCGCAGACGGCTCCGGTCCCGTCGCCATCGACGCCGAAAGGGCATCGGGCATCAGGTATGGCCAACGTGCGTTCCTGGTCCAGCTGCGGCGTTCGAACGCCGGCACCTTCCTCCTCGACTCCGAAGCCCTCGGGGACCTCAGCTCCCTCAATTCCGCGTTCGGCGAGGAGGAATGGGTCATCCACTCGGTGACCCAGGATCTGCCCTGTCTGCAGGAGCGCGGAATGCGGCCCGCAGCGCTCTTCGACACCGAGCTCGCGGCACGTATGCTCGGCTGGGAGAAGTTCGGTTTGGCCGCTGTCGCGGAGCGAACCCTCGGACTCCGGCTGGCGAAGGAGCACTCGGCCGCCGACTGGTCGAAGCGGCCGCTTCCGGAGGAGTGGCTCAACTACGCCGCCCTCGACGTCGAAGTGCTCCTGCCGATTCGGGACATCCTGGCCGAAGCGCTCTTCGAGGCCGGAAAGTTGGAGTTCGCTTCGCAGGAGTTCGACCATCTTCTCGATTTCAGGCCCAGACACTTCGCCGAACCCTGGCGGCGGACGCACGGGCTGTCGAAGCTCAAATCGCGCAGGGACATCGCCAAGGTCCGGGAGATGTGGACGGCTCGCGACATCATGGCAGCTGAGGCCGATATCGCACCTTCACGCATTATGCGCGATCGCGACCTCGTCGCTCTGGCCCAATCACGGGTGCGTTCGAGTGACGACATCATGACGCAAAGGCCCAAGCTCTCCCGAGCGGATTCCGCACGGCTCTTCCGTGCCTTCCGCAAGGCGACCCGGCTGCCTGTCGATGAGCTTCCGCCGCGGAAGGAGCCGAACCCACAGCAGTCGAGGTCCTCGTTCAGCCACACAGATCTCAAGGAGCGCATCGCCGTCCTCAAAGGTGCGATGGCGAAGCTGGCCGAAGACCGGGAGATCCCTCACGACGTGCTCCTGCAGCCGGCGATCGTCAAGGCCCTCGGCGCGGAGTCGGGAGTCGACGTCGAACAGTTCCTCGTCGAACGCGGGGCCAGGCCGTGGCAGGTCGAGTTGAGCGCACCCGTGCTCACCGATGCGATCGCCAAGCTGCCCGCGGCCTGAGGATTGCGGCGTTGGGGCCGCAGAACCGACGGCTGGTCAGACAGAGCACTGGTCAGGCAGGCGGCTCAGACTGCTCTGCCGACTCAGACTGCTCGGCGTGAGCCCTGCTGGGCCCGGTTCCTGACCTCGGCAGGCAGAATGTGAACGATCTCGGACACCATGGTGTCGACATCGAGCCCGGCATGTTCGAGGATCTCGTCGCGGGATCCCTGCGGCAGGAACTCGTCGGGTGCCCCGAGTTCGAGGACTCCGACGCGTGAGTCTGCGGCGCGCAGATCGCTGCGGATCTGAGATCCGATTCCGCCGACCTTGACGCCGTCCTCGATCACGGCGACCAGGCTGTGCTCGACGCCCATCTCGATGACGCCGGAGGGAACGGGCAGGACCCAGCGTGGGTCGACTATCGTCGAGGTGATTCCCTGTTCAGCCAATTTCTCGGCCACTTCCTGAGCTCTGCCGGCGAAGGGACCGACCGAGACGATGAGTACGTCCTTGCGAGTGCCGGCCGGTGCCTCACGCAGGACATCGACACCATCGTCGAGGCGGCGCAGAGCGGGAATGTCGGTTCCCACGCTTCCCTTCGGGAACCTGATCACTGTCGGACCGTCTTCGACGGCGACGGCTTCTTCGAGTTCTTCGGTCAGGCGTGTGGCATCGCGAGGGGCCGCCAATTTGAGCCCGGGAACGATGCGCAGCATCGCCATGTCCCAGATTCCGTGATGGCTGGCGCCATCGGGTCCGGTGATCCCGGCGCGGTCGAGGACGAATGTGACTCCCTGTCCGTGCAGGGCCACGTCCATGAGCAGCTGATCGAAGCCACGGTTGAGGAATGTCGCATAAAGGCACACGATCGGGTGCAGCCCACCGTAGGACAGCCCAGCGGCGGATGTCACAGCGTGCTGTTCGGCGATGCCGACGTCGAAGACCCGCTCCGGGTACGCTTCGGCGAACTTCGCGAGGCCCACGGGCAGGAGCATGGCTGCGGTCACCGCAACGATGTCATCGCGGGACTCGGCGATGCTGACGACCTCGTCGCCGAAGACCGAGGTCCACGAGGTCTGCTTGGAGGGTGAAGATCTGCCCGTCAGCGGGTCGATCACGCCGACGGAGTGGAACTGATCGGCATCGTCATTGAGCGCGGGATCGTACCCTTGCCCCTTCTGAGTGATCATGTGCACGATGACGGGCCCGCCATCGTACTGCTTCGCCCGCTGCAGTGCCTTCTCCACGGTAGACAGGTCGTGGCCGTCGACAGGTCCCAGGTATTTGATCCCGAGTTCGTCGAACATTCCGGCCTGTTCTGCGCTCACCATGTCCTTGAGGCCCCGCTTGACACCGTGGATGGCGCTGTAGGCGGCCCGGCCCGGGGCACCCGACTGCCGGAGAGTCGTTTTCCCCCAGGACAGCAGCCTCTCGTAGCCTGAGGTGGTTCGCAGCTCGTCGAGGTGCTCGGCGAAGCCACCCACCGTGGGTGCGTAGGACCTGCCGTTGTCGTTGACGACGATGACGAGCTTGCGCGGCGGGGTCGATTTGTCGGCGGCGATGGTGTTGAGGGCCTCCCACGCCATTCCGCCGGTCAGTGCCCCGTCGCCGATGACCGCGACGACGTGGCGGTCGTTCTCCCCCTTGAGCTGATGTGCCTTGGCAATGCCGTCGGCCCAGGACAGAGATGCCGAAGCATGGGAGTTCTCGATGACATCGTGTTCGCTCTCGGCCCGACTGGGATACCCGGAAAGGCCGTCACGCTGGCGCAGAGATGAGAAGTCCTCCATGCGCCCGGTGAGAAGTTTGTGCACGTAGGTCTGGTGACCGACGTCGAAGAGGATGGTGTCCTGTGGGGACTCGAAGACGCGGTGCAGTCCGACAGTGAGTTCGACCACGCCGAGGTTGGGGCCCAGGTGTCCGCCGGTGCCGGCCACGGTGGTGACCAGGTAGTCCCGGATCTCCTTCGCCAGAACTTCGCATTCGGCATCGTCGAGGCTCCGCAGCTGTGACGGCGAGTTGATCGACTCGAGGAATGTCATTCGGCCTCGCTCCTGAATGCTGAATAGATGGACTGGTCCTGCGATTTCCACTCGAATCATCTTAACGCCTCACAACGCAGAGTTGGTCCACTCATGAATTCGGCAGGCACCGAGTGCGTCTGGGTCCCACTCCCCGAGCGAGGAGCGCCGTCTCTCCCGGCTGCATCTGCGGGCTGTGCTCGGCACCCCGCACCACGAGACGCACAGACAACCCCTGCAGCGGGTGTTTTCCGTGCTGCCGGTATTCAATGCGCAACGGGGTGGAGGAATTGGCGGAACGAGTGGCAGTCGGGGTCTGCGGTATGAAGCGGTGTCAGCTGTAGGACGAGTCGCAGGAGTCAGGTAATGCAGGAGTCACGAGTCGCAGATCTCAGCCCCGCCACCGGAAGCTGTTCTGGTACGGCGAGAGAAGTATGCCCGGGGGCGCACAGAGAGCAAGTTGCGCCCGGGCGCACAGCGAAGTGGTTGCGATCGGGTGCGGCGAAGGCCGGTGGGTTGCCCCACCGGCCTTCGTCCTTCGGCACTGTCACCGATCAGAGTCGTCGTCGCTAGGACGCCGATCCCGGATCAGGCAGTCGCGAGTTGCCGCAGCACGTACTGATATTGCTTTCGTTAGTGGCAGTTCGGGCCCTTGGGCACTTCAGAGACAGGTTCGGCAAACTGAAACCCCAGGTCAGACGCCGATTGTTTCCACTTGTTCACCTACCGCTACCGCAGCATGTCTCGGTGCTGATCTTGGCGGGTCAACATGCTGCGATAGCGGTTCATGTGTCAGACTCACCGCTCCATTCGGTTTGATCCAATGATCCATGCTTCTTCATCCACCGGAACGGGATCCAGGACTGCTTCGGCGAGCTTGGCAAGACGATCGGCAGTGAGATCTGGGCGCGTGGGCGACCTGTGCCGAGCACGCTTAAGGCGGCCCCCTGGGACCCATTGCATGCTTGGGCCGCCGGCGTGAATGAGAGAATCGCTCCATGCCCGACCTCTCGCCCCCAGCCGACTCCTCAGTCAGGGCGTCCATTCTCGACACCAGCGTCATCCCGCTCGGCGAGCGGGCTCTCCAAAGCATTCTCGATCATGTGATGGCCGTCGGTGACGAGGCCGAGACAACCTGTCTCGAGGTCAAGGGCCCGCTCGACATGGGAAGCAAGACGTCCACGGCCAAGATCGTGAAGTTCCTCCTGGGAGCGGCCAATCGTCGTCCGCACGAGGCGGCCCGGCATTTCCGCGGTTACGCGGTACTCGTGATCGGTGCGCAGAAGGACGATGCCCCCGGAGTGCCTCGCGGCACCGAGGCCCACGAGCTCGAGGACCGCCTCCGCCCCTACCTCGGACCGCAGTTCCCCGCCTTCGAGTTCGGGAGGATCGGAGTCGGCCGCGACAACGAAGTGCTATTCGTCATCGCCCAGCCGCCCGAGGACGGCCAGTCGATCTTCCCCTGCCACAAGAGCTATCAGGGCGACGACCGCCGCGACAGCCTCGAGGACGGAGCGATCTACGTGCGGGGCACCAGCAACACCCGTCCCGCACGGTCCGGAGAGGTCCTCGCGCTCGTCGAGCGCGCCCGCGGCGGCGGAAAGCCGCCGATCGTGCTCGAGGTGGAACTGGTCGGCTGCGTCCATCGCGTCGACCGCGTCGAGGAAGTCCTGGAGCAGCTGCTGAACTACCGAGAAGAGCAATTCAGCAAGGAACCGGAGCAGCACGAGAAGAGCTCCTTCTCCCCGGCGTCGCTCCAGTTGGCGTCGAGCGCATTCGGAACCCCGAGACCGCTGTCGAGGGAAGACCGCGAGAAGGCCCTGGCCGCTTGGCGGAGTAAAAAGGCCGAACACATCGCAGGCAGCCGGGAGCACTTCCTGGGCGCGGGACTGCTAGGAGCGGGGATCCGCGTGCTCAGCCGCGACCGTTTCATCGCGAAGCCGCGCCTGACCTTGACCTTCCACGGGTGCGAACTGTTCGACCACCTCGATGCCGACGACGCAGACTTCGAGAAAGCGGCCGAGCCAGTGCTGCGGAGACAGAATCCGCTCGGGCCAGGCTTCGACTACTCGACGCTCCGTCCCCTCCCAAGGGACTACCCCGTGAGCTGGAGCAACCGAGGCGAGGACGCGGAGATCGTGCTCACCCCGGAATCGTTGCGTCCGAACGATCCGTGGACCACCGACCAAGACGACTACGTGATCGTCGCGAGGGATCCCGGAGCCGGCTTGGTGGAGGTCTCCTGGGTCCTCACCGAGGACGGCAACGACACGGTGGCCACCGGCGAGATCACGGTGCCGACCAAGGAGCTCATCGACGCCGCCGACCTGTTCAAGTCAGTGTTCTCTGACGAGGAGTGAGCACGCCGCCAGATGCCGCTGGCGGTCGTAGCTGCGAGGGCGACCCATGAGACCAAAACTCCCGCAACGTTGCAGGGATCTCGTCTCGTTATGAAGATGTCTAAGAGACACCCTCATCGACCGCCACTGCACATCATCCAATTACGCTTGCGTTCCGGGCGAGCTCGACGCGAATATCCCTCCTGCAGCCCATGACGCGTATTCGCGAGCGATGTCTTCGAGCGCGGTGTCGCTGAGGTCACCGACGCCGTGGACGAAGGATCCGGAGCAATAGTTCATGCCGACTCGTGCGGCGGTGGTGGCGTACGGGGAGGTGAGCTCGTTCATCGTTCGTCCGTAACGCCCCTCTGGCACGTAGTCGTGGGCGCGTGACCAGGTCGACACCGCGATGGTGAGCTCTTTGCCTTCCAGTGCGTGTCCGCCGGGCCCGTAGGCCCAGCCGCGTTCCAGCGCGACTTCGAGCCATTCGGATAGCAGTGGCGGGGCGCTGTACCAGCGGAAGGGGAACTGCAGGACGATCCGATTGTGCCTGGCGAGTTCCCGCTGCTCAGCTGCGGCGTCGAAGCCGTCGGTTCCGCGGACGTCTGCCAGCGCGCGGACGGTGATCTGCTCTTCGGTGTCGAGTGCTCGGAGCCAGGCGGCGTTGACGCGTGATTTCTCCAGGTCGGGGTGGGCGGCGATCACCAGTGTGGTTGGCTGCATGGTCTCGTCGGCTACTTTCGCTGGTGGGCGTTCTGTTGATTCGTCCCGCGTGCTGACGCGCACGATGACCAGGGCGATCACTGCGACGACACCGAGGAGCGTTGCAAACGCGATCACGGCATTGCCGAGCCCGATGGCGTCAGCGAGATAGCCGGTGGCCACCGGCAAGACTCCAGCCGGGACGTAGCCGGAGATGTTGAGCGCGGCGTTGGACTCGGCGCGTCGTTCGGGAACGATCCGTGTGGCAATAAGCGTGAGGCCGGCAAGCTGACCCAGCCCTTGGGCGGTGCCCGCGAACAGAGCGGCGGCGAGGAAGACCGGCCACCATGGCGTCACGGTGACAGCGAGCCCCAGCATCCCCATCGAGACCACGGCGGTGATGGAACTGAGTGCGAGATGCTCTCGAGTGGAGAGGCTGCCCGCGGCGAACTGGATCCCGGTCGCAAGAAGGAACATTGCGCAGGCGACAGCCCCCGCAATCAGGGGGTCCGGAACGCCGATCGGTCCAGCCAGTACCGAGGGCCCCAGCGAGAGCACGAAGGAGGTCGCTGTGATGCCCGGGCCGAAGGTAGCTGCGCCCCACAGGAGTTCACGCCGACGATCCCGTGGAGGCATCGGCCAACGAAGGAGTCGTTCGCCCGTGCTTCCGACCTGCACCGCCCGTGCCAGCGGCAACCGCATACTGACTGCCAGGGCCGCGAGGCCCAGCGCCGTGACGACGGCGAACGTCCACAGCTGCGGTGTGGGGGTGGTCTTCGCGGTGATCTCCGAGAGCATCGGGCCGAGGCCTGCGCCGAGCACCATGGAGGCGGACGCGATGAGACTGCCTGCCCTCTTGCGCGCAGACGGCGCGACGTCGACTACTGCGGCCATCCCCGCCGTCACCGCTCCTCCGACGGCGACGACGGCCAGCAGCCGGGCCAGCAGCAGCCACGCGACGTCCAGGGCGAGCATGAACAGCGCCCCGGATGCAATCGCGGCCACCATGGCCGGCACGAGGACCACGCGCCGCCCGTATCGGTCGGCAAGCCCGCCGGCGACGATGAGCGTGCCCACCAGCCCGACCATGTAGCAGGCAAAGATGATCGTGAGCGTCCCGGACGAGAAGCCCCACTCCCGCTGCCACTCGACGTACAGCGGCGTCGAGGCGTTGGACAGCACGAACACCGATACGACCGTCAGTGCTGCTGCCACGGACCATCTGAGATTCCGTTGTTCGACTTCTCGCTTCATCTCCACCACCTAGTTCGAAACTACTCGTATCAGTACGAGTCGAATCGAACTTATCATCAGTACGAAGAATCTCCAACAGCGGGTAGACTGCGGGCATGCACACACTTGCGCCGACCTACGCCAATGAGACGGGGCCGCCTGACGAGCTCCCCGAGCGACTGCCGGAGCCTGCGGTGGATGAGATCCGTCTCGAGCGCATCATGGGTGTGCTAGCCGAGCCCCTCAGGCTGACGATCATCCAGAAGCTCCTGCTGTCATCCGAGGACTTCGACCAGACCTGCGGGTGGTTCGGCTTCGACCGGCCCAAGTCCACACTCACGCATCACTTCAAGGCACTGCGCGAGGCCGGCGTCATCACCCAGCGCCAGTACGGCCTCGAGCGACGCAGTCGCGTCCGCCTCGAGGACCTGAACACCCGCTTCCCCGGGCTCGTCGACTTAGTGCTCGACTGGCGCGCAGACGCGGGCTGACCTGCCGGACGGGTCGCTGAGCCGGAGATAGACATATCCAGTGCGATCATCGGATCGAACAGTACGCGCGCATGCCTTGCGGGCCATGTCATTCACGTTAGCTGCATGAGGGCCGGACGTTGGTGACGCCTTTCTGCAAGCGCGACGCCGGCGGCTGGCCGCTCGCGCCTGAATGGGACCGGTGATAGTTGTAGTGGATGTTGCAGACGGCGATCGCTGCCGTGCGGGCGTCCTCGCTGGCGAAGCCCCGGGCGTAGAGCAGCTCCTCGGCCAGGATGCGCTGGTAGCGCTCCACCTTTCCGTTGCGGCGAGGGGTGTATGGCTTGGTCCTCTGGTGCCGGGACTGGTTGCCGACGATCCGGGCGAAGTCGCCGGAGCGATAGCACGCGCCATTGTCTGTGAGGACGCGGTGGATGTGGAAGATGCCGTGTGCGGCGAACCAGACCTTCGCTCGGGCCAGGAACGCCGCCGCGGTGGCTCCCTTCTCGTCGCTCAGCGGTTCGGTGCAGGAGAGCCTGGAGAAGCCGTCGACGGCGGAGTGCAAGTAGATGTAGCCGCGCTTTGCGCCCGCTGATTTGGCGCGACCTGCGGCCTTGGCCTGGTCACTGTCGCGGCCATGGATCTACCAGCCGCCACCGTCGGGGATCCTGCCGACCTTCTTCACATCGAGGTGCACCATGTGGCCGAGCCAGTGGGCCGAGATCTTTCCTGGCTTGCGGTTGTTATCCCCTCCTGGGTCGATGAACCGTCGTTGAGCGAGGCCGAGCCTGGTCAGATGCCGGCTGACGGTTCGGCGGTTGATCGTGACCTCGAGCTCGTCGAGCTCGTCAGTGATGCGTTGGGCTGACCGCTTGTGCTCACGCCGCCAGGTTTCGATCCGCTCGATGACCCAGGCTGGTGTGGCGTTCGAGCTCCGGTGGGGGCTCGATGAGCGGTCGCGCAGCCCGGCATCTCCGGGACGTCGCCATCGGTTGACCCACTTAGATGCGCAGGCACGCGAGATCCCCATCTCGGCGGCCACATGGGCGATGGGACGCGTCTTACATCGCTCGACCAGTCGGCGGCGTCCCTCGAGGCTGAGCGGGGCGTTGGCGTGGCTCATGCGTCCATCTCGTATGAGCGGTCCATCAGGTCGGTCATCGCCTGTTGGAAGTCGCGGCGCTTCTTGTCGCTCCAGCCTGTGGTCAGCTCAACGAACACTTCCTCCTGCCAACGATGCGCTTGGTCCAGCATCGACCGGCCCGCAGAGGTGAGTGATGCTTCGCGTCGTCGGCCATCGGTCGCGGACGCTGCCATGACGAGATACCCGGCTGCGGTGGCGCTCTTGATCAACCGTGACGCGCCGCTCTGGTCGATCCCGATCTCCTGCGCGATCGCGTTCACCGTTGCCGGGCTGGCGCGCAGCCTCAGAGCATGGACAGCCTCGCACACGAGCACGAGCCGCCCCTGCTCACCGCCAGTGTCTGCTGCGGCAGAGCGGCGTGACCAGTGCCTGACGAAATGGAACAGGACCTGTCCCGGGCCGAGGTCTGTCACTCGGTTGCCGCCATCTCGCGGCAGATGTAGGCCAGCTCGAGAGCGGCCTTGAGGTCTGGCAGCCTGAAAGCAGCCGTGACCTTCCCGGCGGCAGCGCGGAAGACGGTCGCTACTCGCGTGGATTCCGTGCTCTCGGGCCAGGTCGCGTCCTCCTCGACCACCATCAGTCGCTCGCTTACAGGGTGCCAGGACCGCGGGACCAGCTTGATCCCCGAGCGCTCCACCCACTCGGCAAACTGCGCAGGCGTGATCGGGCCCGCGCCCTTCGGGCCGAGCACGACGACCGGATCGCCTACCGCACGCTCAGATCGCTGCAGGTCGCGGGCATTGACGCTCGCGTGCCACTCGTTGATCGCTTCTTCAAGGTTGGGTTCCATGACCAGAAGTATATGCGATTCGCATGCATCGACGCTCGAGTGGCCGCGACATCAACCTCCTGCCCCGCAACAACTAGCAGGCGCGTCGGGGGCAGCGGCGCACGGCCGTGACATCACAGTGAAAGGCGCAGCACCAAGTTTCGACTCACCTGAGCATGAGCCCCATGACCGATATCCTAGGGAAGCTGATTTCCCTATGGCCGGCAGCTACTCGATCGAGTTCGCGCCCAGCAGTGCCTTGACTTCCGCATAGAGGTCATTCGTCACAGACACCGGGTGGTTGGGGAGATCGAAGTGGACGATGCTCTGCGGCTTGCGCATCTTCAGATGGGTCGCCGTCTCTCCTGGATGCCTTGACAGAATGTCGCCGAGTTCGGTGACCCGTGGTTCCGTGGTGGCGTCTTCTGCAATAAGGATGGTGAATGGCCGGTCGTGCCGGTCGATCATGGCATCCAGGACTTCGATGCCGTCGGCATGGAGGTTGAGTCCCTCGTCACGGACGCTCACTCGTCCGGTCACAGCGACGACTACGTCTTGTTCGAGGGCCGATGAATAGAGCTGGTGCGTCTTGCCCATCACCATGACGGTGACATCAGCGCTCAGGTCTTCAACGCGAACGATCGCGTAAGGATTTCCAGAGGACTTGGCAACACGTTGCTGGACTTGAGTGATCAGACCCGCCACGGTGATGCGCTGACCGTCCTTGGGCGGCTTCTCGCCCAGTAGCTGCTCGATTGCATGGGTCGATCGCTTCGAGAGCTGCTGCTCAAGCCCGGTAAGCGGATGGTCGGAGACATAGAGTCCGAGCATGTCGCGCTCGTGACCGAGCTTCTCGAGCCTTCCCCACTCAGGGAGTGTTGGGATCTCGGCCGACACATCATCGAATCCCTCGCCATCGATCCCGGCGAACAGGTCGTACTGCCCGCGTGCCTCTTCCCGTTTGACGGACGTCGTAGCGTCGACAGCTTCTTTGTGGATGCTGACGAGTGCACGCCGAGAATGGCCGTACTGGTCGAACGCCCCTGCCTTGATCAGCGATTCGACCGCCCGCTTGTTGGTCGCCTCCTGCGGAACTCTCCGGAGGAAGTCGTGAAACTCTTCGAATGGACGCTCTTTCCGGGTGCGCACGATCTGTTCGACCACGTTGCCGCCCACATTGCGGATCGCCTCGAGACCGAAGCGGATGTCTTCGCCGACGGCGGCGAAGTACCGGATCGACTCGTTGACGTCCGGTGGGAGGACGCGGATACCCATCCTGCGGGTCTCCCCGAGGTAGAGCGCCATTTTGTCGCGATTCTCTCCCACACTGGTCAGCAGTGCGGCCATGTACTCAGCTGGGTAGTGCGCCTTGAGGTAGGCCGTCCAGTAACTGAGGAGGCCGTAGGCGTCGGAGTGGGCCTTGTTGAAGGCGTAGTCGGAGAACGGCAGGAGGATGTTCCACAGGGTCGTGATCGCCTCCTCGCTGTAGCCGTTCGTACGCATCCCGGATGAGAACCCCTCGAATTGCTTGTCGAGCTCGGCCTTTTTCTTTTTGCCCATCGCACGGCGCAGCAGGTCGGCCTGACCGAGCGTGAAGCCCGCAAGGACCTGAGCGATGGTCATGACCTGCTCTTGGTAGACGATCAGCCCGTACGTCTTGCCCAGGACCTCATCCAGCGGCTCGGCGAGCTCGGGGTGGATGGGGACGATCTCCTGCTGCCCGGTTTTGCGCAGCGCGTAGTTGATGTGCGAGTTGGCCCCCATCGAGCCTGGCCGGTACAGGGCACCCACAGCGGTGATGTCCTCGAAGTGATCAGGTCGCGCGAGCCGCAGTAGAGACCGCATGGCGTCGCCGTCGAACTGGATGACCCCGAGCGTGTCGCCGCGGCGCATGAGCTCGAAGACGCCGGCGTCATTGAGCGGCAGCTCCTCGAGGTCGATCTCCTCGCCACGGTTGGTGCGGATGTTGTCGAGCGCGTCGCTGATGATGGTGAGGTTCCGCAGACCGAGGAAGTCCATCTTGATCAGGCCGAGGCCCTCACACGTCGGATAGTCGAACTGGGTGATGATCTGCCCGTCTTGGTCCCGCTTCATCAGTGGGATTACGTCCATGAGGGGCTCGCTGGACATGATCACCCCGGCCGCGTGCACTCCCCACTGCCGCTTGAGGTTCTCCAACCCTGTCGCGGTGTCGTAGACGGTCCGAACCTCGGGGTCGGATTCGATGAGAGCCCGGACGTCCTGAGCTTCGGCGTAGCGCGGATGCTCGGAGTCGAAGATGCCGCTGAGGGGGATGTCCTTGCCGGAGACGGTCGGAGGCATGGCCTTGGTGACCTTCTCCCCCATGCTGAAGGGGTGTCCGAGGACGCGAGCAGAATCCTTCAGTGCTTGCTTGGCCTTGATCGTGCCGTAGGTGACGATCTGTGCGACCCGGTCGTCACCGTACTTATCGGTGACGTACTGGATGACCTCGCCCCGGCGGCGATCGTCGAAGTCCACGTCAAAGTCAGGCATCGACACGCGATCGGGATTCAGGAACCGCTCGAAGATCAGATCGTGGACGAGCGGGTCGAGTCCGGTAATCGTCAGCGCGTAGGCGACCATCGACCCGGCTCCGGAGCCGCGTCCAGGTCCGACGCGGATGCCCTGGCTCTTGGCCCACTGGATGAAGTCGGCGACAACGAGGAAGTAACCGGCGAAGCCCATCTGGAGGATGATCGCGGTCTCGTACTCCGCGCGCTCACGTACCTCCTGGCTGATGCCACCCGGGTAGCGCATGTTCAGTCCGCGCTCGATCTCCTTGACCAGCCAGGTCTCCTCGGTCTCCCCGTCGGGCACGGGGAACCGCGGCATGTAGTTCGCCGAGGTATCGAACTCGACGTTGCACCGTTCGGCGATCAGCAATGTGTTGTCGCAGGCCTCCGGGAAGTCGCGGAACAAGTGCCGCATCTGCGCGGCTGATTTCAGATAGAACTCGTCGGCGTCGAACTTGAAGCGTTTCGGGTCGTCCATGGTTGACCCGGACTGCACACACAGCAGAGCGGCGTGGCTCTTCGCGTCGTCTGCAGCGACGTAGTGCAGGTCGTTCGTGGCCACGAGCGGCAGGCCGAGGTCTTTCGCGATTCTGATGAGGTCGCCCATCACACGCTTCTCGATTCCCAGGCCGTGATCCATGAGTTCGCAGAAGTAGTTCTCCGCCCCGAAGATGTCGCGGAAGTCCGCCGCCGCCTGCCGGGCCTCGTCGTACTGTCCGAGACGAAGACGCGTCTGGACCTCGCTGGAGGGGCAGCCGGTCGTCGCGATGAGGCCCCGTCCGTAAGTGCTCAGGAGCTCGCGGTCCATCCTCGGCTTGAAGTACTGCCCCTCCATCGAGGCCAACGATGAGAGCCGGAAGAGGTTGTGCATGCCCCCGGTCGTCTCCGCGAGCATCGTCAAGTGCGTGTACGCCCCGGCCCCCGACACGTCGTCTCGAGATCCGTCACCCCAGCGGACACGGGTACGCTCCGAGCGGTGAGTGCCTGGGGTCAGATACGCCTCGGTCCCGATGATCGGCTTGATACCAGCGTCCTTCGCGGTCCGCCAGAACTCGAACGCCCCGAAGACGTTCCCGTGGTCTGTCACGGCGACCGCGGGCATGCCCTGACGGGCGGCTTCGTCCACGAGCGGACCGATGTGGGCGGCCCCATCGAGCATGGAGTACTCGCTGTGCACGTGGAGATGGACAAACTCTTCTGTTGGCATCTGCGTCCTTCCGAACAACGCGTGGTTGACCGGTCCAGTTCAACAGTGCATACAGACGTGCATCCAACAACGTGGACATCGGTGCGCCACAACCAGACGTTGTACCCCGTAGAGTGGCGGCATGGATGTGGAAACAGTGAAGACGTTCCTCGCCGTCGCCGAGTTCGGGCAGTTCCAAGAGGCGGCGGCCGAGCTGGGGGTCACCCAACAGGCGATCTCGAAGCGCGTCTCCCGGCTGGAGTCGGAGCTCGGAGTCCGCGTCTTCGCCCGCACGCCGCGAGGAGCGCAGCTCAGCGTCGACGGACAGGCGTTCCTTCCGCACGCTCGGGAGCTGGTTCAGGTTGCGGAACGCGCTGTCGACTCGGTCCATCCCGGACGTCGGGCGCTGCGGGTCGACGTCCTCCACCGAAGGATCGCGCCCTCAGTGCTGATGCGCGAGTTCCACCGGAGCAACCCCCACATGTTGCTCGACGTCGTAACCCTTGGCACGGCCAGCGTCATCCACGCGATCGACGCGATTCGCGCAGGCACCATCGATGCCTCTTTCCGCGCGGTCCTGCACGAATCGCCGGACCAGTGGACTGACATCGTTGCACCCCGGGTCTTCGAATCACGAATGGAGGTACTCGTCGGCCCACATCATCCGCTTGCCTCCGCCAAGTCGCTGGCACCTCATGACCTGCGGGCCCATCGCATCTGGATCCCAGGGATCCTGCCAGGAACCGAATGGGCTCACTACTACGACAGGCTCGCTGCCGATTTCGATCTCAGTATCGATGGCGTTGGCCCGCATTTCGGCGACGAGGCCTTGCTCGAGGAGATCGCTGACTCGAAGTCCCTGATGACGTTCGTGGGCGACAGGGATCGCTACCTCTGGCCGACGCATTTCGACCTTCGCCGAATCCCGCTGAGGGATCCAGCTCCGATCTACCCCTACTCGCTCGTGTACCGCAAGGACAACGCACATCCCGCGATCCCGGGGCTACTCAACTACTTCAAGAGTCTGGAGAGCACTTCTGCGGGCACAACCTGGCTTCCCTAGCCTCACGACAGAAGCATCCACCGCGCCTGTGCCGTCGAGCTGTCGCCCCGCAACCTCTCCGTTCGCTGTACGTCAAAGTCACTCGGTGTCAGAAGTGCGACCGTCCTCACCACCCGGAGTCGGGACGAACGATCTGTCACCTCCTCTTCGCGCTATGGTCGTGCCATCACGATCAGCCCGCTGCAAGGCGGGGCTAATTCTAATCGCGGGGAGTACACCGCCGTTGCGGAACTGATGTCTATAAGACTCGGCCTCGTCACAACCCTTCGATTGAGCACAATCACGATCAACGCGCCATGCGAACCGATCTGCGCCTCATAGATCGTAGTTCGGACCGGGCCAGCCCGTGCTAGACTGAAATCACTACATCCCCCACGCCTCTCCGAGATGCGCACTTGGGGGATTTTCTCTGCCCATGTCCACGAGGTGGGCCAATGACTCGCCACGACGCTCGACTCGCCCACCTCGTCCGCGGGGGACCCTTCACTACGACAAGCCGCCCATGGCGCTGGACGAACTCGTTGACCACCTCGCCCACCGTGTCCTGGCTCGAGGGAGACGATGCGCTGCCGGAGAAATCGAGGAAGTGGCTCTACCCCTCCTCGTATCCCTGCAGACGGCTCTGGAGACGATCTCCCCCAGTAGCGGCTGGTCGCGACGGCTCCACGGACTGATCGATTCCCGACTCCCGGTGAACCTGCGCGGCATGGGAATCCCTCAAGACTGGGCCGATGACCCGTCCTGACGTCTACACCTCGACTGAGCCATATACAGAAGACGCATGCGCCCTGCCGGGCCGAAGCCTGACGGGGCGCATGCGTGAGAGGCTGGAGCTACATGCGGCCGTCCGCGTCAGCGTCCAGATCGTCTCGTGTCTGAGCCGATCGGCTCAACTACCGGCAAGTTGCCGCAGCACGTACTGAGACACGCTTCTCCGATGTGCACGGTAGTTGAACACCTGAGTTCACCCTACTGACGGGGCAAATCGCCAGGTCAGGGGCATCCCCAGGAAGGGCATGGGACTTCTTCGCTGCCGCTGGTGCAACACCGTCGACGTGGTTCGTTTGCGGTAGTTGGGCATTGGCCAGTAGCCGACCCGGAATGGACCCTGGCGAGATAGAGGGGGGCTTGCCCAGCCGTCCGTCGCACTGCAGCAGGCATCCCATTCGATCAATCGCCCGCAGGTATCAGTCTCACCGATCCGGTTTCGCTCTATGTCGTTACGCCACTCACACTCTAGACTTCTAGGCTCTCGCTGGACGATCTCCATTTTCGCGCCTCAAGAAGTCCCGAGAAGGAGATGACTAGGAGGCGAACATCTGGGCAGTCGGAAGGCAGCTGACGTGCGAGCCACGCACATCCGAGATCGCCAGATCGTCGGGCGCACCCGTCGCGTCCGACCGAGTACCGGTCGGCCCGTCAACTGGTCGTGGCCGTTGCCGAGCACGGGCCCAACTTCGGGCATCCTTCGGGCCCAGTCGACCGCCCATCGAGTGACCCCCGCTGCACTGAGCTCACGTGCCTTGCGTTCTGAATCGACATCAGTCAATATAGAAGCATGTCGAATCAAGAAATAGTGATCGTCGGGTCCGGCCCGGCGGGGTACACGGCCGCGGTATACGCGGCGCGGGCGGGTCTGGCTCCGGTAGTAGTCGCCGGGTCGGTCTCTGCTGGTGGGGCACTGATGACGACGACGGAGGTAGAGAACTTCCCTGGCTTCACCGCCGGCATCCAGGGGCCAGAGCTGATGGAAGCAATGCGCGGACAGGCCGAACGATTCGGCGCACGCATCGTCCTCGACGACGCCCTCCGCCTAAACTTGGACGGCCCAATCAAGACCATCGAGACGGGCTCCGGTGAGATCTTCCACACGCCGGCAGTCATCCTTGCCATGGGTTCGGCCTACCGCAGGCTCGGACTACCCGAGGAGGAACGACTGTCCGGGCACGGCCTGTCGTGGTGCGCGACCTGTGACGGGTTTTTCTTCCGGAAGAAGGAGATCGCAGTCATCGGCGGCGGTGACTCGGCTATGGAGGAAGCACTGTTCCTCACCCGATTCGCCTCGAAAGTCACGATCGTGCATCGCCGTGACGAATTCCGGGCCTCGAGGATCATGGCCGAGCGCGCTCTGAGCGATAGGCGAATCGAGGTGGCCTGGAACAGCGAGGTCGCCGAGGTCATCGGCGACCCCCAGGTCGAGGGGCTGCGGCTGCGCGACGTGGTGTCCGGGGCCGAGCGGGTGCTGCCCGTGGCTGGTGCCTTCGTCGCGATCGGCCATGACCCGCGATCGGAGCTGCTGGTCGGACAGATCGATCTCGACCCCAATGGATATGTGCGGGTTGCGCATCCTGGCACGGAGACGAATCTGCCTGGCGTGTTCGCGGCCGGCGACCTCGTCGACCACCGCTATCGGCAGGCAATCACCGCAGCGGGCACCGGCTGCGCAGCAGCTTTGGACGCTCAACAATTCCTCGCCGCTGCGCCCGCGGCGACCCTTCAGACCATAACAACGGAGGTTTCCGCATGATTACGAAGACAGTGACAGACTCAACTTTCCACGCGGAGGTGCTCGACTCCGACCGGCCGGTGGTCGTCGACATCTGGGCGACATGGTGCGGACCGTGCAAGCAGGTCGCACCGATCCTCGACGAGCTCTCCGAGGAGTACGCCGGTCGGGTGAAGATCGTGAAGGTCGACGCCGACGCGAATCCCGATGTCGTGACCGCCGCCGGAGTCACGTCGATCCCGACTCTAGGGTTCTATCGCGACGGGAGTCGGGTGGACGTCCTCATCGGAGCGCAGCCGCGCCCGCTGATCGCATCGAAGATCGAGGAGCTGCTGGCATGACCACCGAGACGACAAAGACCGCAACGAACGCCCCGAAGCGCCTGTCAACACTGGATAAGTGGCTGCCGCTCTGGATCGGGCTGGCGATGGTCGCAGGCCTCCTCCTGGGACGATTCATTCCTGGAATCTCGGACCTGTTGTCGCACATGGAGATCGGCGGGATCTCCGTGCCGATCGCGCTCGGCCTTCTCGTGATGATGTACCCGGTCCTGGCCAAGGTCCGCTACGACAAGGTCGCCGCCGTCACCGGCGACAAGAAGCTCCTTATCTCCTCTCTGGTGCTCAATTGGCTTGCCGGACCGGCGATCATGTTCGCTCTGGCCTGGCTGCTCCTGCCCGACCTTCCCGAGTACCGCACCGGGCTCATCATCGTCGGTCTGGCCCGCTGCATCGCCATGGTCGTGATCTGGAACGACCTGGCCTGCGGCGACCGCGAGGCGACCGCGGTGCTGGTGGCGATCAACTCGGTCTTCCAGGTCGTCATGTTCTCCGTCCTCGGCTGGTTCTACCTCAGCGTCCTGCCGAGCTGGCTCGGCCTGGACACACAAGGGCTCGAGGTGTCGATGGGCCAGATTGCCCTCAACGTCCTCGTCTTCCTCGGAGTGCCCCTGGTCGCGGGATTCGCCTCGCGGTGGATCGGTGAGAAGCGCAAGGGCCGGGACTGGTACGAGGAGAAATTTGTTCCTAAGGTCGGACCCTGGGCCTTGTACGGGCTGCTGTTCACTGTGGTACTGCTGTTCGCCCTCCAGGGTGAGCAGATCACGAGCCGGCCGCTGGACGTCGTCCGGATCGCTCTGCCGCTACTGGTGTACTTCGCCGTCATGTGGTTCGCCGGCCTGCTGCTGGGCAAAGGCATCGGCCTCGGTTATGCACGGTCGACGACACTGGCATTCACTGCGGCGGGCAACAACTTCGAGCTCGCCATCGCCGTCGCGATCGGCACCTTCGGCGCGGCCTCCGGCCAAGCACTGGCCGGCGTCGTCGGACCGCTCATCGAGGTGCCCGTCCTCGTCGGCCTCGTCTACGTCTCCCTCTGGGCCGCCAAGGCGTGGTTCCGCACCGATCCCTATAACCAGGCGGTACGAACGTCATGACCGACATCGCGCTCACGCCAGCCACCCCCGATGAGGACTGCCTGCCCCCGGTGCCGCCGATCTCGACAGCCCTCGGTCAGGAGGTTGCCGCGACCCTCGCGGGCACCCTCAAGGCCCTCGCCGACCCATTGCGTCTGCGGATGCTCTCGGCGATCGCTGTCGATCCTCGTGGAGAGTCGTGCGTGTGTGATCTCGCCGACCTCGCCGACGTCTCTCAGCCGACCGTCTCCCACCATCTCAAGGTCCTCCGGACAGTGGGGCTGCTCAATTCCGAGCGCCGTGGGACCTGGGTCTGGTACAGCATCGCTCCAGGGAAAAGTGCCGCTGTCGCCGCCTTGCTCGAGGGGTTCGCACCGGCGGCCGTTGCCCCCAGCGTGGAACCGGAGACGACGGTCGGCGCGGAGCTGGAGAGCATGGACGAGCACATCGAGCGTCTGGCCGCCGACCTCGCCAACGCGACGTCGCAGCTGCCGCGGGAGACCGTCACCAGCATCGTCCGGGAATCGTACACGGCGCTGGCCCGGTCGGCGAAGATCACACGCTACCTGGTGCCCCTGAGCGAGCGATTCGCCCGACAGCGACTGGCTGACCTCACCCGCAACCGAGCAACCGCACCGCCTCAGGTGCTGTTTGTCTGCGTCGCCAACGCAGGTCGCTCCCAGCTGGCCGCGGCGCTGACCCGCAGCCTGTCCGGGGGCAGGGTCGTCGCCCGATCCGCCGGCTCGACCCCAGCAGCGGGCATCCACCCCCACGTGCGCGACCTCGTCGCCGACATCGACCGCGAAGCCGCCGACGAGGCGTTCCCCAAGCCGCTCACCGACGACGCCATTCGCGCCGCCGATGTCGTGGTGACCATGGGCTGCGGCGACGCCTGCCCCATCGTCCCCGGAGTCCGGTACGAAGACTGGGCTGTCGGCGACCCGGCCCTGGCATCGCCGGAGGGACTCGCCGCTATCCGCGACGACATCGCTTCACGCGTGAGCCAACTCCTCGCCACCTTCACCACCGAATGAACGAGAGAAGCACAGACATGAACGATCAAACACCCTCCGTCCTGTTCGTCTGCGTCCACAACGCCGGCCGCTCCCAGATGGCCGCCGGCTGGCTGCGCCACCTCGCCGGGAATCAAATCGAGGTCCGCTCAGCAGGATCCATGCCCGCCGAGCAGATCAACCCGATCGCTGTCGAGGCCATGGCCGAAGAGGGGATCGACATCACCGCCGAGGAACCCAAGGTCCTCACCACCGAGGCCGTGCAGGACTCCGACGTCGTCATCACGATGGGCTGCGGCGACGCCTGCCCGTACTTCCCCGGCAAGCGCTACGAGGACTGGAAGCTCGACGATCCCGCTGGCCAGGGCATCGAGGCGGTACGCCCGATCCGCGACGAGATCAGGTTTCGAATCGAGACGCTCACCGCAGAGCTGCTCGATCAGGACCCGGCGCGGGCGTGAGTGACGTCGTCGTCATCGGAGGAGGCCAGGCCGGACTCGCCGCAGGATATTTCCTCCGCCGCGCCGGCCTGGACTTCGTCATCCTCGACGAACAGGAACGACCGGGCGGGGCCTGGCAGCACGGCTGGCAATCGCTCAGGATGTTCTCCCCAGCCCAGTACAGCCCCCTGCCCGGATGGCCGATGCCCGCCCAGACCGGCGAGACGTTCCCCACCGCAGGCCACGTCGTGGACTACCTCGAACGATACGAGGAGCGCTACGAGTTGCCTGTGCGCCGGTCGGTCGGCGTCACCAGCGTCCGCCGGGGGCATGAGCGTTGGACCGTGGACACGGACGCAGGCTCTCTGAAGGCCGCTTCGGTGATCAGTGCCACCGGCACGTGGCAGAGCCCCTACCTGCCGTACTTCCCCGGTCAGGACACGTTCTCCGGCAGGCAGCTGCACACCGTCGCCTACGACTCGCCCGACATGTTCGCCGGCCAACGGGTCGTGATCGTCGGCGGAGGGAATTCCGCCGCGCAGATCCTCGCCGAGGTCTCCACGGTGGCCGAGACGCTGTGGGTCACCCGGCACCCACCGCGATTCATGCCAGACGATGTCGACGGCAGAGTGCTCTTCGACGTCGCTACCGCCCGCGAGGCAGCCCGTCGCTCTGGCCGGAACCACGACGGTGTGGCCGGACTTGGAGACATCGTCATGGTGCCTCCCGTGCAGGCGGCACGAGATCGCGGCGTCCTGGACCGTTCGCCCATGTTCGACCACCTCAGCCCGACGGGAGTCTCCTGGAACGACGGCCGAGAGCACGAGTGCGATGCGATCATCTGGTGCACCGGCTTCCGCCCACACCTCAGCCACCTGAGCGGGCTCGGCCTGACCCGCGAGCACGGCCATCCCGCCACCGACGACACTCGAAGCATCGACCACCCCGGGCTGCACCTGCTCGGCTACGGCGACTGGACCGGATTCGCCTCCGCCACCATCATCGGCGCGGCCCGCACCGCCAAGCCCGCCGTCGCCGAGATCGGCGCTCGGATGGCTAGGGCTTAAGGCTGATGTCGGACGTATCGATGACGCAGATGATATTGACGTCTATCGATGCGTCGCGTAGATTTTCTATATAGATTATCATCGAATCAAGGAGTTGGCAGATGGACTGCTGGGAACACGAAACGGCCGGCCAGGGTTCTTTCCCCGCCGTCGCATTCTGCCGGCACTGCGGCGCGGCGCTGTGCCGGGAGCATGCGACAGTCTGTACGGACGAACGCGTTCGCCAGAACGGCATGGGATCGCCCACGCGCCTGCTGCCTGACGGCCGGAAGATCTGCTGCTCGACCTGCCGCGAAGCTTTCGTCGAGTCCATCCCCGTGCACCGAGCGGAGCAACGCCTGCGCGATCTGGCAGCCACCGGGCCAGAGTCCGCAACCGCATCGTGCTGACCCGGCTGGCGCGCCCCTGTTGATGAGTGGTGGACATTAACGACGCTCTATGGAACCTCAACGATGACGAGCCGCCGGCATGCAGGGACTGCGCGGCCGCAATGACATCGCGGCCCGTGTCCACGAGCTCAACGTCGTTCTTACCAACTATTGAACAAAGGTAGATATCGTGATCGAGAAGAAGCCGTCCGTCCTGTTCGTCTGCGTCAAGAACGCAGGCAAGTCGCAGATGGCCGCCGCACTCATGCGCCAGGTCGCCGGCGACTCCGTCCGGGTGCACTCGGCCGGCACCTCCCCCGGGACAGCGCTCAATGCCTTGTCCGCTGCCTCTGTCGCCGAGGTCGGGGCTAGCATGGCCGACGAGCACCCGAAGCCGATCGATCCCACTATGCTGCAGACTGCGGACCGCGTCGTCGTCATCGGCGACGAGGCCGTCGTCGAGCCCGTGCCGGGGATGGCCGGGACCATCGAGACATGGACGATCGACGAGCCCTCGGCGCGAGGGATCGAGGGCGAGGAACGAATGCGCCTGGTCCGCGACGAGCTCGCCGAGAAGGTCCGTTGCCTGGCCGCGGGGCTTGTCAAGACGTCAGAGCCCTGAGCCGGCCACGCACCCCTCGCCGTCGTCGCCTTCGCCCGCCTGGACGTTCTCTGGCGCGCTGGCGATCCTGAACACCTCCTCAAGGTCAGCGAGGACGGCGAAGTCGCTGGCGACGGTGCCGGTCGCCTCGGCCGTCGGCTTCACCAGGAGAGACTCGTCACCAGCAGCACTCAAGTTACTGCACATATGGATGCCAAAGGCCGATTGCGTCCACGATCGCCTCCCACCCGCTCGACATTCACTCCATCATCAGCCGGTGCGCCGGCGCGCCCATCCGGCTACGGGTTATCCGCATGTCCCCGTTGAGCTCAATACCGAATTGAGCAACTAATGGCACTCACCGCTGGCCGTCAATCCAGTCTCGCGCGCAGCGCCGCTTCGATCTGCTCCTGACCAGGTGCGCCAGCGAACCCCTTCCCTGTGGCATAAACCCGGCACGCCAGCGAACGAACCGGTGTCGTTGGGAACAGGTCGACACCGTCGACGAGGATCGTGGGCGAGCCTGCGAACTGCGCGTTCGTTGCATCGACCTCGGTGTGAATCGTGACCAATTGGATGGGCACGGCCGTGAGTCCGAGAACATCCAGTGCTGCGCGCGCGTTGGCTTCGGCGCTGGCCGTGTTCGGGCAGTCGACGATGTGGAGCAGTTCGACCTTCACGAGATCTGCTCCTTCCGGGCCCGGGCGGCACGCAGGCCGTTGAGGATCACGACGACCTCTGCGATCTCATGCACGAGCACCACAGCGGCAAGCCCCAAGACACCGAACAAGGCAAGCGGAAGCAGGACGGTGATGATCAGCAGCGACAGAACGATGTTCTGGTTGATGATGTGCCGTCCCCGGCGGGCGTGGTCGAACGCGCGCGGGAGCAGACGCAGGTCGTGGCCGGTGAAGGCGACGTCGGCTGACTCGATCGCGGCATCGGAACCGGTGGCACCCATCGCGATGCCGATGTCCGCAGCCGCGAGGGCCGGGGCGTCGTTGATGCCGTCGCCGATCATCGCGACCGATCCGTTCTTCTCGCCGAGCTCGGCGATCGCTGAGGCCTTGTCCTGGGGGCGCAGCTCGGCGCGCACGTCATCGATCCAGGCCTGCGCGGCCAGGGCGCGGGCGGTGCGGGCGTTGTCGCCGGTGAGCATCGTCACCTCGACGCCCTGTCCGGCGAGGGTGCGGACCACCTCGGGGACCTCGGGGCGCAGCTCGTCGCGGACGCCGATCGCAGCCGCGGCGGTGCCGTCACGGTGCACGATCACGACCGTCATGCCTTGCTCCTCCAGACCCGCGACCCGATCGCCGAGACTCCCGGCGTCGAGCCAGCGCGGGCTGCCGACCGTGATTCGCGCGCCGTCGAGGGTGCCTTCGATGCCGTGACCTGCCTGCTCGGTCACGGCATCGGCCACAGGCGTACCCGGTGCGGCGGCGGTGATCGCCGAAGCGAGCGGGTGGGTGCTGTGCTGCTCCAGTGCGGCCGCCCACGCCAGCGCCTGCGCCTCGGTCACTCCGTCGGCGGTGAGCACCGCGTTGACGGCGGGCTCGTTGCGGGTCAGGGTGCCAGTCTTGTCCACGGCGACGTGGCGGATCACGCCGAACCGCTCGAACACGGCACCCGACTTGATGATCACGCCGAACTTGCTCGCCGACCCGATCGCGGCCACCACCGTCAGCGGCACCGAGATCGCCAGTGCGCACGGCGAGGCCGCCACGAGCACCACGAGGGCGCGGGTGATCCACAGCTCCGGGTCGCCGAACAGCGACCCGATGACCGCCACCAGGACGGCGAGGATCAACACACCGGGCACGAGTGGTCGGGCGATGCGGTCGGCGAGGCGGGCGCGGTCACCCTTCTCCGCCTGCGCCTTCTCCACCAGGTCGACGATCGTGGTCAGCGAGTTGTCGGTGCCCGCAGCGGTCGTCTCGACTTCCAGCGCGCCGGCGGTGTTGATCGCCCCAGCCGACACCGTGTCGCCGGGCTCGACCTCGACCGGGATCGACTCGCCGGTGATCGCGGAGGTGTCCAGGCTGGATCGTCCCGTCCGGACGATGCCGTCGGTCGCGATCCGCTCGCCCGGCCGCACCAGCATGAACTGACGGACAGCGAGATCCTTGGCCGCGACCTCGACCGATGCGCCGCCTTGGCGGATCGTGGCGGTCTCCGGGACGAGCTTGAGCAGCGCCCGCAGCCCGCCGCGGGCGCGATCCATCGCCTTGTCCTCCAGTGCCTCGGCGATCGAGTACAAGAACGCCAGCGCAGCGGCCTCCTCGACGTAGCCGAGGATGACCGCGCCGATCGCGCTGATCGTCATCAGGAGGCTGATGCTGAGCTTGCCCTTGAACAGCTTCCGGATCGCGCCCGGGGTGAACGTCGACGCGCCCAACAGCAGACCGATCCAGAACAGCACCAACGCCGGGACCTCCAGCCCCGACCATTCCAGCACCAGGCCAGTTAAGAACGCGACGCCAGAGAAGACCGGGACCATGATCCCGGCATCACGCCACCAGGGACGTCCCTGCTCCTCCTCGGCTTCCTCCCCGGTCTGAGTCTCCGGCTCGTCGCAGCCGCACGCCGCGCTCACGCGCCCGACTCGCAGCAGCCCGGCACAGTGCACTCGGCGTCCACGCACGGCGCGTGCTCGTCGACCGCGAGGGTCACATCCATCAGGGCCGTCAGCGCCGCCGCGAGGTGCGGGTCGGCGATCTCGTAGCGCGTCTGCCGCCCCTCGGGCTCGGCCACGACGATCCCGCAGTCGCGCAGGCAGGTCAGATGGTTCGAGACGTTCGAACGGGTCAGCTCTAGCTCGCGCGAGAGCACGGCCGGGTAGCTCGGGCCGGCAAGCAGGGTCATCAGGATCCGAGAGCGGGTCGGGTCCGCCATGGCCCGGCCGAGTCGATTCATGACGTCGAGGCGTGAAGCAATAGTCAGCATGCACTGAACTATACAGTGGCCGCTGAACTATTGTCGATCCTTATGTTGGCTCGACGCTGATCCCACCCCGGGGATCCCCTCGATGACCTCACGATTGACGGCGGAACTCGCCGACCTGCATATCCAGCGGGCGCATCCGACCGGCGGTTGTCGCCCTGCCGTGTGTGCTGGCGACCGTGAGGACGGTCCCTACGGCGGCCACCGCGGCCAGGACCGCGAAACCGGTTGCGTAGCTGCCGGTGACCTCGGCAAGGACCGCACCGGCCCCGGGAGCCAAGGCGGTGGCCAGCAGGACCGGGAGGCCGAGGACGCCGGAGAGGCGGCCGTATCCGCGTGCGCCCCACCGATCAGTGACCGCGGTCGCCTGGAGCAGCGTCGCGATGCCGCGCCCGACCCCGGCGGTCATCGACGCCGCGACCAGCAGACCAACCGGCCCGGGGACCACAGCGAGCACCGAGGTGCTGACGGTGACGAGGCCGAACACGGTCACGGTGCGCACGGTCAGCGAGGCATGCCGGGCAAGAGCGGTGTAGACGAGCCGACCGGCGACCTGCCCGAGTCCGCCGAGGCCGAGCACCCAGGCGGCGGCCTGAGGACTCAGGCCGCGCTCGAGCATAAGCGGCACCAGAGCCAGCAACGCGGCGTACATCGCCAGGGCCACCAAGGTCAGTCCGGCGGCAAGCAACCGGAACCGTGAGTCCCGCACGACGCCGGCAGCGTATGCCTTCTCAGCCTCTGGCTCCTCCGCGTCGACATGCACCGGGCGGGGCCAGGGGCGTCGCAGCACGAGCCAGTGGACCGGGACCGTGAGGACCGCCAGTACGACCGCCGCCCAGAAGTACGTGCCTCGCCATCCCAGCTGGTCATACGCGGCTGCGGTCAACGGCGCGAAGACCGTGCTCGCCAGTCCTGCCACCAGCGTCAGCGTGGTCAGCGCGCCGAGTCGGCCCGCAACGAACCAGCCGGTGATCGCGGCGAAGGCCGGCGGGTAGAGCACTCCGGCCATGGCGACTCCGGCCAGCGCCCAACCGACGACGAACACCAACAGATTCGGCGACGCGGCAATCACCACCAGCGTCACGACGCCGAGACCCGAGCCAGCCGTCATGACGAGACGGGGTCCGTGCCGATCGATAAAGCGCCCGACCGGCACCCCGGCCAACGCCGACACAGCCAGGGCCACAGAGAACGCCGAGGTCACGGCCACCGACGACCAGCCAGTGTCCGAGCTGATCCGCGGAACCAGGACCGGGAAAGCATAGTAGAGCAAGCCCCACGAGACGATCTCGGTCACGCACAGCGCAGCCAGCACCCTTCCCCGCCCGGGCCGCACAACAGCCTCAGCCAACGACGACGCCCCTCGACTGCCTGGCCAGGGCATCGACGACGTAACCCGCGTCGCGGTGGACACCGCGCAGGGTGTTCGACGAGAACGAGCGCTGGAACTCCAGGCCCAGGAACGCCAGGCCAGGCAGCACGGTCGAGACGCCGCGATCGTGCCTCGGCGCGCCGGCCTCATCGAGGACGCCGAGAGATCGCAGGTACGGCATGTGCGGCCGATAGCCTGTCGCGAAGACTATTGAGTCGACGCGCTCCCGCGAGCCGTCGGGCCACGCGACACCGTCCGGGACGTAATTGGCGAACATCGGCCGCTCGTCTGGATGTGCCGCCTCGAGCGCAGCCCTGTACTGTCCGTCGTCGATGATCGGTGTGCCTGTGATGATCCTGGCGAGGACCGACGGCGGCAGGAGGTCAGCGCGGGTGAACCGCAACCACCAGTGCAGGTCGCGCCCGGCAATGACCTGCGGCGCATACCGGACACGGTCCCGCACCGCCAGCGACGTCTCCGCGTGGTCGGCCAGTTCGTGGGCGATCTGGACGGCAGAGTTGCCCGCACCGACGACCACGACCCGCTGACCGGCGAACTCCTCCGGCGACCGGTAGTCGGCCACGTGCAGGACCCGGCCCTGAAATTTCTCCCGGCCGGGGATCATCGGCACGTAGGGGTTGGCGAACGACCCCGAGGCAGCGATGAGTGCATCCCCGACCAGGCTGCTCCCATCGGCCAGCTCCACGGCAAAGCCCGGGCCGTCGGCGGCGACCTCGGTGACGCGAGCATTGGTCCGCACCTCGACGCCCAGCCACTCTGCGTAGCCGCGGAGGTAGTCGGCGACCTCGTCGCGGCCCGGGTACCCGTCGGGGTCGCCGGGGAACCGGTGACCCGGGAAGGCGCTGTACCGGCGCGGGGAGAACAGCCGCAGGCTGTCGTAGTAGCGCGGCCACGACCCAACCGGCTCGTCACCGGCCTCGAGCACCACCGGCTCCCAGCCGCGGTCACGCCCAGCACGGGCCGCGGCGAGGCCCGACTGCCCGCCGCCCACGATCAACAGGCGACCGCGGCTCATCCGTCGGTCCTCGTGCCGATCTGGACCAGCTGGGGCGCGGGTGTGCAGCACCCGCCCGACGTCGCCTGCTCCGGGGCGTCGAACAGGCCCGATCCGCCGCACACGCCGGTGTCGGGCAGCTCCAGCTCGACACGGTCAGCCGCCTCGTGATCGCCGGCGAGCTCGGCGACGACACTGCGGACCTGCTCGTATCCGGTCATCGCTAGAAACGTTGGAGCGCGGCCGTAGGACTTCGCGCCGACGATGTAGAAGCCCGGTTCCGGGTGGGCGAGATCGGTCGCCCCCGTGGCGCGCACTGAGCCGCAGGAATGAAGATTCGGATCAACCTCAGTGGCGACCTTCGTCGGAGCCTGCAGGCGCACGTCGAGGTCGAGTCGGACTTCGGAGAGGAACGACAGGTCGGGACGAAAGCCCGTCGCGACGACCACTCGGTCCGCGGGTTCGAGTCGGCGTCCGTCCTCGGCGACGAGCACCGCCCGACCGTCTTCGACGAGGACCCGCTCGGTACGGAATCCGGTGACGAGGTCGATGAAGCCATCCTCGACTACCTTCTTCGCTCGCTGGCCCAGGGCACCGCGCTCGGGCAGTTCGTCGGCGGAACCGCCGCCGAAGGCGTTGCCGACGGTACCGCGGCGCAGCGCCCAGGTCACCCGGGTGCCCGGCTCGCGGCGGACCACTGTCGCGAGGTCGCCGATCGCGGTCGCGGCCGAGTGGCCGCTGCCGACCACGACGATGTGCTTGCCTGCCAGTTCGGCGGCCTCCTCGCGGCTCGGCGTGCGGTGATCAAGTAGGCCGGCTTCGACGGCGGCCTGTTCGCCGAGGGCGGGCAGTCCCTCCGCGCCCGCCGGGCTCGGTGCCCGCCAGGTGCCCGAGGCGTCGACCACAGCCTTGGCCTCAAGCCGTTCTTCAGTGTCGTCGGCGCGGCGGACGTGGACGACGAACGGCTGCTCCGCGCGGCCGGCGTCGACCGAGAGGTCGCGGCCCTTGCGGCCCACGCCTATGACGCGGGAGCTGTAGCGAACACGGTCGCTCAGCGTCTCGGCCAGCGGGGCCAGGTATTCCTCGACCCACTGAGCGCCGGTCGGGTAGCCGGTCTCGGGCGCGCTCCAACCGGTCGGCTCGAGCAGCCGGCGCGACGCTGGGTCGATGAGCTCGGACCACGGCGAGAACAGGCGGACGTGGCCCCACTCGGATACCGCAGATGCCGGACCGTCGCCCGACTCCAGGACCACGGGCTCCAGGCCTCGCTCGAGCAGATGAGCAGCAGCGGCCAGGCCCTGCGGACCGGCCCCGATAACGACGACGGGATTCACTTCAACCTCCATGTATTGATGTTCTTCGATGGGTCGAGCTTGCCCCACATATCGACAGATGTCAATGCATGAGGCAGAATGGACCCATGACCACTCCCCCAGCCATCGAGTCCGCATCCGACGTCGCGCCCTGCTGCGTCCTCGGCGAGACGATCGACGACGCGGTCGCCCAGGACCTCGCCAGGGTGTTCAAGGCTCTCGGCGATCCCACCCGGGTCAAGCTCATGTCCATCATCGCCGGAAGCAGCGCGGGCGAGATGTGCGTCTGCGACCTCACAGAACCGGTAGGCCTGTCGCAGCCGACGGTCTCCCACCACATGAAGCTGCTCGTCGAGGCCGGCCTGGTCGAGCGCGAGCAGCGCGGCCGCTGGGCGTACTACCGGCCGACCATCGACACCCTGGCGTCCGCAGCCAAGGCGCTCATCGCCTGATGGAAGGCGTGCGCGTCTGTCGACGGAGTGCCTGATTGCCGGACGACCCTCGCTCAGCAGCACTGGCGTCACCAAGACCGATTCTTCCTGCTGCGACAGCCTGCGGAAACCTGCGACGCAGCGGACACGTCGACCAAGACGAGCCAGTGCTAACTTGAAAGCACTACATCCCTCACGCCTCTCCACGATGCGCACTTGGGGGATTTTCTCTGCCCACGTCGTCAAGCTCAGACCGGTCGGTGCTGAGCCTTATCGAGCTCCGCCAGCACCTCGCCAGGATTCTTGACCAGGTCGAACAGGCTGCTTGTCCGGCGGGCCCACCGCGCTGGGTCGTCACCCTCAGCAAACGCGGCAGCCGAGGCGAACTGGTCGTGGAGATTGACCGGCAATAGGTCAGCCAGCTCCGCACCGAACTCGCCAGCGCGGCCGGCTCGAGGAGACGAAGGCCGCAAGAATCTGCCCGGCTTCCCGGTCGCCGGGATCAGTTCGTCTGATGCACCTTCAAGGGCTGCGACAGCGTCGCTCACCCAATCGGTGTCCCAGGCATCAGACAGAGGTACCGCGATCTGCTGAACGCCTTGGATCGCATCTCGTCCCAGCGCCAGTGAGAGCCCGCCTGGATCCTCGTGGTAGTTGAGGTAGCGTGCGACGTCGATTCCTGGAGGGCAGACCTCGGCGAGGACGACGTCACCAAGCCAGTTGCTGGGATCGACGATCCAACCCTCCCGTTCTGTGACAGATGGTTTCAGATGGACCCGGTAGAGGTAAAACTGATTGCCTCGGTCAGCCTGGTCGCGCATTCGCCTGAGCATGTTGTGCACCGCGGCCTCGTACGTGCCGACGTGGAGCGCTTTCGCCCGCTGCCGCGCGGCCCACGCTGTGACCCTCTCGTCGCCGCCCATCATCCTTCGGATCCCGGGCGTCAAGTCCGCCGCGGGGTCGAAGTCCCTCGACGGCCAGTCCGGCTGCGTGCTCGTGTGATACCAGAAAAACTGTGCTACCAGGTCGTCGTTCAGGGCAGGGTCGCCAGCATCGACCGTCACTCTGGGTGCGTCCTCGTGCTCGCACGTCAGGCCGCAGCCGGGACATGTCTCCTTCGCCTGCTCCCAGCGGTCGATCCAGTCCAGGTCGACGACGAAACAATGGCCGCAGCCGCCGCACAGCATGCGCCGATCGCGCCAGAAGTCAAGGGGTCGTTCCATGGCTCCATTCTCCAGGAACGTCTTGCAGAGAAGGACCAACAATCTGGTCCGGGTCGACGGGATGGTCTGTGGTCGTCGGTGCACGAGCTCTAGAACGAATCTCAGAAAGGCTGATTGACCGAAGCCAATCGTGGCCGCCCTGAACGCACGACTCCAGACCTGCGAGCTCATCGCACATTTCGATTACACCAAAGGAGAACTCCTCCTCATAGGCGGAGACGTTCCGATCGTTGACGACAATGGCCGGCTGATAGATGCACTTGGCCTCCCGGGTGGCACCCCCGAGCAAGACGCGGAAGTCGCCCGCGATGCAACGGGCTACGAGCTCATCCTGCTCGGCGCGACGAAGCTGCTCATCGCACCGGCCTCCTCGACTGCCGCTGTGAAGTCCCGCTCGGATACTGAGTGCAGCAGGTCGGCCGGCGATCGATCCGAGCCGTCCGGACCCTTCGGTAATCCAGAGTGCGATGTCTGCCACCAGTCCAACAGCGCAGACGCGAGCAGTGTTGGGTCTGTGTCTGCGTATGTGGTGACGAACATTCTGTTAATTTCCGCGAGGGCGTCGATGATTTTGCCGTCACGGAACTGGAAAGCGGGATAGTGCCTGGTCTTCCCGAGTTCGACCTCGATTACGACTTGGTATTTCCGATAGGCCCGCAACAGGCTGCGTTGAGCCGCCTTCATCGCTCGCGCGGCCTGCTCTGGCGTCCGATCGTACTCGGCGTCGATGACCTCTGCGCCAGTCAACGACGCTCGCGTCTCGGCGGCCGTCCGACACTCAGCACGGTCAAGCAGACTCGCCGCCAGCATGGGCGAAGTGTCGAGTGCGAGGCCCCGGTCCCATACAGGGCTGCTCCGCCAATCGTCGGGAAACCCGAGCTGCAACATTGAGAATCCAATCTCCTGCGACCTGGCTTCAATGAAGTCCGCGAAGTCGACGACATCCGACCGCTCCGGCGCGATGCTCAACATGAGGTGACGCAAGATGAGCAGCACGCCATAGAGCTTGTTATCCACGCCCTTGTCCGCGAGCGAAGCCAGAAGGTGGCTCGGGTCCGCGCGTGTCTGTCCCGGTGCGTCGATGACCACGTCGAACGTACGGTTCCACAAGCGGCCGTAATGCGCACAGATGTTCCGGACGTTGCGGATGTTGTTAAGCCAATTGCTCAGTGCACCGCGGTCGCCGCTACCGTCGGCGGTGCAGATTTGGAAGCGCGCGGCGAGGATCTCCTGATCGCCCTGGGGCATCAGGTCGTAAAGGCCGCTCAGGACGCCGAACGACATCACCTCCGTGGCGACCCAGATCGGCAGATGTGGACCGTATGTCTCGCGGAAGTGCACGACGAAGTCTCCGCGTGCGCGCTTCTCGTGGCGGTCGTACTCCTCGAGCCATTCGCGGTAGGCAGTGGTCGGCTCGGGAGACTCACTCGGGTCCGCCGACCGGAGCGCGCCAAGGTCGTCCGGCCGCCGATGGGCGAATCGGTCCGCCCTGCCGAGCCGGTGACCGATGTGGAACCGGAACGACGTTTCGACCATGCTGATGAAGTCACTTAGACGGGTCCGCAGCTCGTGGTCGAACTCGTACAGGGCGACCACGTGGGCCAGGCTCGTCTCGGGCATGAACGAGTCCAGGCGGATCTCGCGGCCGTCCTTGTCGAAACGGTCTGCAGGAGGCTCGGGTCGAGCTCGGTAGAGGTGCCAGTACCCCGACAGCCGGTAGTACCCGTAGCGTTCGAGGACGCCGGCAGCGAAGGTCTCTGTTCCGCAGTCCATGCCCCGCGTGCGCAGCCGCTGGATCTGCTCGGGGATCGTCAGGAATGGCTTGGCGTAGGTGCTGTCCGGCGTGCTCATCTGCTTATCGTCCTCGTGTCCCCGGCGCGGGGCAGAAAGAGAACAGGCCCGCGTCTCATCTAGAGAAGCGGACCTGTCGTGTTGGTACTAGCTTACGGCATCGGTTCACACGGACCAAACGGGCCGACGGAGCAGGACGAGGCCTTCATGAATCGCCAGCCTCACTAAGTCAATGCGTTGGCCGGGCTCTGGATTCGCTCTGAAGACTGGCCATGCAACTGCGCGCTAGAGACATCGGCGACTGGGCAGACGACCCGTTCTGGCGTCGCCACCTCGACTGAACCATAGCCACACACATGGCCCCGTCAGGCCAGAGCCTGACGGGGCGCATGTGTGAGACGCTAGAGCTACACATAAGCGGGCATGTCAGCTGTCAGATCGCCTTCTATCTGAGCGGTTCAGCTCAACTACCGGCAAGTTGGCGAAGCACGTACTGCAGGATGCCCCCGTTGCGGTAGTAGTCGGCTTCACCCGGGGTGTCGATGCGGACCACTGCGTCGAAGTCGACGGTGGTTCCGTCTTCCTTCGCGGCCGAAACCTTGACGGTCTTCGGAGTGGCGCCGTCGTTGAGCTCGGTGATGCCGGAGATCGCGAAGGTCTCCGTACCGTCGAGGCCCAGTGAGTCGGCCGATTCTCCCGCGGGGAACTGCAGAGGGAGCACACCCATGCCGATGAGGTTCGAACGGTGGATGCGCTCGAAGCTCTCGGTGATGACGGCTTCGACCCCGAGCAGCTTGGTGCCCTTCGCCGCCCAGTCACGCGAGGACCCCGAGCCGTACTCCTTCCCACCGAGGATGACGAGAGGCGTATCGGCCTCCGCGTAGTTCACGGAGGCGTCGTAGATCGAGGTCTGGGGACCACCCTCCTGGGTGAAGTCGCGGGTGAAGCCACCCTGGACTCCGTCGAGGAGCAGGTTCTGCAGACGGATGTTCGCGAACGTGCCGCGGATCATCACCTCGTGGTTTCCGCGACGCGAGCCGAAGGAGTTGAAGTCCTTGCGCTCGACACCGTGGTCGGTGAGGTACCTGCCGGCCGGCGTGTCGGCCTTGAAGGAGCCTGCGGGCGAGATGTGGTCGGTCGTGACCGAGTCGCCGAGCTTGGCCAGCACGCGTGCGCCCTTGATGTCGGTCACGGGTTCCGCCTCGAGTCCCATGCCGTCGAAGAATGTCGGTTTGCGCACGTAGGTCGACTCATCGTCCCACTCGAAGATCGCACCTTCTGGCGTCTGCAGCTGCTGCCAGCGCTCGTCACCCTCGAAGATCCGGCCGTATTCGTTGTCGAACATATCGGTCGAGATCGACGAGGAGATGACCGACTCGACCTCTTCGGGCGAGGGCCACAGATCCTTGAGGTAGACGTCCACGCCTTCCGAGTCCTGGCCCAGCGGCTGGTTCTCGAAGTCGAAGTCCATGGTTCCCGCCAGAGCGTAGGCGATGACCAGCGGAGGCGATGCGAGGTAGTTCATCTTCACATCGGGGCTGATGCGGCCTTCGAAGTTGCGGTTGCCGGAGAGGACTGCGCTGACGGCGAGGTCGTTGTCCTGAATGCTCTCCGAGATCTCGGAGTCGAGCGGACCCGAGTTGCCGATGCAGGTGGTGCAGCCATAGCCGACGACGAAGAAGTTGAGCGCCTCGAGGTCCTCGATGAGACCGGCCTTGTTGTAGTACTCGGTGACGACCTTCGAACCCGGTGCGATCGAGGTCTTGACCCACGGCTTGGAGTTCAGACCGCGCTTGCGGGCGTTGCGGGCCAGGAGTCCGGCGGCCATCATCACCGAGGGGTTCGAGGTGTTGGTGCACGAGGTGATCGACGCGATCGCCACGGCTCCGTTGGCCAGCTCGAAGTTGGCTCCGTCGCCGGTGGTGACGGAGGCCGACTTGTTCTCCTCGCCGGGCTGCGAGTAGTTGTGGATGTCCTTGGCGAACTGGTTCTTCGCGTCGGAGAGTTCGATGCGATCCTGCGGGCGCTTCGGTCCGGAGATCGACGGCACGACGGAGGCCAGATCGAGCTCGAGGTACTCCGAGTACTCGACTTCCCTGCTCGGGTCGTGCCACAGGCCCTGAGCCTTCGCGTAGTCCTCGACCAGCTGGATCTGCTCGGCCGAACGGCCGGTCAGCTTCATGTAGTCGATGGTGACCTCGTCGATCGGGAAGATCGCGGCGGTCGAACCGAATTCGGGACTCATGTTGCCGATCGTGGCACGGTTGGCCAGCGGCACCGAGGCCACACCGTCGCCGTAGAACTCGACGAACTTGCCGACCGCTCCATGCTGACGCAACATGTCGGTGATCGTGAGCACGACATCCGTCGCGGTCACTCCGGCAGGGATCTCGCCGGTCAGCTTGAAGCCGACCACGCGAGGGATGAGCATCGAGACGGGCTGGCCGAGCATGGCCGCCTCTGCCTCGATGCCGCCGACGCCCCAACCGAGCACACCGAGGCCGTTGACCATGGTGGTGTGGGAGTCGGTGCCGACCAGGGTATCCGGGTAGGCGCGGAGGACACCGTCGACCTCACGCGGCATGACGACGCGTGCGAGGTGCTCGATGTTGACCTGGTGGACGATACCCATGCCCGGAGGAACGACCTTGAAGTCGTCGAAGGCCGTCTGGCCCCAGCGCAGGAACTGGTAACGCTCACCGTTGCGCTTGTACTCCATGTCCATGTTGAGTTCGATCGCCTCGGCGGTGCCGAAGTTGTCGATCTGGACCGAGTGGTCGATGACCAGCTCGGCCGGGGCCAGCGGGTTGACCTGATCCGGGGACCCGCCGAGCTCGACGACCTTCTCACGCATTGTCGCGAGGTCGACGATGCAGGGCACGCCGGTGAAGTCCTGCATGACCACTCGGGCCGGGGTGAATTGAATTTCCGTAGCCGGTTCGGCACTGGGGTCCCAGTTGCCGAGGGCTTCGATATGCTCCGAAGTGATGTTCGCACCGTCTTCAGTGCGCAGCAGATTCTCCATCAGCACCTTGAGGCTGAATGGAAGATTCTCTGCACCTGGGACCTGGTCCAGGCGATAGATCTCATAATCCGTATCGCCCACGGTCAGGGTGCTCTTCGATTTGAACGTATCGACGTTGCTCATCGTGATTCTCCTGTTTCATCCGACACTCATCCAAGAAACCGGGCAAACCCATGCATCGCGCACCGATTTACGCGACACAGTTGTTTCCAAAAGTATCTTGACGTCAAGATAAATTCTATCTCATTTGCCCGGGCTTGACCACCTACGGAACCGGGCCTGTCGGGGAACCGACGATCGGGTTTTCCCCCGGCAGAGATCCGGAGAACTCCAGCGCGAAGAGACCTACCGCCTCCCTAGGCTGAGGTCATATCAGCAGCTGCGAGCAAGGAGCCACTCATGGACCCATTCACCCTCGGAGCCGGTTTCGGCTTCGGCGCACTCCTCGTCGGCATCATCTTCGCCGTCATCTGTCGAACACTGGCGAGCGAGAAGGGCCGATCGGCCGGCTGGTGGGGCCTGTGGGGCTTCCTCACGACCTTCATCGCCCTCATCGTCCTCGTCCTCCTCCCCCAGAGGACACGAGTATAGGATCACCCGCCGCCGAGGTGGGCGTGTGTGAAGCCCTGTCCTCGCCGAGGTAGGCCGACGCCGAGATACGGTCATCGTCTGAGGACGGTGACCGTTTCCAAGTGGGCGGTCAGTGGGAACAGGTCGAAGCCGCGCAGGCTCTCGATGGCGAATCCTCCGCCGACCAGAATCGCCAGGTCCCGAGCCAGTGTGGCCGCATCGCAGGAGACATAGACGATCGTCCTCGCGTTCGAGTCGAGCAGGGCTCGAGCGACTGCTTTTCCCGCGCCGGAACGCGGAGGGTCGAGAATGATGACATCCGAGTTCGGAATCGTCACACGATCTGCCCGAGTCGCATCGAAGGCGGCCTTGAGGCCCTTTGCGTTCACCTTCGCGTTCTCGATCGCCGACTTCGCCCCTTCGACCCCGTAGAGTCGGGCACCGGTGGCACTGGCAGCGCTGATTCCCAACAGCCCCACACCGCAGTAGAGATCGGTGACCATTCGCGTCGCTTCACTCAGCGCGGAGTTGACCTGCGCGCTCAGCAGCTGCGGAGCATGTTCGTGGACCTGCCAGAACCCGTCGGCCGCGACTCTGAAGTCACGCCCGGAGACCCTTTCGATCAGCTGGTCGTCTCCCCTGACCACGGACAGCTTGGTATGCCCGCCCGTGGTGCCGACTCTCCTGCGGCCGGTTCCGCTTCTCGCATCTGCGAGCACCGACCATCGCGTGGGCAGGGCCTGGGCGAGCTCGGCCACCACGGAAGGATCGGCGTCGCCGCGCACGATCACGGCTCCGCGATCACCCGACCAGGCGAACTCGAGCCGATCGGCGCCGGGCAGACGCAGCTGTGTCAGGGCAACCTCGGCGATGGCTCGGGTCGCCAAGGGAGCCGAGGCCAGGGGCACGACATCGTGGGAGCGCGGAGCCAGCATGCCCAGGCGTCCGTCGGCGTCGACGGCCAACTGGACCCGGGTTCTCCAGTTCAGCCCTGTGCTCTCTCCCGGTGCGGCAGCGACCTCGACCTCACGGTCGATATGACCGATGCGGGAAAGTTGGTCGCCCAGGACTTCGGCCTTGAGCTCACGACTGTGGGCGAGGTCGACATGGGCGAACTCCATCCCTCCGAAGAGATGCGAGTCATCGGCGTCCTCGGTGAGGAACTGCCGGCGACGGTCGGTGATACGGAAATCGGAGGCCTCGATCACCTCGGTGACGTCGGCCCGGAGGAATTTCGCGGCCGGTCCCGCCTCGGTGCGGGCGCGAACGGTCTCCCCCGGGATCGCGCCGGTGACGAAGACGACCTGCCCCTCGTGGCGGGCGATGCTGGTGCCCCCGGCGGCAGGGCTCTCAATGTGCAGGGTCAGATCCATGGCCGGGATCTCTTCGGCAGAAGGTGCGCTCATCGGTGTCAAGCCTGTCTGTACAGTGGGTCGTCGTTCTCGGGTCCGTCACCGCCGTATTGCCGGGAGAAGGAACGCAGCCGCCAGGGAACTGAGACCACGACGACGTTGGGGACCAGCAGCAGACGGGTGCGCAGCTTCAAGGCTACTTGGTTGTGGAGGATGTGCTCCCACCAGCGTCCCACGATGAACTGGGGAATGTAGACGATGACGAGGTCGCGCGGCGACCGGCGGCGGATCGCGAGCACATGTGCGAGCAGGGGCCGGACGAGCTCACGATAGGGCGAGTCGAGGACCGTCAGCGGCACGGGCAGCTCCATCTCGTTCCACTGGCGCTGCAGACCGATTGCCGAGTCCTCGTCGACGGCGACCGTAATGGCCTCGAGCTGGCTCGAACGCGTCACCCGGGCATAGGCCAGGGCGCGCAGGGTCGGCTTGTTGATCTCGTTGACCACGACGATCGCATGGGTGTTCGACGGGATCGTGCGCGATCCCCCGTCGACTTCCGGGGCGAGTTCGCGTGCGACGCGGGAGTAGTGGCGCTGGATCGCGCCCATCACCAGATAGAGGCCGGCCATCGCGACGACTGCGAGCCAGGCGCCGGCGAGGAACTTGGAGACGATGACGACGAGGAGCACCCCCGAGGCGATGACACATCCGGCACCGTTGACGAGGCGGTTGATGTGCATCCGCACGCGGGCCTTCGAGTCGATGGCCAGGCGCAGGCGCTTGTTCCAGTGCAGGACCATGCCCGCCTGCCCGAGAACGAAGCTCGCGAAGACGCCGACGAGGTAGAGCTGGATCAGCGTCGTCGCCGAGGCTCGTGTCGCTATGACGAGCAGAATTGCGGCGAAGGCCAGGAGCAGGATGCCGTTGGAGAACGTCAGCCGATCGCCCTTGGTCGCCAGCTGGCGAGGCAGGAATCCGTCTCTGGCCAGTCGGGAGGCCAGACCTGGGAACCCTTCGACCGCGGTGTTCGCGGCGACGATGAGCACGAGGGCCGCGACGAGGACGACGAGATAGAACATGACGGGTGCGTTGTCGAAGATCGCATGGGCCAACTGCGCGAGCACGGGCTCCTGCTCGTATTCGGCGCTGACCGCGCTGCCATCGGGCCTGACCAGGTAGAGATGCGGATCGGCGACGTATTTGATCCCGGTCACCGACGCCAGGTAGGTCAGCCCGGTCAGCATCAGCGCTGCCAGCAGTCCCGACAGCAGCAGGGTGTTGCCGGCGTTCTTGCCGCGTGGCTTCTTGAACGCGGGCACCGCGGTGGCCACTGTCTGCACGCCGGCCAATGCCACGGACCCGGAGGAGAAGGCACGCAGGACGATGAGGATCGTCGCCAGGCCCAGGGTGGCCTCGTCGCCGGTGCCGCTGTGGACGACCGTATAGTCGGCCGTCTCCGCCTGCGGAGTGTCACCGGTGCCGACCCGGATCAGCCCCACGCACATGGTGAGGAAGACCGCCCCCAGGAACAGATACGTCGGAACCGCGAGCAGGACAGGAGTGGCGCGCGAGCCCCGCAGGCCCGCGAGCGTGATGAGCAGTATCCCGATGATCGCCACGGGCACGCGGTAGGGAGCCAGGAGCGGAAACGCCGTCGTGATGTAGGCGGCGAAGACCGTCATCGACACTGCCAGGGTGAGCACGTAGTCGACCAGCAGCGCCGCCGCGACGACCAGCCCGGCACGCGGCCCGAGATTCTTCGACGCCACCTCGTAATCGCCGCCGCCGGAGGGGTAGGCCCGGACGTTGATGCGGTAGCAAGCGACGATCACAAGGATGACCGCGCCGACCGCGACCCCGATCCACGGTGCCACTGTCAGCGCCACAAGCGACGTCAGCGACAGTGCCAGCAGGATCTCGTCCGGGGCGTAGGCCACCGACGAAAGCATGTCGGAGGCGAAGACCGGCATTGCGATGCGCTTCTTCAGCGCCGGCGTACGCCTGTCCTCACTGCGGAAGGGCCGTCCAACGAGTAGTCTTTTGACGGCATCAGAAAAACTGCTGGCCACGGGCACCAATGGTAGATCAATGCGGAGAGGAATACCCATGCACTTCGTGATTATGGGCTGCGGCCGAGTTGGAGCCTCCTTGGCCAAAGCGCTCGATGCCAATGGTCACTCCGTCGCCGTCGTCGACCGCGATCCCGATGCCTTCCTCAAATTGGGCAGGGAATTCAGCGGATCCACCATCACCGGCATCGGCTTCGACCGCGAGACCCTCTCCCAGGCGAAGACCGCGGAGGCCTATGCCTTCGCCGCGGTCTCCAGCGGCGACAATTCCAATATCCTGTCCGCGCGTGTCGCACGGGAGACCTTCGGGGTGGTCAACGTCGCGGCCAGGATCTACGACCCCGACCGGGCCCAGGTGTTCGAACGCTTGGGCATCCCGACCGTGCCCACGGTCAGGTGGACGGCCGATCAGGTCATGCGCAAGCTCGTGCCGCAGGGGTCGATCACCGAATTCCGTGAGCCCTCGGGCCGGCTCGTCCTCGCCGAAGTCCACCTCGATCCGGGTTGGGTGGCCAGGCCGATCAAGGAGATCGAGGCTCGGACCAAGGCACGGGTCACCTACGTCACCCGACTGTCCGAGGGCGTCCTCGCCCATGAGGACCTGCTCATCCAGGACGGTGACTTGGTCCATCTGATGTGCCCGGTCGACCGCCTCGGCGAGATCGAGAGGATCCTCGACCAGCCCGTGCGAGCAATGGAGGAAGAATGAGAGTCGTCATCGCCGGGGCCGGATCCGTCGGCCGTTCCGTGGCCAGGGAACTCATCGACAAGAAGCACACGGTGATGCTCATCGACCAGAGCAAGGAAGCACTGGGGCATGAGCGCATCCCGGGGGCGGAGTGGCTGCTCTCCGATGCGTGTGAGCTGGCGGGACTGGGCGAGGCCAGACTCGAGGAAGCCGATGTGGTCGTCGCCGCCACCGGTGACGACAAGACGAATCTCGTCCTGTCCCTGTTGGCCAAGACCGAGTTCGGCGTCCCGCGTACGGTCTCCCGGGTGAACAATCCGAAGAACGAATGGCTCTTCGACGAGAACTGGGGCGTCGACGTCGCCGTCTCGACCCCGCGTCTGATGACCGCTCTGGTCGAGGAAGCCGTCGAGGTCGGCGGTCTCGTCCATCTGATGAGCTTCGAGCGCGGTCAGGCCGGTCTGATGGAGTTCACCGTCCACGAATCCTCGGCGCTTGTCGCCTCGCGCATCGGTGACATCGCCTTCCCGCTCGACACGGTGCTCGTGGCGGTCATCCGCAATTCGCGGGCATTCGCGCCCAGCGCAGACGACGTCATCGAGGCGGCCGACGAACTGTTCTTCCTCTCCTCACCGGATCAGGAGGACGCACTTCTGAGCCTTCTGCAGGCCCCGGCACAAAGAGGCCGAGGAACACAATGAGTCCGAAGCGCTCGCACCGCCGTCGGCGTGTTCACTCCCGGTCGTCGCGGGTCTGGATCAGTTCGTAGACCGGGTTATGAGCCTTCAGCGCTCCGTCGTGGCTGCAGAAGCGACCTTCGAGCACGATCAGCGCACCCGGTCTGATTCCGCTGATCTCGCGGCGGCCGAGGAACTGTGCGTGGACCTCCCCGGTCCCGTCGGCGACGGTGATGTCCAGACGCGGGCTGTCGCCGCTGCGTGACTGCGTGAGGGCGCTGACGACTCCGGCGACCCTCGACATCTGCCGCGGTCGGAGATCCTGGGCGCTGATGACGCCGGGGATCTGTGAAACCAGCCGCAGATCGGCCCGCGCCTCGGCATCCCTCGAACCGAAGTCACGCACGAGGCGCGTGATGAGATCCCGCATGGGGCTCAGCGGACCTCGGTGATCTCTGGTCCGCGTTCGAACGGGTTGAGTTCGTCCTTGCCCTTCTCGTCTGATTCGCCGGTGTCCCCGTCGACCTGAGGAGCCGTGAGCACGATGAGCTCGCGCGGGGCCATGGCCTCCTGGCCTCTGTCGACGACGACGCCGCGGAACAGTGCGCTGAGCTCGGAGCGGATCTCCTCATCGGTGACGGCTTTGCCCGAGAAGACAGCGCGGACGAACCAGCGGGGGCCGTCGACGCCGGCGAAGCGCATTGCACGCTTTCCGGGACGACCGTCCTCCGTCTTGGCGGGGACTTCGACGGCCAGCTCCGTGCCCAGCGAGGTGTGCCGCTCATCCGATTCGCCGCCCTGTGAGGCGACGCTGGACGTCAGCTGATTGCGCACCGTGTTCCACAGGCCTTCCGACCGTGGCGTCGCAAAGGCCTGAAGCTGGATGCCTCCGCCTTCGTGGATGAGGGTCACGGCCAGCACGCGCTGGGAGTCATCGTCCGTATCGAGGCGGACCTGCATGCCGTCGACGACGGGGACCTTGAGCGCGCCGAGGTCGAGTCGGTTGATCTCCGGGTAGTCCTCCGCCGCGTCGAAGGGCCCCTTATCGGCGCGATCGTAGGGTGCGGACTTCTCGAGCAGCGCCTCCTCGGCGAGCTCCTCGGCATCGGCCTCTTCGGTCTCTGCATCGGACTCGTTGTCGGTGTCGGTGTCCGACTCGACGTCGGCGTCCGTTTCTTCGGCTTCGCTCGCCTCGGTGCCGTCGGAGTCCTCATCGGAAGCGAGGTCCTCGGCGGCGAGGTTCCCCTCGGCCGTCACATCGTCATCGGTCTCGTGCGATTCGTCGATGCTGTCATCGGTCTTCGCAGAGGACTTCTTGGAGAATCGCGAGAACAGTCCCATGGTCGTTCACACCTCTTTCTCGGTCAGACCTGCTTCGACTCCACCTGTGGAGCCGAATCCCCCGGCACCGCGATCACTGTCGTCCAGTGATTCGACGAGGGTGAAGTCTGCTTGTTTGATTTCCTGGATCACGAGTTGGGCGATGCGGTCCCCGCGCGAGATCCGAAGCGGGGTGCCCGCATCGAGGTTGACCAGCGGCACCTTGATCTCGCCCCGATAGCCGGCGTCGATCGTTCCCGGAGCGTTGATCACGGTCACACCGTGCCTGCTCGCCAGACCCGAGCGAGGATGGACGAATCCTGCACAACCGACAGGCAGCGCGATCGCGATACCCGTGGGCACGGCCTTCCGCTCGAACGGTTCGAGGACGAAGTCGATGGCCGAGCACAGATCGGCACCCGCATCGGCCGCATGCACGTAGGTCGGAGGAGTCATGCCCGCGTCGAGCAGTCTGAGGTCAATCCTGAGGGTTTCTGTCACAAAGAAGCACTCTAACGCCGAAGCCTGAACGCTTCCAAAAAGTCCGTTATGGGAGAATGAGGACATGGCAACGACTCAACCAGAAACGCGTGTGGTCTTCACGGAGAAGATCGGCCCATCCGTCGGCATGTGGGTCATGATCGCGATCGCTGCGGCTTCGACTGCGCTGATGGTCTTCCCCGTGTGGAAGACCGGGGCCGTGATTCTTCCCGTGGTCAGCTTCGTCCTCCTGGCCTGGTGGCTGCGCTCGCTGTCGATCACGACCATCGTCACCGATCGTCAGCTCTTCGTCGGCGATGCCCATATCGACCGCGGCTACATCACCGGCGCCACCGGATACGACAGCGAGGACGCTCGGACAGCACGCGGAACCGGCCTCGACGCTCGAGCGTTCCTCATGGTCCGCCCGTGGGCCAAATCGGCGGTGCGCATCGACATCCACGATGAGACCGATCCGACCCCCTACTGGCTGGTCTCGAGCAAGCGGCCGATGGAGTTGGCGGCGGCCCTCACATCCTGACACTCCGCCCCTGCACGGTCTCCGTGCCCCCGCCCGACAGTCGGCACCCTGACAACCGACGCCGCGACAGACGGTAACCCGACAACCGACAGCCCGACAGTCGGCACCCTGACAACCGACAGCTCAAGAAGCGGAGAAACAGAAACGCGCCCCGATGAGGGCGCGTTCTTGCATCGTCCGACAGACGTTTCAGCCAGCACAGTCCGTGCAGATGGGAACCCCGCCCTCTTCGCTCGCCAGCTGCGAACGATGCCTCACCAGGAAGCATTCCATGCAAGTGAACTCGTCATTCTGCTTGGGCAGCACGCGAACGGAGAGCTCTTCGTTCGACAGGTCCGCGCCGGGCAGCTCGAACCCTTCCGCTACCGCGGTCTCGTCTTCGTCGATCTTGCTTGCCTGCGCCTGCGAACGTGAAGCCTTCAGCTGTTCAATCGAATCGCTTTTGATTTCATCGTCTTGCTTACGAGGTGCGTCGTAATCCGTTGCCATATGGCTCATCGCTCTCTGTCGGGTGTGCTGAAGAGGATTTTCAACCCCTCTCGCCAAACGTGTCCCCAGCATTGTGCACTGAATGGTTGCTGTTGGCAACATCAGATCGTCCTTGTTAACAGTGATTCTCATCACTGATGAGTCGTCTCATGTCGGTGCACACATACGATTCTCGAAAAGCTCTGCGAGAATACATAAGTCGAATAGCCCCGATAGCACTTTGTCGGTGAATGAAACCGGGATCTCCTCACCCGTGAGGGACGACCCGAGGAAGGACGGATACACGATGAGTGAATTCGCAAATCAACTCGATACCAGGATCGACGATGTCCGTCATCGCATTCATGAAGCCCGGTCAGCCGGAGACGATTACCTCGTCGAGAACCTCATCGACGATCTGCAGAACCTCTTGGAGATCGCCGATCGCAACGATGTCGACACCGGACCGATCGCTGCCGTGATCGAAGCCGAGACCGGGGCGATCCCCGTCATCCCCGAACCGGAAGAGACCTGAGGCACCGATTCCCGCAGAATCGACGATCCCTCCCCTGCATCTACTGCAGGGGAGGGATTTCTGTCGGGGCTCAGCGGCGCGGCGCGCGCGGCGTCGAACTCAGGTCGACCAGCTGGGCTCAGGCCGACCATTTGGGTGAACTCAGGCCGGCCAGTCGGGTTCTGTGGCTCGTTCGATGCGGCCACGACAGCAGTCGATGCTGCAGGCACCGCTCCCCGGAGTCAGCGCGGTCGAGCCGGGGATCGTCGGCGCGTGCGGTCGTTCGCCGCGCAGCTGCGCGATCCGCTCCTCGACGAGGTCGACCAGGCTCGACACGAAGCGGGGGTGCGTCCCGACGGTTGCGACGCGGGTGAAGGCGAGGTCGAGGTCCGCAGCCGTCTCCTTGGCCTCGGTGTCGAGATCGAAGACGACCTCCATGTGGTCGGAGATGAATCCGATGGGCACGAGAATGACACCGGTGACACCGTCGGCGGCGAGCTCGGTCATCCGGTCGTTGACATCGGGCTCGAGCCAGGGGACCTCCGGCGACCCCGACCGGGAGCAGTAGACCAACTCCGCCGGCAGCCTCTCGGATTCGGGCAGCCCGTCCACGAGGTGGCTCATGAGCTCTTCGTGCTGGGCTCGGTATCCGCTGGTGGCCACCGCAGACGCATCCTGCATGACGTTGGGGATCGAGTGGGTGACGAACAGTATCCGATGCCTGTCTGCGTCGAGGCCGCCGACCTGCTCCGTGAAGTCGGTCAGCCCCTCCCGCAGGTGATGGGCGCAGGCCTCGGCATAGCCGGGATGGTTGTAGAACTGCCGGATCTTGTCGATCGTCACGGCTGTCCCCTCGGCAGACAGCGCTTCGACGGTCTCAGCGAAGTCCTCTCGGTACTGTCGGCAGGAGGAGTAGGAGGAATACGCCGAGGTGTCGATCGACAGGAAACGTGTCCGTCCGGCCTGAGCTTCGGCACGCACCTCATCGGTCAGATACGGCTCCCAGTTGCGGTTGCCCCAGATCAGAGGAGCATCGATCTCACGTCGGTCGAGTTCGGCCCGCAGCGCCTGCAGCAGCGCCTTGTTCTGATCGTTGATGGGCGACTTCCCGCCGAACCCGTAGTAGTGCTCACCGACTTCTTCGAGTCGCTCCTCCGGTATTCCGCGACCGGCGGTGACGTTCTTGAGGAAAGGGACGACTTCTTCTTCGGCCTCCGGTCCTCCGAATGACATGAGGACGAGAGTGTCGATGGGGGCAGTGTTAATCACAGTTTCCGATTTTACAGCTTGTAGAGTCACGTTGCCCGCTGTCCGCACAGTGAGTCGGTCCCGCTCATCGCACGAGTCGGCCCCGCTCAGCACAGTGAGCAGATCCCGCTCACCGCGCAGCCCCGTCATTTCGCGACTCGCGCGCGAATCTGCCCCGTCGGGGGCTTCGGACGTGACACGATGCAGAGGAGACGCGATAAAGGAGCTTAAGGCATGCGTGAACTGATCTTGAACGGAGTCGACGCCGACGGCACTCATCTGCTGCTGAACGACGAGAACGGGCTGCAGTATCGATTGGCTCTCGACGAAGCTCTGTACGCGGCTGTCCGCAGGGACCGCACCACGAGTCGGTCCGACACCCCTGTCCGGCCCCGTGACATCCAGGCGATGATCCGCGGCGGGATGAGCGCCGAGGAGGTCATCGCCTCCACGGGTGCCGATATCGAACAGGTCCGCACCTACGAGCGTCCCGCCCTGGCCGAACGCGCACACACGGCCTACAACGCCAGTCAGCACCCGATCTACTCCGACCATGACCCCAATGGGGATCCGACTCCCCTGCTGGAACTGTGCCAGACACGTCTGGCGATGCGCGACGTCGACATCGAAACGATGGAGTGGGACGCGTGGAAGCAGCAGGACGGCAACTGGTACATCCAACTCAGCTTCACCGCCGCCGGTCGGATTCGGACTGCGGGCTGGAACTTCTACCGTCGGTCCCTGACTCCCATCGATGATGAGGCCAAATGGCTGGCCGACTCCGGACCGACCGACACCGGCCCGATCCCCAACTACGGAAGCGGCACCGAACGCCAGAGGAACACCGAGGAGATCGAGGCACCCACGCCTCCACCGACGACGTCCGAGGCCTCCCCCGCCACCCGCGACCACCAGGCGGAGACCGGACGAATCCTGGAGAACCTGCGCAAGCGTCGCCGTCACGACGAGGACGAGGAGCCGCGTGGTCGTCTGCGCGCGGTCACCGAGGACCCGGAGACCCACCCTCAGGGTGCCCACACCGCACCTGGTCGGCCCGAAGATGCCACGGACGACGAGATCTTCGCGTTCGAGCAGCCCTCTCAGGTCGATCCTGACGAACCGCAGGAGCCGACTCAGGAGGTCGACAGATTCGATGATGACAATCAGCTGTCCCTGCTCAATGAGCCGGGTGTCGGCGGAGAATCAGATCAGGGCAAGGACACGGAAGCGAAGCCGAAGACCAAGAAGAGCAGCCGTGCCTCGATCCCCAGCTGGGACGAGATCATGTTCGGCTCGAAGCGAGACTGACTCGGCCGCCCAGTTCGACCACCCGATCATCCTCGGCGATCAGACTGTGATCGTGGGTGACCATCACAACGGTGTGTGAGTCCAGATTCGTCCGGAGATCTCTCATGAGCCTGTATGCCATGTCGTCGTCGAGATGCGCAGTCGGTTCGTCGAGCACGATCACCTCCGCACCGCTGAGCAGGGTTCTGGCCACGGCCAGACGCTGACGCTGACCACCGGACACCTCGGTGCCGTGGTCGCCGACCCAGAGGTCGAGTCCGGCCGGGTTCGCCCATTCGTCGAGTCCCGCACCCCTCAAAGCTGCGTACATCCGCTCATCGGTGGGCGCGTCGGCGCGCGCGATCGCCAGATTTCCTCTCACGGTCGATCGGAAGATGTGCGCCTCCTGCGGGCACCATGCGATCCTTCCCGCGAGGTCCGCCGGGCTCAGTTCCAGCATGTCCGTCCGCGCTCCTGCCTCGTCCTCGGCATGGTATCTGCCCGTCCACGGGTCGAGGAACCGCAGCAGCACGCTCAGCGTCGTCGACTTTCCCGAGCCGCTGTCGCCGACCACGACGGTCCACTGCCCCCTCTGTGCGTGCAGGTCCACGTCCTCGACGACGGGACCGGCATCCCATCCGACCGACATCTGCTCGAGTTCGAGACTCGTCACCGGCCTCTGGCCGAGCGCCTCGTCGCCGGCCGGCTCACCATCGGGATCATGCGATGATGCCGACTGCGGGGATGAGAGGTCGGGCAGTCGGTCGAGGACGACTCCGAGGCTCGGCAACTGACGGAAGGCGCCCAGTGACTGTGAGAAGACGTCGTTGAGCCCCAGTGCCATGAGGACGAGGACAGCCAGGATCTCGGTCGGTGCCGACGAGGTCACTGCGATGAGCATCGCGGTCGCCACCGTCGTCAGCTGCAGCCACAGCTGTGCAGCACCGAAGTTGCGGGAGGAACGACGCGCGGCCGCCTCCAGGTCGCGCTCCTCCCGCTCGAGCGCCATCAGCACCGCCGCCTCGGCGCGGTTCGTCCGCAGGTCCGTTTTGGCGTTCAGGGCGCGGGTGAGAACCGTGAGGATCCGGTTGCGCACGCGACGGATGCGGCCCGCCAGGCGGCTCTGGCTTCTCACGACCATCCCGGAGAGCACAAGGAGGTCGAGCAGGCCGAAGGCCACGAACAACGGCAGAGAGGCAGGGTCGAGCGCCCAGGTGGCGATGAGCACGGCGACGAAGACCAGAGCGGAGGCGACCGGTGGGAAGAGCGTCCTGGGAATCAGATCCCGGACGTCGTCGGCATCGGAGACCATCGTGGCCAATGCGGCATCGGAGGTCAGCAGCTTCCGGTCGCCCATGCCGACGGTCTCGAAGTGCCTCCAGAGTCGGGAGCGCAGCCTGCCCAGGGACGCGAAGATCGCCGAGTGCAGCTTGAGTCGACTGAGGTAGAGCAGCACGGACCGGCTCAGTCCGAAGAACCGCACACCGACGATGGCGACCAAGAGGAGCATGATGGGAGGCTGGTACGAGGCCTCGACGATGAGCCAGGCGGAGACCGCGGTCAGCGCGATCGCCGACAGGCTCGAGGCACACGAGGACAGCAGCGCGATGATCATGTTCGGAGTGAACAGCGGCAGGCTCGATCGCAGCAGCGACCACCGTCGCCGGAGGGTCGACCACCGCTCATGCCGGTTCGGGCGAGGTTCCGCGGCCGCCTGTTCTTCCGCCGTCGCGGTCCCTGCTTCGCGGACCGTCTCGGTGGTCGGTGCCGAGGAGACCGACGTCGCCGAAGAGACCGCTGCTCGGTGCGCCTCTGTCTCCGCATCGCTCGGACTCGAAACGGAATTCTCGGGCGTGATCGTGTGACCTGCCAACTCCCCGACCCGGTTGTCATGGCTGGCCAGGACGACTCGGATACGTGTGGCCGCCTCGGCGATCATGCCGATGATGAACTCCGCATTCTCATCGTCGAGGTGGGCGGTCGGCTCGTCCAGGACGAGTATCTGTGCTTCGCCCTCGATCCGGTGCAGCACGCGTACGAAGGCGAGCCTGCGAAGCTGTCCGGGGCTCAGAGCCGAGGTCGACTGGCGCGGGTCGTCCGGCAGGCCGGCGGCCAGAAGTACCGACTGCCGCTGTGGCACCGGCACACCGTGGACATCGAGTTCGGCCCCGATCGTGTCGGCGAATACTCGCGGTGCCTGCGAAACGAATGCGACCCGTCGCGGCCTCAGAGTCGTCCGGGTCCGGGCGGGGAGGGTCCCGGCCAGAGCTGCGAGAATCGTGGATTTTCCTGCGCCCGAGGCACCACGGACGGCGGTGACGCCGGGACCGGTCGGAATGTCGTCCGTCCACGCGATCGTCGTTCCGTTCGGGTAGATGACGCAGTGGGAACCGTCGACCCGCCCGTCCGGCTCGCGTTCGTGCCCGGCCGTGCTGTCGGTGCTCGAGATCAGCGCATGTGCGCGCTCCTGCGCGTCACGCCCGTCTTCGCTGGCGTGGTAGCCGGAACCGAGTTCGCGCAGCGGGATGAAGCACTCCGGAGCCAACAGCAGGACGAAGAGTCCGTCGCCGAGGTCCATGCTGCCCGAGACGAGACGGAGGCCGATGACGACGGCGACCAGAGCGACGGAGATGGTGGCGATGAGTTCGAGGGCGAGGCTGGAGAGGAAAGCGATGCGCAGTGTCGCGAGGTTGGCGGAGTGATATCTCTCGCCGAGGGCCCGCAGCGTCCGCGCGTGGTCCCTCGAACGGCCGAGGCCGATGAGCACGGGCAGCCCCTCGGCCAGCTCGGCCAGATGGTTCGACATCCGCTCGAGAGCCGTGTTGCTTGCCGCCGTCGAATCCTCGGTGAAGCGACCGATGAGGATCATGAATACCGGCACCAATGGCAGACACAGTGCGATGATGACCGCGGAGAGGACATCGGTGAACACGATCCGGACGAGCAGAGTCAGCGGCACTACGGCCGCCGCGCTCAGTGCCGGCACCACCGTCGTGAAGTAGTCGTCGAGGTCATCGATGCCTCGGGTGACGGTGACCGCAGTGTTCATCCGCGGCTGCCCGCGCCCTGTCAGCAGTGACCGCACAATCGAGGACCTCAGCCGCTGTTTGTTCGCGGCCGCCAGGGAGGTGCCCAGGCTGTGATCGATCCACAGACTCGACCCACGCAGCGCCGCCCCGAGTAGGCCCAGCACCGCCCAGACGGCGAGGGGGCTCACGTCGACGATCGCGCGCACGAGCGACTCGGCGATGAGCACGATACCCACCGCTCGGGCCAGAGCGCTGAAGATCGAGAGGCCGAAGCCACGTCGGCCTTCCGGCAGGTCGAGCAGGATTCGCAGCGGTGATCTCATGATCTGATCGCCACCGGCACCCTGTGGGCTTCGGGGATGTGTGTTTCGGCGATCCGGCCGAGGAACATCCGGTAGCTGAAGATCTGGTAGCCGATGATGATCGGCAGGCAGATCACCGTCGCGACCAGCATCACGGTCAGCGTGTAATCCGATGACGACGCCGAGGCGATGGTCAGTGAATCGGCCGGATCCAGCGTGGACGGCAGCACATTCGGGTAGGCGCCGGCGAACACGGCGAAGATTCCCGATCCGAGGTAGATTCCGTGCAGTGCGAAAGCGGTCTTCTCCGCTCCGGCACGCACCGCGAAGAAAGTCGCCGCCAGAGCGATCAGGGCCGCTGCGACGACGGCCGTGAGCCACGTGGCCTTCGTGATCGAGAGCGAGAACCAGACGAGGAAGCCGACCGATCCCGGCAGCATCAGACGCATCGCCCACCGCCGGGCCTTCTCCCGCACGTGCTCCTGGGTCTTGAGCCCGAGGAAGATCAGGCCGTGGACGAGGGCGAAGCCGATTCCGCCCAGACCGCCGAAGACGGCTGGCCAACCGAACCAGGCGAAGGCCCCGCCGACGATGTCACCGTGCTCATTGAGCGGCAGCCCGCTGGAGGTGATGGCCAGCAGGGCTCCGACGAAGAACGCGGTCCCGGCCGAGCCCAGCGCCATCGCCCAGGTCCAGAAGGACTTCCATGCCCGGGAGTGGCCCTTGCCGCGGTACTCGATGGCGACGGCGCGGAAGATCAGCGCCAGCAGACACAGGGTCAGGGGTATGTAGAGGGCGCTGAACAGCGAGGCGTACCAGTGCGGAAAGGCCGCGAAGGTTGCGCCGGCCGCGGTGATCAGCCACACCTCGTTGCCATCCCATGTCGGTCCGATCGTGTTGAGCAGCACGCGCTTCTGCCGCTCGGTTCGACTCAGCACCGGCATGAGCATCCCGACTCCGAGGTCGAATCCGTCGAGGAACAGGTAACCCGTCCACAGCACGATGATGAGGACGAACCAGATCGTGGCGAGCATTTCCATCGTTTCTTCTCCTCAGTACGCGAACGACAGGACGTCGTCTTCGTCGTTCGTGATCCGCGGGGTGTGGTTGGTCTTCGCGAGCTCCGGCATCGCCGAGGCGACCCCTCCCCTGATGTAGACGATGAGCAGGCGGAGTTCGACGACCATGAGAATGCCGTAGACGAGGCTGAGGCTGATCAGCGAGAACAGCAGCATCCCGGGAGTCAGCTCGGGTGACAGCGCGGCTTGGGTGAACATGTACACCCCGTCGAGTTGGGCGGGATTGGGCGCGACCACGAACGGCTGGCGTCCCATCTCCGTGAAGATCCAGCCCGCGGAGTTCGCGAGGAACGGGGCGGTGATCGCCAGCAGCGCACCGCGCTTCAGCCAGGGCGAGGCGGGAACAGTGCCCTTCCGGGTCAGCCACAGGCTCAGGGCGCTGACACCGGCCGCGATCATGCCGAATCCGATCATCAGCCTGAATCCCCAGTAGGTGACGATCATGATGGGCTGGTAGTCGATCTTCTCGCCCGAGTGCTGTCCGTAGCGTTCGTCTTCGGGCAGATGGGTGCCGTACTTCTCCTGATAGTCGGGCAGCAGGGTCGTGACTCCGTGGACCGGGGTGTCGAAGTCCCCCTTGGCGAGGAAGGACAGCAGCCCGGGAATCTCGAACACGTTCTCCACCCCGTCGCAGTCGTTCGACGCGGGATCACCGATCGTGAGCACCGAGAACTCGGTGCCGTCGTGGCAGGCAGCCTCGGCGGAGGCCATCTTCATCGGCTGCTGTTCGAACATAAGCTTCGACTGGATGTCGCCGGTGATCGCCACTCCGACGAAGGCGACGATGCCCACGATCGCGCCGATGCGCAGAGACCGAATCCAGACCTGGTGATCCAACGCGTCACGGCCGGGCACATCCGCAGCTGCGCCGACGACGACCTTCCCGTCAGCTCCGATCGTGTCGATGCCGTCCTTTCGCCGACGGTACAGGTGATACCAGGAGATGCCGATCAGGAAGCTGCCGCCCACGGCCAGGGCTCCGCACAGCGCGTGGCTGTAGGCGGCAAGCGCCGTGTTGTTCGTCATCACGGCCCAGACATCGGTCATCACCGGCCTTCCGTCGACCATCTCCACACCGACCGGGTGCTGCATCCAGGAGTTGGCGACGATGATGAAGTAGGCGGAGATCCACGAGCCGATAACGGCGCACCAGAGGCTGCCCAGATGGACCGCACGCGGCAGTCGACCCCAGCCGAATATCCAGAGACCGAGGAACGTGGATTCGAGGAAGAACGCCAGCAGCGCCTCCAGTGCCAGCGGTGCGCCGAACACATCCCCGACGAAGCGCGAGTACTCGCTCCAGGCCATGCCGAACTGGAACTCCTGGACCAGACCGGTCGCAACTCCCATGATGAAGTTGATGAGGAAGAGCTTCCCGAAGAACTTGGTGCTGCGCAGGTACATCTCGTTGCCCGTGCGGTGGTACATGGTCTGCAGGATCGCGACGAGCATGCCGAGGCCGAGAGTCAGCGGGACCATCCAGAAGTGGTAGACGGTGGTGATGCCGAACTGCCAACGTCCGATGAGGACCGGATCCAGGTCCATGGGTACTCCGTTCATGGAAGACCGAATTTCTACTACACGTAGAATTCTACAGTGCGTAGAAGGTAGTTCCGCAAGCTCTCGCCATTCGAGATCCCACGTATCAGAGCACTTCGCGTCGCCCGACAGGTCCGCTCACAGGGCACCGCGGTCGATCTCACATGGAATTCGACAGCTTGTAGAGTTAGACTGAGGCGTAGACAGAACCATCACCTCGAAGGACAAGGACACCGTGGGAACACTCGGCGAACTCGAACGCAGCGTCATGGACGCCATCTGGGTACATGACGACGGCTTGAGTGCGGCCGAACTCCGCGACGCCCTGGCCTCACGCGATCTGGCGCTGACCACCGTCCACACCGTCCTGACTCGGTTGGAGAAGAAGGGGTTCGTCACGCGTGACCGCAGCATCCGCCCGCACCGCTACCTCGCGGTCTCAACGCGCGAAGACCATGTGGCAGAGCTGATGACCGAAGTTCTGTCTCAGGCCCCTGATCGCCAGGCGGTCCTCGCCCGCTTCCTCGGCACCGTTTCGGAAGCCGACACGAAGGCTCTGCGCAACATTCTCGGACGCAATCACTCAGCCAATTCCTGACGCAGGTCGTACACGAGCATGAGCATCGTGGGATCCGCCCTCGCAGTACTGGCTGTTCTCCTGGCATGGCCGGTTCCGGCCGCGCTCTCGCGTTTTCGCGGGGATCCCATCTCGAAGGTCGTGCTGTGGCAGGCGGTCGGACTCTCCGGCGGACTCTCCCTGATCGGAACGGCTCTGGCTTTCGCCGTGGCACCGGCCTCACACAGCCTGCCCGAAGGTCTCTGGCAGCTCGTCAGAGGGCATTCACATGCACAGCTCTCCGTCGTCGCCTGGATCTTCCTCATCATCGCCGTGCTGCTCATCGGGCGACTGCTCGGGTGTCTGGCACTGACCTTCTATTCGGCGCGCAGAACCCGCATCCGCCATGATGAGATCCTGCATCTGCTCAGCGAACCCTCCGCCACCTACCCGGATACTCGGATCATCGCCTCTGACGAGGCGGTGGCCTACTGCCTGCCGCAGGGTCCACGCAAGGGCACCGCGGTGGTCTCCACGGGTCTGCTCGAGGTCCTCAGTGACGAGGAGCGCGCGGCTGTGATCGCCCATGAGAGGGCGCACCTCGACTTTCGCCACGATGTCCTCGTCATCCCCTTCGCCGCGTGGCACCGTGCTCTGCCGTTCTTCTCCGCGACGGCGATCGGCCTCAACTCGGTCAACGGGCTGATCGAGCTCATGGCCGATGATCAGGCGCGCGAACGTGTCGACCCCGAGATCCTGGCGAGGGCGGTGCGCAGCGCGGCCGATATCAGCCCGGACCATCGAAGCGAACTCTCCGCCCAGCGGGTCGAGCGGCTCTCGCGCCCGATCGACCCGACGCGGATACCCGTCAGGGTGATGTCGGTGCTCATCGCCGTCGGGCTGCTGTTCGTGCCCAGCCTGCTGCTGTTCGCCCCCGTGACCTCGGGGCTCTGAGAACGACCGACTGACAGCGGTGCGCTCAGCTGACAGCGGTGCGCTCGGCTGACCGCGGTACCGTCAGCCGACCGCTGTGCCCTCAGCTGTCGATGCGTTCGGCGTCAAGGGCCGCCGCTCCCGAGACGATGAATTCCTTCCTCGGCCCGACGGAGGCACCCATGAGAAGTTCGAACGTGGTCTCGGCCGCCTCGGCGTCGGCCATCGTGACACGACGCAGGGTGCGCATGCTCGGATCCATCGTCGTCTCGGCCAACTGGTCTGCGTCCATCTCCCCGAGACCCTTGTAGCGCTGGATGGGCTCCTTGTACGTCTTTTTCGACTTCTCGAGCTTCTTCAGCAGTGCATGCAGCTCCGCCTCGGTGTAGGTGTAGACGATGTCGTTGGGCGTCCCCCGTTTCGTGACCACTTCCACCCGGTGCAGCGGAGGCACAGCGGCGAACACCCGCCCCTGTTCGACCATGGGCTTCATATAGCGGAAGAACAGAGTCAGCAGCAGCGTGCGAATGTGAGCACCGTCGACGTCGGCATCGGTCATGATCACGACACGACCGTAGCGGGCCGTGTCGATGTCGAAGCTGCGGCCGGAACCGGCCCCGATGACCTGGATCAGGGCGGCGCACTCGACATTGGCCAGCATGTCGGACAGGGTGGCCTTCTGCACGTTGAGGATCTTGCCGCGAATGGGGAACAGGGCCTGATGGTCGGAGTTGCGCGCGGCCTTCGCCGTGCCCATCGCCGAATCGCCCTCGACGATGAACAGCTCCGTGTCCTCGACGCCGTTGTCACGGCAGTCGTAGAGTTTGGCCGGCAGGGACGATGCCTCGAGCGCCGTTTTGCGCCGCTGGTTCTCCTTGTGAGTGCGAGCGGAGATGCGCGACTTCACCTCCGCGACGACCTTCTCCATGAGCACTGCGGCCTGCTGCTTCTCCGCGCGCTTGGTCGAGGACAGGATGGCACCCAGCTGCTTCTCGACGGTCTTCGCCACGATCTGCTTGACGGCGGCGGTGCCCAGGACCTCTTTGGTCTGCCCCTCGAACTGCGGTTCGGCCAGCTGAACGGTGACCACAGCGGTCAGGCCCGCCAGGACGTCGTCCTTCTCCAGTTTGTCCTTGCCCAGTTTGAGCTTGCGCGCGTTGGCCTCGACCGCCTTGCGCATTGCCTTCAGGCTCGCCTGCTCGAATCCGGCCAGATGGGTGCCGCCCTGGGGAGTCGACACGACGTTGACGAAGGACTTGACCTTCGTGTCGTATCCGGTCCCCCACCGCAGGGCGATGTCGACGCCGACCTCACGTTCGACCTCCTTCGAGACCAGATGTCCGGAGGAGTCGAGCACCGGGACAGTCTCGCTGAACTGACCGGTGTTCTGCAGACGCCAGGTATCGGTGATGGGCGGATCGATCGACAGATGATCGACGAACTCGGTGATCCCTCCGTCGAAGCGGAAGACCTCGACGCGTTCGGCGATGACCTCACCGGTCTCGTCACGGGCGACTCCCCGACGGTCCTCGATGCGCAGCTCAAGTCCGGGGACGAGGAACGCAGTCTGACGGGCGCGCTCGACGAGGTGCTGGTAGTCGAATTCGGCCTTGGACAGGAAGATCTCCGGATCGGCCCAGTACTGGACCCGGGTGCCCGTGACTCCCCTCTTCGCCTTGCGGACGATGTCGAGACCGGTGGGTTCGCGGAACTCTTCGAACGGATGCTCGGGACTGGGCGGGCCGGAGGAATCGTCGAACCGCCCGGGAACACCTCGGCGGAAGGACATCTTGTGGACCTTCGACCCGCGTGTGACCTCGACGTCGAGCCGGGCCGAGAGCGCATTGACGACCGAAGCGCCGACTCCGTGCAGGCCGCCGGATGCGGCATAGGAGCTGCCACCGAACTTACCGCCCGCATGGAGCTTGGTCAGGACGACTTCGACGCCGGTCAGGCCGGTCTTGGGTTCGATGTCCACAGGGATCCCGCGGCCGCTGTCCGAGACCGCCACCGAGCCATCGGGTTCGAGCTCGATGCGGATCGATGCGCCGAAGCCGCCCAGGGCCTCGTCGACGGCATTGTCGATGATCTCCCACAGGCAGTGCATCAGCCCTCGGGAATCAGTGGTCCCGATGTACATCCCCGGCCGCTTGCGAACCGCTTCCAGGCCCGACAGCACGGACAGGTGCCTGGCACCGTAGCTTTCCTCTTCCACACGTTTCCTCTCGTTCGATTAAATTCTAATCGCTGTACCGCTCCCGGCTCAGCCTTTGCGGGCCGTGTCTCCCTGCGAATCGCCCGAGACCCCGCTCGCGGGCCGTTGCTGGAACAATGACACCATGTCTACCAGTCGTCGCACCCTGATTCCTTTCCTCTGCACTTTCCTCACACTGCAGGGACTCGTCGGCTGCGGGTCGAATCCGCCGAGCCCCGAGTCGTCCTCGCCCTCACCGGTGGTGCCGGAGGGAGCCTCCGAATCCCAGAGCTCGGGCCAGAGCGCTGAGAAGGAGACTTCGACGAAGACTGAGAAGACCAGTCACGCGGGCGTCGACCTCAGCGGACGCACGATCGCCATCGACCCCGGCCACAACGGCGGCAATGCCTCACACCCCGATGAGATCGCCCGGCAGGTCCCCGATGGGCGAGGCGGAACCAAACAGTGCAACACCACTGGGACCGCGACCGATTCCGGCTTTCCCGAAACGGATTTCACCTGGGCCGTCGGGCAGATGCTGGAGGCCGAACTCGAAGACGCCGGCGCCGAGGTGGTCATGAGCCGCGAGGACAACGACGGCGTGGGCCCCTGTGTGGACGAACGCGGCACGTTCGCCGATGACGCCGACCTCATGGTCAGCATCCACGCCAATGGCAGCGAATCGACGCAGTCCAAGGGATTCCACGTCATCGTCGCCGACCCGGGCACCTCCGATGAGGCAGAGGACGGATCGAACAGGCTGGCTAAGGCGATGAGCAAAGCGATGGCCGATCCCTTCACTCCGAACCGGGCTTACGGGAAGAACGCGATCAGCCGTCGGCCCGATCTGGGCGGACTCAACAATGCCTCGGTGCCCGCCGTCATCGTCGAGTGCGGCGAGATGCGCAATCCCAGTGAGGCCACGATGATGGAGTCCGAAGCCGGTCAGAGGAAATACGCCGACGCCCTGATGCGCGGAGTCGTGGAGTGGTACTGAGGTTCGCCGACGGTCCGGAACGGATGGGATCCGGCCACTGACGAGCCATCGCCTGTGGTCGCGGGGTTCCGCGTCCACAGGCGATCACCGCAGCGCAGGCTCAGTGCCGGGCGGGCGTCAGGAGATTCGGAACTCAGTCAAGGTAGTCGCGCAGCACCTGTGACCGTGAGGGGTGCCGCAACTTCGCCATTGTCTTGGACTCTATCTGACGTATCCGCTCACGTGTCACACCGTAGACCTTGCCGATCTCGTCGAGGGTCTTCGGCTGTCCGTCGTTGAGGCCGAAGCGCATCGACACGACACCGGCTTCGCGCTCTGACAGGGTGTCGAGGACCGAATGCAGCTGCTCCTGCAGCAGTGTGAAGCTGACAGAGTCGGACGGCACGACAGCTTCGGAGTCCTCGATGAGGTCGCCGAACTCCGAGTCACCGTCTTCGCCGAGCGGGGTGTGCAGTGAGATCGGCTCGCGGCCGTACTTCTGAACCTCGACGACGCGCTCCGGCGTCATGTCGAGTTCCTTGGCGAGCTCTTCGGGGCTCGGCTCGCGGCCGAGGTCCTGCAGCATCTGGCGCTGGACCCGTGCAAGCTTGTTGATGACCTCGACCATGTGCACCGGAATTCGGATGGTGCGGGCCTGGTCCGCCATGGCGCGAGTGATGGCCTGACGGATCCACCACGTCGCGTAGGTCGAGAACTTGAAGCCCTTCGTGTAGTCGAACTTCTCGACCGCACGGATGAGACCCAGGTTGCCCTCCTGGATGAGGTCGAGGAAGAGCATTCCTCGGCCGGTGTAGCGCTTGGCCAGCGAGACGACGAGTCGGAGGTTCGCCTCGAGCAGGTGGTTCTTCGCGATCCGTCCATCGTGGACGATCCACTTGTAGTCCATCGACTCACGGGGTTCGGGGATCTCGCCCTCGTTGAGCAGATGCTCGGCGTACATTCCCGCCTCGATGCGCTTGGCCAGATCGACTTCTTCGGCCGCATTGAGCAGTGCGACCTTGCCGATCTGCTTGAGGTAGTCCTTGACCGGGTCCGCGGTGGCACCTGCGGAGATGACCTGCTGCGCAGGTGCGTCCTCCTCATCGGTGTCGGAGACGATGAAGCCACCCGCCTCCGTGACGGCGGCGTTCTTCTCCTTCTCTTCGGAGTTCTTCGTCTCGGTCGCCTCGGCGGGACTCTGCTCGGTGGCAAGTGCGTCCGCTGCCGGTTCGACGACTTCGCTCGTCTCGAGCACGTCGTCGGTCTTCTTCGTCTCGGTGGCCTTAGCCGTCGTCTTCTTCGACGCGGCCTCCTTCGCCACCTTTGCCGCCGTGGACTTCGTCGTGGCAGACTTGTCGGCCGTCGTCTTCTTGGCCGCAGTGGTCTTCTTGGCTCCCTTCGAGGCCGCAGCGGTCTTGGACCCACCGGTGGAGGTCTTGGCGGCCGTCCCCTCCGACTTCTCCGTCACCGTCGTGGATTCCTTGTCGACTCTCGGCACGTGTTCACCTTTCGCGAGCGTTGAAACTTCTCGAATGCACCAGGACACTACTAAGACCCATGTCAAGAGGTCCGGAGATCGGGCCCGTGGGGAACACATAGTCCGCCCATGATGCTATGACAGGGTCAACACTCAATTTTCGCACGATATTCCCGGCTTGGCGAATTGGGCCGCGGACGCGCGTGCGGAGCATGCGCCGCCTCATCCGGCAGAATGTGCACCGCCTCATCCGACAGAGCGTGCGCCGCCTCCATCGGCTCGGACCGGAGGTCGGAGCGAACCGGTCAGCCGAGATCCCGATGGGCCGACATCAGCCACCGTGGGAGATACCCGTGTTCGACGGCGTCCAGGACCAGCGAGGCCATCGAGTTCTCGGAGTCGAGTGCGAGCCCCGCCCGCGCGTAGTGCTCGGCCATCGTGGAACCGCCCAACGACCATTCGAACCAGGCGATCACAGCATATGCAGCGGCACGAACGTCGGGATGGCCCAGGGGGATGTAGGTCTTGAGGAACTCGATGCCCAACTGAACATCGCGGGGCCGGGGTGCACGCGGGGACAGCCCTACCATGTGTTGGGCCGCCTGCGGAGACTTCGCGTACTTCCACGCCCTCAGATGCAGCTTTCCCGGTCGGCATCTGTCCATGTCTTCGGGCGTGAAGTTCGGGTGATCGAAGCTGAGGATCATCTCGAAGGCGTCTCGGGACCACTTCTCGACCAGCAGGGAATCGATCGCCATGACCGTCTGCAGAGTCATGAGTTCGGCCAGGGCGCCGTGGTCAAGGGCGTCCTCTCCCTCACGCAGTCGAGCCAGCCGCGGGTAGATGGCCGAGAGCACATCGAAGCCGTCCTCGATGCTCAGCCACTCACCGTCCAGGTGACCCCTTCTGTCGGCGAACTCCGCCGCCGATACGGGCCCGACGACGAGCTCCTGCGGTGACCCCGCAGGAGAGGACCCGGCCGCGACGAGCTCGGTTGCGCATGCCGACGCCGAGGCGGCTTCGAGGCCCGTGCTCGACGCCCCATCGTCGTCGATGCGGCCGAATCGGCCTTCGCTGACCCACCAGGCGCTCAGCGTGTCGATCCCACAGTCTCCCAGCGACAGTGCGATCTCATCGATCGCCGCTCGGATGAGATCTCTGTGGACACGCGGGTATTCGTCATCCCAGTCAGGCTCTTCCGAAGACACGTCGGCGGAAGGATCGGCGCCCCGTCCGTGGTCGCCGGGGGACCGTAGGGAGTCGGAGCCGTGGTCCTGGGGATAGTTCAGGTCGTGAGGATCATTCAGATATCGGGGGTCGTAGAGGACGAGGAACACGCCGGTGGCGGTGCACGCTCCGGTGATGAGCCGACTGAACCATTGTCCGCCCTCCGCCACGATATGGGCCGCAGTCTCCAGGTCGAAGTCGACCCGCAGCGTCGTGGCGCATGTCTGTAAACCGTGTTCGTCGGTTCCCACAATGATGGCCACGAGACTCTCCTGCGGCACATAGCCAAGGGTGTGGGGGACGATTCCGATGAGGTCTTCTGCTGTCTTCGCTTTCGTCTGCATGCCATCACTTCAGCCCGTCCCCACCCCGGCTGACCAGAGCGAGCAGAGCCCCTGTGGACACGCTCCGAGCATCCACAGGCCCCAGGCACACGAGTGCGCCACGATATCCCCACGCGCCCGGGCGTCGAATTGCCTCGGCTGAGCAACTGGCATAGAAGTGAGGGGTGGCGAAACGACGGATATACACAGCACCCCACTCACAAGTCGTCGATGTCTCGACCGGCACAGCGCATCTCGAGAAGGTCGATGGGGAGGTCGACAGCTATGTTCTGCACGTCAACGGGGTGCCGTCCTCGTCGATCACGCTGGGCGATCCGACCCGACTGGACTTCGAATACCTCGATTGGATGTCGAGGATCATCGATGTCCAATTCGCGCCCGGGCCGCTGCGAGCAGTCCATATCGGTGCCGCCGGCTGCGCGCTCGCTCGTGCCCTGCACGCCCAGCGCCCGGGTTCGAAGCAGACGGCCATCGACATCGACCCAGTCCTCCTCGACTACTCACGCACCTGGTTCGATCTGCCACGTTCGCCTGCGTTGGCGCTGCGTGCAGGAGACGGCGCGCTCGAAGTCGAGAAGTTCCGGCCCGATACTCTCGACGTCCTCGTCCGCGACGCCTTCGATCACGACTGGGTACCGCCTTCCCTGCAGACTTCCGAGTTCGTCACCACCTGCGCACGCATCCTCAAGGACTCGGGCGTCTACATCGCCAACGTCCCCGATGCCGGGGACCACCGCACCCTCAGAGCCGAGCTCGAGCTGCTGCATTCTGCCTTCGGTCATGTCGCTGTGGCGGCCGAACCAGGAATCCTCAAGGGCCGAAGGCGCGGGAACGTGGTCGTCATCGCCGCCGCCTCCGCGCTCTCCACCTCAGAGCTCGACCGGAGTCTGCGCACCGCACCGACCATGGCGACGTTCCTCACGGGGAACGCGCTGCGGTCGCGACTGGGACTGTGACCGATCGCACCAGCAAAGAATAGGTCCGTCTGACTACTCCCGGTGAAAAAAGTTCGGCATAATTGAATGCCGACCCAAGAAGGTGAGATGACCGAGACTTCAGAATTACGCGTCGAGCAGACCAAGCTCGACGAGCTCTATGCACGGCTCGACGAATTGCGAGATGAGACCACGGACCGGTTGGGGACGGTGAGGGCCTCCGAAGTCGGCGGCAACCATCAGCACCGGAGTGAGCGAGATGCCTTCGCCACCCTGTACGAGGACCAGCTGATCCGCCTCAACAGCGCCGAGGACGGACTGTGCTTCGGCCGCCTCGACCTCAGCTCCGAGCCCGAACCGAGCTACATCGGTCGGATCGGACTCACCGATGAGAACCGTCAGCAGATCCTCATCGACTGGCGGGCACCGGCCTCGGAACGCTTCTACCAGTCGACGGCCGCCAATCCGGAGGGAGTCGTGAGGCGTCGCCATCTGGTGACGAAGAACCGCAGGGTCACGGACCTCGAAGACGATGTGCTCGACATCGAGGCCCTCGACGATGACGAACGGTCGAATCTGCAGGGTGAGGGAGCGCTCATCGCGGCCCTGACCAATCACCGCACCGGCAGGATGGGCGACATCGTCGCAACCATCCAGGCCGAACAGGACGCCATCATCCGCCAACCACTGCAGGGCGTGCTCGTGGTCCAAGGCGGGCCGGGAACGGGCAAGACGGCGGTCGCGCTGCACCGAGCGGCCTACCTCCTCTACCGACATCGGGAGCGCATCGCCAAATCGGGAGTCCTCCTCGTAGGGCCCTCCCCCGTGTTCCTCAAGTACATCGAGAAGGTCCTGCCCAGCCTCGGCGAGACCGGAGCGCTTCTGCTCACACCGGGCCAGCTCTATCCGGGCCTCGACACGGAGATCTCCGATGATGCGGACATCGCGGCGATCAAGGGCCGGTCCCAGATGGCGACGGTGCTCAAGACCCACATCGCCAACTACGAGCGCATCCCCGACCACGACGAAGAGCTGCGCGTGGGCTCGCACAACATCTGGCTCCGACGCCGGGATGTGCGTGCGGCCCGCGATCGGGCTCGGCGCACCGGTGATGCCCACAATGCCGCCCGGAACGGCTTCGTCTCCGGCCTGCTCAAGTCCCTCGCTGAGGATCTGGCGCGTGAGATGGGTCTCGACGGTGCCGGTGAGCGGCTGCCGGAACTGATGGAGGAGCTGCGTTCGAGCGTGGACGTGCGACGCGCGCTCAACCTCGCGTGGTTCCCCATCAGTCCCTCCGGTGCGTTGCGCACCCTGCTGTCCAAACCCCACAAGCTGCAGGCCGCGGCCGGGCACCTGCTCTCCCCCGCCGAACAGGAAAGGCTGATCCGCTCGCCCGATGCCCAACTCACCGTAGACGATGTCCCCCTCCTCGATGAGCTCGCGGAGCTGTTGGGAAACAGTCCGCAGCAGACTGCCGCACGCGATGAGTCCGCCAGAGAATACGCCGAGACGGTCCTTGAGATGACGGAGACCTCGTCCCTCATCGACGCGGAGACGCTGGCCGCCAGGTGGGAGGAAGAAGCTCCGTCGGTCACCCTGGCCGAGCGTGCGATCGACGACCGCGAATGGACCTATGGCCACCTCGTCGTCGACGAGGCCCAGGAGCTGACCCCCATGCAGTGGCGGATCCTCTTCCGTCGGGTCCCGTCGAAGTCGGCGACCGTGGTGGGCGACCTCGCCCAATCCTCGCGCGTCGACAACACCCGGACCTGGGATTCCATTCTGTCCGAGTTCGTCGGCGACCGTTACGCTCTGCAGGTGCTCACGGTCTCCTATCGCACCCCTCAGACGGTCATGGACCTGGCGAACCGCTACCTGCATCGTCATTTCCCGCAGCTCGAACTCGTCGAGTCCGTGCGGCGGGGCGGACCCGCCCCGCGGTTCGACTCATTCGCCTCGGCTGCGGAAGCGGTGAATGCGCTCGTCCCCGCCGTCGCGGAGGAAGTGGAGGCCGTCGCGGGCGGCAAAATCGCAGTGATCGCTCCCGATCACCTCATCGATTCCGTCGCCGAGGTGCTCGACGAGTTCGACATCGGCCGTTCCGTCATCGGACTCGACCATCAGATCGCGGTCATCAGTGCCCAACAGGCGAAGGGGCTCGAGTTCGATTCCGTCATCATCGTCGAGCCCGGAAGTATCGCCCCGGAGGGACATGAGGACGGTGTCGGTGCTCTCTACGTTTCGCTGACGCGCACAACCGACCGTCTGCGGATTCTGGCCGCGACGGTGACCGAGCTGACGGATCTCATCGACGGCTGAGACGGCCCCATCTCAGGGCAGCCCGGCGGCAGCCCGAACGCAGCGCAGGCGATGACCACGATCTCAGAGCAGCCGGAGCGTCTGGGGATCGACCGGAGGGCACATCGGAGACAGTCTCCGATGTGCCCTCCGTCGTTGTCAGTCAAGGCTTCGTCATTGTCCGTCACGATTGCAGCAAGAACGTAAAAGGCCGCTTGACGGTCCGGCTTCCCCTCCGAACCGCAAGCGGCCGCGCGCCTAAGCGCGCACTGACAATGTTACACAATTATCGACGCACTGGTCGACTCGGTCCACAGATTTCTGGGCAGATTCCCTCAGCCGTGGAAATCTTCCGGCGTCGCCTGCCTGGCGTCTCCCGACTTCAGCGCGGCATCGGCACGCAGCGAGTCGATCGCGGCTTCGAAGTCCTCGAGGGAATCGAAACCCTGGTAGACGCTGGCGAAGCGCAGATAGGCGACCTGGTCGAGTTCACGCAGGGGTTCGAGGATGCTCAGCCCCACCTCGTCGGCATCGATCTCTGCGATTCCCTTGGAGCGGATGTCCTCTTCGACCTTCTGCGCGAGCTTCGCCAGGTCGTCCTCGTTGACGGGGCGTCCCTGACAGGCCTTCCGGACACCCGACATGATCTTCTGACGCGAGAATTCCTCGGTCACACCTGAGCGTTTGATCACCGAGAGGCTGGTCGCCTCCATCGTCGTGAAACGGCGTCCGCAATGACGGCACTGACGCCTGCGGCGGATGGCGGCGCCATCCTCACTGGTCCGCGAATCGACCACGCGGGAATCTGACTCACGACAGAACGGACAACGCATATCTACTCCTCGAACCGGATGCTGACCGCCCGACCGTGGGCGGGAAGCTGCTCGCTGGCCGCCAGCGCCTCGACGTGCTCCGCAACCTCGGCGAGGGCCGACCTGTCGTAGTCGATGACCTGACTGACCTTGATGAATGAATGCACTCCAAGACCGGAGCCGTGGGCGGCGGTGCCCATGGTGGGCAGGACGTGATTCGACCCGGCGCAGTAGTCGCCCAGCGACACCGGTGCCCAATCCCCCACGAACACTGCTCCCCCATTGGTGATCCGGCCCGCCACCGCGTGGGCCTCGGCCGTGTGGACCTCGACGTGCTCTCCCGCATAGCCGTTGACGACCTGGATGCCCGCATCGAGGTCGTCCACGAGCACGATCGCCGATTGCCGACCGGACAGGGCTGTGTCGATCCGCTCCCGGTGGTGTGCGCTCGGCACCTGGGCGGCGAGCTCGGATCGCACTCGGTCGACGAGCCCGGTGGAGTCGGTGACGAGGACGGAGGCGGCGAGTTCATCATGTTCGGCCTGACTGATGAGATCGGCGGCGACGAACGCCGGGTCCGCCGTCTCATCGGCAAGGATGATGATCTCAGTGGGTCCGGCGACCGCGTCGATGCCGACCTGGGAGCGCACGAGCGACTTCGCGGCGGCGACATAGGCATTGCCGGGCCCGGTGATGAGATCGACCGGCGCCACCTGCTCCTCATCGTCGAGCCCGAAGGCGAGAGCGCCGATGGCTTGAGCCCCGCCCATCGCCCACACTTCGTCGATGCCGAGGATGTGGGCCGTGGCGAGCACGGTGGGGTGGGGCAGCCCATTGCCCTGAGGGGGGCTGGCGATGGCCAGCGAGGACGAGCCGGCCGTCTGCGCCGGCACGACGTTCATCACGACCGTCGACGGGTAGACGGCGAGCCCTCCGGGCACGTAGAGGCCGACCCGTTCGATCGGCAGGTGCCGTGTGGTCACGTGCGCGCCGGAAGAGAGTTCTGTGCGGACGTCAGCGGGCCTCTGATCGTCGGCGACCTTTCTGGCCCGCGCGATCGACTCGATCAGGGCTGCTCTGACCTCAGGGTCCAGTTCGTCTTCGGCGCGCTTCAGTTCGGAGGCGGGCACACGCACGGACTCGAGTTCGACCGAGTCGAATCGCTTCGTGAAGTCCTTCACGGCGCGCGTTCCCCCGGTCTGCACCTCGGCCAGAAGATCGGCCACTCGGCGTTCGACATCAGCATGCGCCTCGGCAGCACGGGGCAGCCTCTGCTTGAGGAATCTCTTGCTCAGGCTCTCGCCGCGGAAGTCCAGAATGTTCACCCGCACCATTCTAGTGCCCGTACCCGTGTCCGTGCTCGCCGCCCGGGTGTCAGGCGCTCAGGCAGCGAGATCCCAGCAGCGCTTTCAGGTCGCCGAACAGGCTCGGATTCGGGTCGACGCGGACGGCGCGGTCAAGGCGCATCACGGTCTGCCTGCCCGGTTGCGCGAGCACCAGGTGCACATCGGTCTGACCCTTGTGCGATTCGAGGACTCGGCGCAGCTTCGACGCCATGTCCTCGGTCGCCTTCTCCATCGGCAGCATCAGATTGAGCGGCCGGTCCTTCGGGTCGGTGACATCGGGAATCGTCATCGACATCGCCATCATCGACGTCGGTCTCTCGTCCGAGAGGCGGATGCGCCCTGTCAGTGCGATGACGAGGTCGGTCGCCAGGAGACTCGCCACGGGTTCATAGGTGTCGCCGAAGAACATGACCTCCACCTCGGCCTCGAGGTCCTCCACGGTCACGATCGCATAGGGTTTGCCCGAGTTCTTCGACACCTTGCGGGTGACCTGAGTGATCATGCCGCAGATCTTGACTTGCGAACCGTCGTGGCGGTGGGATTCCGGATCCACCACCTCGGCGATGGAGGCCTCCGACTCGGCCGCGAGGACGCCTTCGAGACCGTTGAGGGGGTGATCGGAGACGTAGAGACCGATCATGTCTCGCTCGAATCCGAGCTTCTCCTTCTTCTCCCATTCGGGCCGGTCCGGAATCGTCACCGAGAAGCTCGGCCCATCGTCGTCTCCGCCGATCCCGGCGAACAGATCGAACTGGCCGTTGGCCTCCTGACGTTTGACCCCGATCACCGAGTCCACGGCTTCCTCATGGACCTCGACGAGCGATCTGCGGGTCTGGCCGAGGGAATCGAAGCCGCCGGCCTTGATGAGTGATTCGATCGTGCGCTTGTTGCAGACATGGCTGGGAACCTTGTCGAGGAAATCCGTGAAGGAGGTGTAGCTGCCCTTCTCCTCGCGGGCCTCGACGATTCCGTCGACGACATTGGCGCCGACGTTGCGCACCGCCCCCATCCCGAAGCGGATGTCGCCGCCGACCGGGGTGAAGTGCAGTGCGGAGTCGTTGACGTCCGGCGGCAGCACCGTGATGTTCAGCCGTCGGCACTCGTTGAGGTAGATGGCGAGCTTGTCCTTGTTGTCGCCCACCGAGGTGAGCAGGGCCGCCATGTATTCCGCCGTGTAGTGGGCCTTGAGGAAGGCGGTCCAATAGGACACAAGGCCGTAGGCCGCCGAGTGGGCCTTGTTGAAGGCGTAGTCCGAGAACGGAAGCAGGATGTCCCACAGTGCCTGAGAGGCTTCCTCGGAGAAGCCGCGCTCCTTCATTCCGCCGAAGAAGCCGACCTGCTGCTTGTCCAGCTCCGACTTCTTCTTCTTGCCCATGGCACGACGGAGGATGTCTGCTTGTCCCAGGGAGTAGCCGGCGACCTTCTGCGCGATCGCCATCACCTGCTCCTGGTAGATGATGAGGCCGTATGTCGTGTCGAGAATGTCCTTGAGCGGCTCTTCGAGCTCCGCGTGGATCGGGGTGACTTCCTGCTGACCGTTCTTGCGCAGGGCGAAGTTCGTGTGGGAGTCGGCGCCCATGGGGCCCGGACGGTAGAGCGCAATCGTTGCGGAGATGTCTTCGAAGTTGTCCGGTTTCATCAGCCGCAGCAGTGCCCGCAGTCCGCCGCCGTCGAGCTGGAACACACCCAAAGTGTCACCGCGGGAGAGCAGCTCATAGGCACCGTGGTCGTCGAGGTCGAGGTGTTCGAGGTCGAGGTCGTAGTCACGATTGGACTTGATGTTCTCCACCGCGTCGGAGATGATCGTGAGGTTTCGCAGTCCGAGGAAGTCCATCTTGATCAGTCCGAGACCCTCGGATGTGGGGTAGTCGAACTGAGTGATGACCTGACCGTCCTGGAAGCGGCGCATGATCGGAATGACGTCGATGATCGGGTCCGAGGACATGATGACGCCGGCAGCGTGCACGCCCCACTGGCGTTTCAGGCCCTCGATGCCCTTCGCGGTCTCGAAGGTCTCACGTGCCTCCGAGTCGGAGTCGACGAAGGACCTGAACTCCCCTGCCTCGTTGTAGCGCTTCGATTCCGGATTCTCGATATCGGCCAGCGGGATGTCCTTGGCCATCTCGGCAGGCGGCAGCGCCTTGGTCAGCCGCTCTCCCATGGAGAACGGCTTGCCGAGGACTCGTGCGGAGTCCTTGAGCGCCATCTTGGTTTTGATCGTGCCGTAGGTGACGATCATCGCCACTCGTTCGTCGCCGTATTTCCTCGTCACATAGTCGATGACCTCGCCGCGGCGACGATCATCGAAGTCGACGTCGAAGTCGGGCATGGAGACACGGTCCGGGTTGAGGAAGCGTTCGAAGAACAGCCCGTGCTGGAGCGGATCGAGGTCGGTGATGCGCATGGCGTAGGCGACCATGGAGCCCGCGCCCGAACCGCGCCCTGGGCCGACGCGGATGCCGTTGTCCTTCGACCAGTTGATGAAGTCGGCGACGACGAGGAAGTATCCGGGGAAGCCCATCGAGATGATGATGTCGAGTTCGTAATCGGCCTGTTTGCGCACATCGTCGGGGATTCCGCTCGGGTACCGGTATTCGAGTCCCTTCTGGACCTCTTTGACCAGCCAGGAGGTTTCGTCCTCGCCGGGTGGGCAGGGGAACTTCGGCATGTAGTTCGCCGAGGTGTCGAAGGAGACTTCGCATTTCTCGGCGATCTCGAGGGTGTTGTCACAGGCTTCGGGGAACTCCGAGAACAGCGCACGCATCTCCGCCGCCGATTTGAGGTAATAGCCCGAACCCGAGAACGCGAAGCGCGACCCTCCCTGGTCATAGGTCGGTTCGATGAGTTTCGATCCTGACTGGATGGCCAGCAGCGCCTCGTGCGCCTTCGCATCGGATTCGTGGGTGTAGTGCAGGTCGTTGGTGGCGACCAGCGGAATGTCCATCTCCTTCGACAGGCGGATCAGGTCCTTCGTCACCCGTTTCTCGATGGAGAGCCCATGATCCATGAGTTCGACGTAGTAGTTGTCTTTGCCGAACATCTCACGGTATTTGCCGGCCGCAGCCTTGGCCTCTTCGTACTGGCCCAGGCGCAGGCGGACCTGGATCTCGCCGGAGGGGCAACCCGTGGTCGCGATCAGTCCGTCCGAGTAGGTCTCGAGGAGGTCTTGGTCGATGCGCGGCCATTTGCTGAAGACCGAGTCGAGGGAGGCGTAGGACGAGGCCTTGAACAGATTGCGCATGCCCGTGTTGTTACGCGAGAGCAGCGTCATATGAGTGTACGCACCGCCGCCGGAGAGGTCATCGCGCTTCTGCGACTCATCGGTGCGCCACTTCACCCTTGTCTTGTCACGCCGATCCGTTCCCGGAGTGACGTAGGCCTCGACACCGATGATGGGTTTGAGGTCGGCGGCGATCGCCTGTGACCAGAAGTCGAATGCCCCGAAGAGGTAGCCGTGGTCGGTCGTCGCGATGGCCGACATCCCTGAGGCCTTGGTCGCGGCCATCAGGTCGGTCAGCCGCGCCGCCCCGTCCAGCATGGAGTATTCGGTGTGGACGTGAAGATGGACGAAATCGTCTGTCGGCACTGGCTGCCTTCCCTCTGATGTGACCTGTGGTGCGACCCCCAGCTTAGACCATCGACGGCTCGCTCAGCAGACCCCTGCGACCCCGTTCAGCAGACCTCTGCACCCCTTTTCGGCAGACCCCTGCGACCGTGTTCAGGGTGTGCGGATGCGATCCATGGCGTCCTGCAGATCCGCCGGGTAACCGCTCTCGAATTCCACCCACTTCTGGGAATCGGGGTGATGGAATCCGAGTTTGACGGCATGCAGCCACTGACGCTCCAGGCCGAGGTCCCGAGCCAGCACGGGATCGGCCCCGTAGGGCAGATCACCGGCGCAAGGATGCTTCGTCGCTGCGAAATGGACGCGGATCTGGTGAGTTCGTCCCGTCTCGAGGTGGACCTCGACCAGCGCGGCCCGTCGATGCGCTTCGAGGACCTCGTAGTGTGTGATGGCGTTCTTTCCCCCGCTGTGCACGGCATAGAGCCCGTCATGCCGGGGATGTCGCGCGATCGGCGCATCGATGGTGCCCAGCACCGGATCCGGCAGCCCCTGGACGACCGCGTGGTACGTCTTCTCGACAGTGCGCTCTCTGAAGGCACGTTTGAGCACGCTGTAGGCGTATTCGCTCTTCGCCACCACCATCAGGCCGGAGGTGCCGACGTCGAGTCGCTGGACGATCCCCTGTCGTTCCGCGGCCCCGGACGTGGCGATCCGGTACCCGGCGGCGGCGAGACCGCCGACGACGGTGCGTCCCTTCCAACCCAGTGCCGGGTGGGCAGCGACGCCGACGGGTTTGTCGACGACGACGAAGGACTCTTCGTCGTGGACGATCTTCATCCCGGGAACCGGGTCCGGCACGACTTCGAGCGGCCTGTTGGGTTCGGGCATCATGATGTCGAGGCGTTCTCCGGCTTCGACCCGGTCGGATTTCGCGACGACGCGCCCGGCCAGTTGGACACCGCTCTCGGCGCAGATGTCGGCGGCCGCGGTCCGGGAGAGCCCCAGCAGCTTCGACAGTGCCGAATCCACCCGCTGGCCTTCGAGGCCTTCGGGTACCAGAATCGAACGTTCAGCCATGTGTGTCCTCTCCGATCGTGCTCGTGCGCTTGGAATCCGTTCCGTCCAGTTCGACGCCTCTCAGGCTGGTCACCACGAGGGTGACGGCCGCTGCGGATATCGCAATGTCGGCGACGTTGCAGATGAATAATGACAGGTCGATGAAGTCGACGACCGCTCCGTGGAGGAACCCCGGCTGACGGAACAGACGATCGATCAGGTTGCCGAACAGACCGCCGAGCAGCAGACCGAGTCCGACGGCCCACGTGATCGAGCCCAGCTTCCTCGACAGAATGATGATCACCGCGAACACGGCCAGCGCGATCAGCGGGAAGATCCAAGTCACTCCGGCCCCGAGCCCGAGAGCCGCCCCCGGATTGCGGTAGAAGTTGAATCCGGCGAGGTTGCCGATGACGGCAATCGGCTCGCGACCTTCCAGGAAGGTGACTGCGAGGAACTTGGTGAACTGGTCCACCATGAGCACGATCACGGCGATGCCGAACAGCATCCCCAGCATTCTGCGCCGACGGGGTCTGGCCTCAGTGGCATCATCGTTCATTTGGCTCATTCTAACTCACAGGTGCCCGGGTCGAAGACGCCTCGGCGTCCACCCGCGGCACCTCCGACTCGGGCAAGAACAAGGTCCGGGAACCCGTTCGAGTTCCCGGACCTTGACTGTCTGTGCCGGCGGATCAGAGCTTGTGATTCGACGATGAGCCGAAGGTGTTGCCTTCGAGGGTCTCCGGAGCCAGGCTCGTGGAGTTCTCGAGATCGCGCAGCTGATCGTTGAGGTAGCTCTTCAGACGTGTGCGGTACTGACGTTCGAAGTTCGACAGCTGATCGATCGAACGCTCCAGCGTCGACTTCTGCGACTCCAAGGTCGACAGGGTCTCGTCGCGCTTCGTCTCCGCCTTGCCGACGATGTCGGAGGCCTCGGCTTCGGCGCCCTTGATGAGTTCGTCGCGACGACGTTCGCCCTCTGCCACGTGTTCGTCATGCACGCGCTGTGCCAAGGCGATGAGCCCGTGAGCGTCCCCGTCGCCGCTTCCGATGCCCGCGCCGATGCCAAGACCGGCGGCGGTACCCGCCGCTGCAGGTGCTGCGCCGTTGGCCGATTCGTTCGGGGCGTTGGTCTGCGGTGCGGGAGCCGCTTCCTTGACCACGGGTGCCGTGGACTGTTCCGTAGGTTCTGCAACTGGCGGAGCGTCGGGAGCCTGTGACTGCTTCGGCGCCTCGTCGTTCTTCTGCGAGGAGGTGGACGGCACCGCTGCAGGCATGGCCTGAGTCGCATCGATGTCCTGCGCGGGTGCGGCAGCGCCGCCAGCGCCAGCGTCCTTGACGCGCTGTTCGGCGGTGGAGAGCTTCTGACGAAGTTCGTCGTTCTCCTGGTAGAGACGGCGGAGCTCTACGACAACCTCGTCGAGGAAATCGTCGACTTCATCCTGGTCGTACCCGTCGCGGAACTTCACATGCTGGAACCGCTTGTTTACTACGTCTTCAGGCGTGAGCGCCATGAGGTCACCTTTGGTCGATCTACATTCATTACGCTGCCGCCGTATAGACGGCTTCAACGTCACATTAGCGTAACACCTGCGGTTTTGTCCTGCAGTAAAGCCGTGCCACGCCTTCGTATGACGAAGTTGTAATAATCGAGCCTAGCAATATTCGGATCAGTTCCGCGAACTGAGCATCATCGCTGGTGATTCATCGTGAAGTATGTAACAGTCGTGTAACCGATTTGATACGCAGTGCAGCGAACCGACGATCGTGGCTCAGACACTGACCCGGGAGAGGTTGAACAGAACGGATGCGAGGATCTGGATTCCGATCAGGAGCACGATGAAGCCCAGATCGAGAGAGATCTGTCCCAGGCGCAGGGGCGGAATCACCTTGCGCAGCAGTCGCAGAGGCGGATCGGTCAGAGTGTAGACGATCTCTGCCAGGACGAGCAGAAATCCTGAGGGCTTCCAGTCGCGCGAGAAGACCTGCACGAGATCGAGGACGACTCGCGCCAGCAGAACGTAGACGTAGAGACTGAGCGCGGTGCCGAGGATGTAGAAGATGATGGCCACGTGTTTCCTCGTGCCTTTCCTTGATGCTTAACTGTCAGCCCCAGTTTATACGCTCGAGCTGAGGATGGGATCAGAACACTCCCCATTCCGCGAGTGACCAACCCGATTGCCGCGGGTGGACAACCCGATTCTCCGGGAGTGAGCACCCGGCCCTCCGGGCCACCATCCCGTTCTCCCGAGAGAACGGCCCGAAGTCGGGCGAACGCCCCCGGGAAGTCGAGCGGATCAGCTCTGGTTGAAGAAGCTCGCCTGGGCGTCCGGATCAGATTCGTTCTCACCGCTGACTTCGATGTTCTCGGGCGTGAGAAGGAACACCTTGTTGGTGACGCGCTCGATGGATCCGTGCAGACCGAAGATCAGACCTGCGGAGAAGTCGACGAGGCGCTTCGAGTTGTTCTCGTCCATTTCGGAGAGATTCATGATCACTGGGGTTCCCTCACGGAACGCGGCACCGATGACCATGGCGTCATTGTAGCTGCGGGGGTGGATGGTCTTGATGCGATTCATGGAGATTCCTGGCGCCGGAGAGTCAACTGGACGAATCGGTGACGGGTGGATCGGCGTCACCTGGGCGGGGGGCCGTTCCTCGTCTTCGACGTGTTCGTCGACAGGCTCCTCCTCATAGGTGTCGATGACCTCACGATCGCGGCGATCCTCACGATCACGACGGTCGACGGTCTCGTCCTCTTCTTCGACGAAACCCAAGTATTCCAGCGTCTTCTTGATTGCTGACATTTCTACTCTCCTCGGCCTTCGGCGCTTCCTCGCCTGCCGCCAAACTATCTCAACAGACCTGCCTGGCGCGTCAGTCTCATGGGTGTGTCGTCGGGTTTTCTTCCTGGAGCCAAACGACACCGGCGAATCTTCCTGTGGACCCGTGTCTCCGATAGGAGAACAGATCCTCGGACTCTCTCGTGCATGTGCGTGAGAAATGGTCGATGCTCACGCCTCGTCTGCGCAGCTGCTCCGCAACCGCACCTGCCACGTCGAGGGCGGGAGTTCCGGTCACCGACACTGAAGCGGCCACAGGTTCGACTGCCGCGACTTCGTCCCTCATCGCAGCTGGAACCTCATAGCAGCGAGGGCACACGGAAGGGCCGATGACAGCGTGGATGTCCGTGGCTCCCAGCCCGTGCATGCGCGCAACCGCTTCACCAACGACCCCGGCTGCCATGCCGGGGCGCCCGGCATGGATCGCACCGATCACACCGGCTTCCGGATCGGCGAGCATGATCGGTGTGCAGTCCGCAACCATGATGGCCAGGCCGATGCCGCTGCGCACCGTGACCTGGGCATCGGCTGTGGCCGGAGTCTCGCGCAGCTGTTCAGGACCATCGATGACGTGAACATCGGTCCCGTGGACCTGGGAGACGAAGCTCAGCCGTTCGCCGCTGAGCCCGAGCACCTGTGCCAATGCGGCGCGGTTGGCCGAGACCAGCTCGTCTTCGTCGCCGACATGCCGTGCGAGGTTGAACGAGGACAGGTCGCCTCTCGAGTAGCCGCCGTGCCGGTCGGTGAACGCCACGTGGGCGTTGAGCCTTCCGGGGACGACGAATCTCGAGTGCAGCATCTTATTTGAGGAAATCCGGGATGTCGAGGTCGTTGTCGAGGCTCGAGCTGCTGCGTTCGTTGGGCAGGGAGCTCGGGACCTGGTGCTCTTCGCTGTGGGTCTCGGGCTCGGCTTCGACTTCTGGCTCGGACTCCGCCGAGACGGGGGCGGGTTCGGCTTCGGTGGTGTTCGGAGTCGTGGGCAACGGCGCCGGAACCGCCTCGCCGGCCGTTGACTCCTGTCCGGACATGGAGTTGTCGAAACCGGCGGCGATGACAGTGATCTGGCATTCGTCGCCGATGTTGTCGTCGATGACCGCGCCGAAGATGATGTTCGCCTCCGGGTGGGCCGCCTCCTGGACCAGCCGGGCCGCCTCGTTGACCTCGAACAGACCGAGGTCGGCACCGCCCTTGATGCAGAACAGCACTCCGTGCGCACCGTCGATGCTGGCTTCGAGCAGAGGCGAGGCGATGGCGGATTCCGCGGCCTGGACTGCGCGATCGTCCCCGGTGGCCGCTCCGATTCCCATCAGCGCCGTGCCGGCATCCTGCATCACGGATTTGACGTCGGCGAAGTCGAGGTTGATCAGCCCCGGAACGGAGATGAGGTCCGTGATGCCCTGGACACCCGAGCGGAGCACTTCATCGGCCGAGCGGAATGCGTCGACGACGGAGACGCTGCGATCGGAGATGGAGAGCAGACGGTCATTGGGGATGACGATGAGGGTGTCGACCTCTTCGCGCAGGGCGGCGATGCCGGCTTCGGCCTGCGCGGACCGGCGGCGTCCCTCGAAGGTGAATGGGCGGGTGACCACCCCGATGGTCAGGGCTCCCAACGATCGTGCGATGCGGGCGACGACCGGGGCTGCACCGGTGCCTGTGCCACCGCCCTCACCCGCGGTGACGAAGACCATGTCCGAATCTTCGAGCGCATCGCGAATGGCTTCCTCGCTGGAATCCGCGGCCTTGCGTCCGATCTCGGGGTCGGCGCCGGCTCCGAGTCCACGGGTCTGGTCGCGTCCGATTTCGAGCTTCACATCTGCGTCCGAAAGCACGAGGGCCTGGGCGTCCGTATTGATTGCGATGAATTCCACGCCTCGCAGCCCGACGTCGATCATCCTCTGCACAGCGTTGACACCACCGCCGCCGGTACCGGCAACTTTGATGTTCGCTCCGGATTGTGGGAATTCAGCCAAGTCGGTTCCTCTTTCGGCGCATCGTCCACGCATCATCTGCGTGCAAATTCGAAAAGTCTTCTCTGCCCTGAGGCTATTGTCCGGGGCAACACCACTGCAACCATTCTCGCCGGAGTGTCGGACATCGGCCAAACTCCGGCCCCGGTGTGTCGGCGTCAATGACGGGCGAGGGACGGCTTTCGGGGGTTTTCAGTCGGTCACGGGCACCGAGGGCACGGAGACGTCGATATCGGTGCGTCCGTCGGCGGCCAGCTGCAGCGCGGTCCGCATCTTCAGACTCGCGCTCGTACTGTCGCCGAAGGCCACCTTGGCCCGATCGTCTCCGGCGACGATGACGCCGGTGAGGTTCTCCTCGTCCTCGGCACGGATCGAGGCCAGGTCCGAACGGAGCTCCGGTCGCAGGTCCCCCATGAATCGGATCACGGCGGACACGGTCTCCTGGTTCGGGGCACCATCGGAGTCTTCGAGCACGGTCACGCCCTTGGGCGCTTCGTCGACGGCGCCCAGGTCGACGGCTTCGGCATCGTAGAGATCGAAGCCGTTCTGGGTGGTCACCGCCAGCACCGGGGTGCGGTCGGTGACCTCGATGCTCAGGCTGCGGGGTCCCGAGTAGTGCACCGAGGCTTCCTTCGCCCGTGGGAATTCTTCGAGCACGTCTTTCTCCACCGAACCCGGCCGCACCCGTGGCAGCGGAGTGCCTCCAAAGGTCTTGACCACGGAGTCCGAGATCTGCTCGTTGTCGACCAGGTCGCTGCCTTTGACACCGACCTTGTCCAGGGCCAGCAGCGGGGAGAACCAGACGACGCCGGCGAAGACGAGCACGACCACCACGACGCCGAGCACGAGGAGGCGGTTGCGCCAGATCTGCTTGCGGCGTGCGCGGATGACCCCGGTGAGGTCCGCGGTGGAATCGTCGTCGGTGCGCGGCTCGGGAAGGGGCACCATCGCGTTCAGGCCTCCAAGGCGGTCAGCAGCTCTGGTCCGAGAATCGTCACATCCCCTGCCCCGAGGGTCAGCACGAGGTCTCCGGGTCGCACGCGCGCGGCCACATAGGGCACCGCATCGCCGAATGATTCGATGAAGGTCACGTTCTCGTGCGGAACCCGGTCGGCGATGAGCGCACCGGTGACCCCCGGCACCGGGTCCTCTCTGGCCGGGAACACATCGAGCACGACCACCTCATCGGCCAATCCGAGCGCCTCACCGAATTCGGTGCGGAATTCCATCGTCCGCGAGTACAGGTGCGGTTGGAAGATCGCCCACACACGTCCTTCCTCGGTGACGACACCGCGGGCGGCGCTGAGGACCGCTCGCAGCTCTGTCGGGTGGTGGGCGTAGTCGTCGATGACGCGGACACCGGCAGCGATGCCCCTCTCCTCGAAGCGGCGCCGGGTGCCCCCGTAGCCGCCGAGGCCGCCGGCCGCTTTGGTCACATCCGCGTCGAGGGCGTGCGCGACGGCGATGGCGGCCGTCGCGTTGAGCGCATTGTGGGTTCCCGGCTGACGCAGCGCCACCGGCAGCGGGTCCACATGGCCCGGAACGTCGAGGACGAACTCGGAGACCAGCCCTGAACGGAATTCGCGCAGGCGGACATCGGCCGCCTCGGAGGTTCCGTAGAGGATGACGGAGGTGCCCTGCTCCCTCGCATGTTCGGCGACGTCGAGGGCCCCCTGGTCGTCGGCACAGGCGATGACCGTGCCGCCGTCGGCTCCGATCCCGGTGCAGAATTCGACGAATGCCTCCCGCACTTTCTCGGGGGTGCCGTAGTGGTCGAGGTGATCGGCCTCGACGTTGGTGAGGATGCCGATCATCGGTTCGTAGAGCAGGAACGACCCGTCCGATTCGTCGGCTTCGGCGACGAAGACGTCCCCGGTCCCCAGATGGGCGTTGGTGCCCGTGGTCGACAGGACTCCCCCGATGACGAACGACGGGTCGAGTCCACAGGCCTGCAGCGCCACGGTCGTCATCGAGGTCGTCGTGGTCTTGCCGTGGGTGCCGGCGACCGCAACGGCACGTCGGTCGGCCATCAGCGAGGCCAGTGCACCCGAGCGGTGCAGAATGCGCAGTCCCCTGCGTTCGGCTTCGACGAGTTCGGGATTGTCCCGCCGAATGGCCGAGGAGATGACGAGGGTGTCGGCCTCGCCGAGGTTGTCCGCCGTATGCCCGATCTCGACTCTGGCGCCCAGGGTCCTCAGCACCTCGACGACCGCCGATTCCTTCGCGTCCGAGCCGGAGACGGTGACGTCGTTCATGACCATGATCCTGGCGATCCCGGACATGCCCGAACCGCCGATCCCGATGAAGTGGACGGCCCCCAGCTCCGTGGCGGGAACGATTTCAGCTGTGCTCATGATCAACCTCTCAGCGCGCGTGTGACGATTGTGGCCATGGTGGTGGCGGCATTGGTCGGATACGCCAGGCCGAGGGCGGCCCGGTGCATCGCATCCAAGCGGGCGCCGTCGGTCACGAGGGGCAGGATCTGCTCCGTCACCGTGGAGGCGGTGAAGTCCGCATTGTCGACGAGGAGCGAGGCGCCGGCTCGAACGCTTCCGGCTGCGTTGAGTCGCTGTTCGCCGTTGCCGATGGCCAGGGGGACGTAGAGCGCGGGCACACCGACGACGGTGGCTTCGGAGACAGTGGCCGCTCCCGAGCGTGCCACGAGCAGGTCGGCGACCGCGTAGGCTCTGTGCATGCCGTCGACGTAGTCGACGACGTGGTAGTCGGGCAGCTCGGCGGCGGCTTCCCGCAGGGCGTCGTCCTTGCCGGCACCGGTGATGTGCAGGACCTGCACACCCTTGTCCTGGCACACCGGGGCCGCCGCGAGGAACGCGTCGTTGATGCGCTGCGCCCCTGAGGATCCCCCTGTGACGACGAGGACCGGTCTGTCGTCGCGAAGGCCGAGGTCGGCTCGCCACGCCTGCCGTTGGGTGGAGTCGCTGCGGTCGAGCGCGGTGATCTCCGTCGGCATCGGCATGCCGACAAGCGTCGAGTTGCGCAGCTTCGTGTCCGGGAAGGTGACGCCGACCATCCCCGGTTTCGTCAGGACCGCGCCGAGGCGGTTGGCCATCCCGGGCTTCGCGTTGGCTTCGTGGACGATCAGTGGGATCTTCGCCTGTTTGGCTGCGATGAAGGCCGGCGGGCAGACATAGCCGCCGACGCCGACGACGGCTTCGACGTCCCTGTCTGCGATGATCCGTTTGACGTCCGAAATGGTGTCGGCGAAGCGCTTGGGAAACTTCAGGGCCGAGGCACCGATCGATCGCGGCATGGGCACCTTGTCGATCGTGAGCAGTTCGAAGCCGGCCCTCGGGACGATATCGGCCTCGAGTCCGTCGGCGGTGCCGAGCGCGATGACGTCCCGGTCGAGGTGGGTCTCGCGCAGCTCGCGACCGATCGCCAACATCGGCGAGATATGGCCGGTGGTTCCTCCACCGGCAAGGAGGATGCTCGTCATCTCACTTCTTTCTCTTTCTGGCCAGTACTGCGAATGAAGATCTCATTCTGTCCTTGTGCACCCTGATGGCTGCCGCGGCACCATCCTCGGTTCTCGCGAAGGACAGGACGATCCCGATCGCCAACAGCGAGGCGATGATCGATGACCCACCATAGGATACGAACGGCAATGGCACCCCGATGACCGGCAGCAGTCCGGTCACCACACAGATGTTGATGGCGGCCTGTCCGATGATCCACGCGAACAGCCCGGTCGTCGCGACCTGGATGAACATGGATTCCGAGCGCATAATCACCCGGATCATCCCGTAGGCCAGGGCGGCGAACAACAGGATCACTGCCAGGGAACCGACCAGTCCGAGCTCTTCTCCGATGATGGCGAATATGAAGTCATTGTGCGCTTCCGGCAGCCAGGACCATTTCTCGCGACTCGCCCCCAGCCCGACTCCCAGCCAGCCGCCGGAGGCCAGTGAGAACAGACCATGGTTCGACTGCCAGGCTTGGCCGGTGATGTCGGAGGCGGTCTGGTCCGCATGACCGGTGAGTGCGGCCGTGATGCGTCTGAGGCGGTTCTCGGAGCTGAGGACGAAGAACACGGTGATCGCAGCGAGCGAACCGAAGAGCAGGAGGAAGTATCTCCACGGGAAGAAACCGATGAACAGACAGGCGAGAGCCATTGCCATGAGAACCAGCGCCGTGCCGAGGTCATTGCCGCCCACGATGAGGCCGATGGCGAGGGCGATGCCGGGGACGACGGGGATCATGGCATGGCCGAAGGTCGTCATCTTCCCGTATTTTTTGGCCAGGACGTACCCCAGCCACACGGCCAGTGCGATCTTGAGGAACTCGGAGGGCTGGACCTGGAAGCCTCCGAGCTGGATCCAGTTGGCGTTGCCCTTGATCGACCGACCGAGTCCGGGAACGAAGACGGCAGCCTGCATCGCCACGCCGATCCCCAGTCCCCACCATGCAAGCCTGCCCCACATGTACAGTGAGACGAATGTAGCTGCGACCATGAGGATGGCGCCCGCCGCCACGAACCCCGCCTGCTTGTTGAAGTAGGCGAACGAGGAGCCCTCGCCCCCGTCGTATGAAGTGATCGAGGACGCCGAGAGGACCATGACGAGCCCCAACGCAGTCAGCGCGAGGACGGAGACCAGAATCAGATAGTACGTCGTCAGCGGATAGTCGGAGACGCGGACGAGCTCTCGCCGCACCGACGACAGCACAGCCCGCGCACCGCCGGTGCCGGGCCGCCTACCGCCGGTGCCGCCTCGGGGCCGGGTTCGTGTCCCCGAGTTCCGGGGTGCACTCGTCGTCTTCTTCCGGCGGGATTCGCTACGCGCCGTGGCAGCAGTCCTCTTCGACGTGCTCGTCTTCGTCCTGGGCTTCTTCGTGCCGGGTCTCTTCGAGGTGCTCGTCTTCGTCGCCGACTTCGCTGTGCCGGGCTTCTTCTGCCCAGGTTTCTTCTGCCCGGTCTTGTTCGGCTCTGGTTTCTTCGGCCCGGTTTTGTTCGACTCGGGCTCCTCTTCACCGGTCTTCGACGCCGGAGTCCTCTTCGGTGCCGTGGTCTGCGCGTGACCGACGGCCGGTTCGGCCGATCTGGTCGAGCTCGGACGACGGCGTGATTGAGACCTCGCGGTTGTCTGCCGTCCCATCTCAGCTCTCCAGGTGGGAGTGGACAGCCTGAGTGAAGAGTTCACCTCGAGTGTTGTAGTTGAGGAACTGGTCCATGCTGGCCGCGGCGGGGGCCAGCAGCACGGTGTCTCCGGAGACTGCGATGCTCGCGGCCGCGTCCACCGCTGCCGCGACCACGGCTTCACCTCGGCGTCGGGGCACACCCGAGTCCACGGCGAGTGCGGGTTCGATCCTGATCACGTCAAGATCGGGCACGGTCGCCGCGACGGCCTCTCGGAACGCGGTGTCGTCGGCCCCGATGAGTACGAGCGCCCGCAGCCGATGGCCGTGATCGGAGAACAGCGGTGTGAAGTCAGCACCCTTCGGCAGCCCACCGGCGATCCAGATGATCGGATCGAAGCTGTTCAGCGAGGCATTGGCAGCGTGGGTGTTCGTCGCTTTGGAGTCGTCGACCCAACGGATCCCGTCGCGTTCGGCGACGGTGACCATGCGGTGGGCACCGAGCGAGTGGTTCTTCAGACCCTCGGCGATCGCTGGGCCGGGCACTCCGACACTGCGTGCCAGCGCGGCCGCGGCGAGGGCATTCGAGATCTGGTGGTCGGCCGGCCTCTGCCCGGCCACTCCGGTCGCGGTCGCCACATCGTCGAGGGAGGCGAGTTCGGCGGCCGAGGAATAGCGCTGCGGAATGAATGCGCGATCGACCAGCAGGTCCTCGACGACGCCCAGCTCCCCCGGTCGCGGGATTCCCGTGGTGAAGCCGATCGCCTTGGCGCCATCGACGACGTCGGCGTCCTCGACCATCCGCAGGGTCACCTCGTCGGCGGCGTTGTAGACGCACGCAGTCTTGGTCTGGTGATAGATCTTGGCTTTGTCGGCTTCGTAGGCGTCAGCGCTTCCGTGCCAGTCCAGATGGTCGGGTGCGATGTTGAGCACTGCCGAGGCATCCGCGCTCAGCGAGTCCTGCCAGTGCAGCTGGAAGCTCGAGAGCTCGATCGCGAGGACCTCGAGGCCGGGTTCGAGCACTGCCTCGAGCAGCGGTGCGCCGATGTTGCCGCAGGCCTTCGCCTTCAGACCGTGGGCCAGGAGCATGGATTCGAGCATCGTCGTGGTCGTGGTCTTGCCGTTGGTGCCGGTGATCGTCAGCCACTGGGCATCGTTGGTGCCCCGGATCCGCCACGCGAGTTCGACCTCGCCGATCACGGGAACTCCCGCCTGCATGGCGGCCAGCAGCAGCGGGTGGTCGGGCCGCCAGCCCGGGGAGGTCACAACCAGGTCGAGCGACTCTTCGGGCAGCGTCTCCACATGTTCGGGGCCGCGTCGGATGTCGACGTCGAAGACTTCGAGGATCTGCGCCTTCTCACTCACATCCGCTTGATCGTCGCCGTCGACGACGATCACGTCTGCTCCGCGTTCGCCGAGGTGGACGGCAGCGGGGAACCCCGTCACACCGAGTCCGGTGACGAGGATCCGCAGGCCGTCCAGAGACGAACTGGGTCCCATCAGCGCGGCCGGGATCGCATCGGCGTTCGGGTAGTCGGTGACGGGGTTCTCAGCCAATACGGGACACCCATTCCGCGTAGAAGAGGCAGATTCCGGCGATGACGAAGAGAGCCGCGATGATCCAGAAGCGGACCACAATGGTCACCTCGGCCCACCCCTTCAGTTCGAAGTGGTGCTGCAGCGGCGCCATGCGGAAGACCCGTTTGCCGGTGGTCTTGAACGAGACGACCTGGATGATCACGGACAGGGTGATGATGACGAAGAGTCCGCCGAGGACGAGGAGCAGAAGCTCTGTCCGGGACATGATGGCCAGTCCGGCGATCGCTCCGCCGATGGCCAGAGAGCCGGTGTCGCCCATGAAGATCTTCGCGGGCGAGGTGTTGAACCACAGGAAGCCGAAGCAGGCGGCGGCCATCGCGCCGGCGACCATGGCCAGGTCGCGTGGGTCGCGCATGTAGTAGCAGGCGCTGGTGGCCTCGGACATCAGGTTGCAGTTCTGCGTCGACTGCCAGGTGCCGATGACGACGTAGGCGGCGAACACGACCACGGATGCGCCCGCGGCCAGACCGTCGAGTCCGTCGGTGAGGTTCACGGCGTTGGACACCGCAGTGACGATGAGGTTGGCCCAGATGACGAACAGGACCAGACCGAGCACGGCGGACCCGAAGGCCAGGTCGAGGTTGGTGTCGCGGATGAAGGAGATCTTCGTCGACGCCGGGGTCTCTCCGAACGAGTTCGGGAACTGGAGACCGAGCACGGCGAAGGAGATGCCGACGAACGCCTGACCGATGAGCTTGGGCACCGGCCGCAGCCCGAGGGAGCGCTGCTTCTTGATTTTGATGAAGTCGTCGAGGAATCCGACCACGCCCAGTCCTGCGGCCAACCACAGGACGAGCAGGCCCGAGGCGGTCGGAACGGACCCGGTGAACAGGTGTCCCAGCAGGTAGGCGAGCAAGGCGGCACCGATGATGACGACGCCGCCCATCGTCGGGGTGCCGCGCTTCGTCGCATGCGAGGTGGGCCCGTCGTCACGGACGAACTGTCCGTAGCCGCGTTTGACGAGGACGCGGATGAACAGCGGTGTGCCGACCAGGGCGAAGATCAGTGCCAGGCATGCGGCAAGCAGTACGGCGATCATTGGCCCCCCGATACACCGGCGATGTCATCCCCGAGGTGCCGCAGGCCGGCGTCTCGGGAGGATTTGAACAGGACGATGTCGCCTGTGGTCAGTTCGGCGGTCAGCAGGTCCTTCGCCTCGGCGGCGGTAGCGACCCAGCTCGCCTCGTTGCCCCAGGAGCCTTCGAGGTTCGCCGCGTTGAAGATGGGCTTCGCGCCCTCGCCGACGACGATGGTGCGGGTGATGTTCAGACGCACGACGAGTTCGCCGATGTCGGAGTGTGCGGAGATCGAATCGTCGCCGAGCTCGAGCATCTCGCCGAGGACGGCGAAGGTCCGGCGCGGCCGGCTCTCCTCGTCGCCGCGGCCCATCGACGCCAGCGTCTTCAGGGAGGCGCGCATCGATTCGGGATTGGCGTTGTAGGCATCGTTGAGGACCGTCACACCAGACGGCGAGTCGATGAGTTCCATCCGCCAGCGGCTTGCCGCCGATGACGTCGAGAGTGTGGTCACGATGGACTTCACGCCCACACCGCAGGCGTGGGCGATGGCCGCCGACGCGAGAGCATTGCCGACGTGATGCTCGCCGATCAGCGCCAAGCGCACATCGCGTGCTTCCTGTCCCGGCAGGTTCAAGGTGAACGCCGCATGTCCCGAGGAGTCGGTGGTGATCGACGTTCCTTGGACCACGGAGTCCTCGGTCGTCACCCACTCGGGCAGCGATTCCCGCTGGGAGAACCACAGCGTGTCGACCCCGGGTGAGAGCACCTCGCGCATCGCGGACACCCGGGAGTCATCGGCGTTGAGGATCGCAACGGATCCTGCAGAAAGGGATTCGACGAGTTCCGCTTTGGCCCGGGCCGTGTTCTCGATCGAACCGAAGACACCCGAGTGGGCCGTGCCGACGGCGAGTTCGACGGCGATGTCCGGCCTCACGAGGCTCGTCAGGTAGGCCAGGTTGCCGATCGAGCGGGCGCCCATCTCGAGCACGAGGAAGCGTGTGGACTCTCCGGCCCGCAGCGCGGTCAGCGGGACGCCGACCTCATTGTTGTAGGAGTTCGGTGGCCACACCGTCTCGGCCTCACCTGCGAGCAGGTCGGCGGCGAGATCCTTCACGGTGGTCTTGCCGACCGAGCCGGTGATCGCAATGACCGTGATCTCACCGGCCTCGCGCAGCGCCTCGATGCTGTGCTTGGCCAATTGGCCAAGTGCCTCTGTGGCGTCGGAGACGAGGACGGTGGGCAGCGTCGCATCGTCGAGGGTGGGCACGGATTCGCCGATGATCAGCGCCGCACCCGCCTCCACGGCCGCCGCCGCGAATTCGATGCCGTCGAAGGACTCCCCTCGGCGGGCGATGTAGATATCGCCGGGGCCGATTTCTCGCGAATCGGTTACCACTCCGGCGGACAATTTGGTCTCGGGGTCGACGCCGTACAACTCGCCGGAGACGGCGGTTGCGATTTCGGCTGCACTCAGTTGCTTCATATCAACTGTGAACTTTACCTGTTTGTGTGCCGTCGAGTCGCGTCCTCAGCGCTGAGCGTGTCCTCGACCGGTCGTCGAAGTCCGTCACGGCACCTCCCGCTGACTGTCCCGTCTCGTGGCCCTTGCCTGCGATCAGCACGGTTGTGGAGGCTGCCGCGGACGCGATCGCCTCGTCGATGGCGGCCCCGCGTTCGGCCACTTCGATGACTTTCTTCACACGTGCACCGCCGGCCGCGCGCTCCGCATCGATGCCCTGACGAATCGCGGCCCGGATCGTGCTGGGGTCCTCGGTGCGCGGATTGTCGTCGGTGAGAACGATCACATCTGCTCCCCGAGCGGCCGCTCGGCCCATGCCGAAGCGCTTTCCCCGGTCGCGGTCGCCGCCGGCACCGAAGACGATGACCAGTTCGTCGCTGTCGGCGTCGAGTGACTCCAGGGCCTTCTCGAGCGCGTCGGGAGTGTGCGAATAGTCGACGATCGCACGCGGCAGCTGCTCCGGATGCGATTGACCCTCGGCGCGCGGGCCGCTGACGTCGATGATCTCCATCCGGCCGGGCACCGACGCCGTGAAGGAGCGCCCGATTGCGTTGATATCGGAAGCCGCGATCCCGGCCTCCAGCAGCATGGCCGCGGCCAGCGCGGTGTTCGTGACGTTGAAATCACCCGGCAGCGGAGAGCGCAGGGCGATGCCCTCGTCATCGGGTCCGTCGAGGTGGAGGATGAAATCGGACTCACCTGGAGTGTGTTCGATCCTCCAATCGCTGCGGTCATCGCGTCCGAGTGTGCGCACCGGCACCTGAGCAGCTTCGACCATCTTCTCGCCCCAATGGTCCTCGACGACGACGACCGCCGTGTCGGAGAAGGCCCGAGTGAACAGCATGGCCTTGGCCGCGAAGTACTCCTCCATCGAATTGTGGAAGTCGAGATGGTCCTGGGACAGGTTCGTGAAGCCGGAGACTGCGAAATGGGCGCCGTCGACGCGGTGCTGGCTCAGGGCATGCGAGGACACCTCCATGGCACAGGCATCGACATCGGCGGCGCGCATCTTCGCGAACAGCGCATGCAGCTCGGGGGCTTCGGGTGTCGTGCGCACACTCGGCTCGGTGACACCGGCGATGAGCGTCGCGACCGTGCCGATGACAGCTGTGCGGCGGCCGAGTGCCTCGAGCATCCCATCGGCGAGGTAGGTCGTCGTCGTCTTCCCGTTCGTTCCCGTCACGCCGATCAGCTGCGGGCTGCCCGAGGTCCCGTACACGGCGGCGGAGACGTAGCCGAGCACGGACCGGGGGTGCTCCACGATCAGCCCGGTCACCTCGGCGAGGTCCCGCTCATCGACCTGTGCCGAGATCATGTCCCAGCCGACCGCGTCCGTGAGGATCGCGTCGACGCCGCGCCCGATGAGATCGGCAGCGAACTGCGCCCCGTGGACGTTCGAGCCCGGAAGCGCAGCATAGAGCTGGCCGGGCGTGACCGTGCGCGAATCGTGAGAGACCCCGCTGACCTCGCGATCCGGATCTCCGTGGACGGTTCCTGGGGCTGCCGGCAGCAGCTGTGAGATACGCATTATTTCCATTCTCGAGCAGGTAGCTGGGGTTCCGCCGTCGACGGAGGGATCTTGAGGTGGCGCATGGCGAAGCCGGCGACGTCGGAGAAGACCGGGGCTGCGGCGCTACCACCGTAATAGCCGTTTCTGGGCCGCTGCAATGTCACGGAGATCGCGATCTGCGGGTCTTCTGCGGGGAGAACTCCGACGAATGAGGCGGTGTATCCATCGTAGCCTCCGCCCTCGGCGGCCGGAGCCTGGGCAGTACCGGTCTTGCCGGCGACCCGGTACCCGGAGACGGCCGCGGATTTTCCCGTGCCCTCGGCGACGACGCCTTCGAGCATGGTCAGTGTCTGGTCCGCCGCCTTCTCGCTGATGACTCGCTGCGGTTCGTCCGCCGGCTTCGGAATCGTCTTGCCCGACGGTGAGACCGTTCCGTCGACGAGCCTCGAGGGAACGTGGACTCCGCCGTTGGCGATGGTCGCGATGACGTCGGTGGTCTGTAGGGCATTCGCAGCCATGCCCTGTCCGAACATCACCGTGTATTTGGTTCGCCCGTCCCAGTCTTCGTAGCTGTTGAGGATGCCGGCCGTCTCCGCAGGGAAGTCGATGCCCGAAGTCGAGCCGAAGCCGAATTTGTCCAGGTACCCGTAGCGCTGCTTCACGCTGAGTGCGTTGCCGGCCAGGAGGGTCCCTGTGTTGGAGGATTCGGCGAGGATTCCGGCGAAGGTCAGCTTCTCGTCTGGGTGCGGGGCCGAGTCCCGAAATTCCTCACCATTGGGTGCCTTCCATTTGTCCGGGACGGTGAATTCCTGTTCCGGAGTGACAAGCCCCTGGTCGAGCAGAGCGGCAGCCGTGACCATCTTCGCCGTTGAGCCGGGTTCGAACACATCGGTGAAGATGCGGGACCCACGGTCGGTCCCATCCACCTTGCCCGGCGAGTTCGGGTCGACGCTGGGGGCGTCGGCCGCGGTGAGGATCTTGCCTGTCTTGATGTCTTTGACCACGATCGACGCGGATTCCGCCTCATGTTCTACCCGCTGTTCCTCGATCGCCTGCTGGGCGTAGTACTGCAGTGCGGGGTCGATCGTCGTCTGCACGCCCTGACCGTCGACGGCTTCGCGCATGTTGTTGTCGCCCAGGGGGATGATCTCACCGCGTGCCCCGCGCTCGTACTGCTGCTGGCCGTCGCGCCCACTCAGCTGTTCGTTGTAGGCCTTCTCCAGGCCCGCCTGCGCCTTTCCGTCCGAACTGATGAAGCCCACGAGGTTGCCCGCCACTCCTCCCGCAGGGTAGGAGCGCACAGCGTATTCCTCGGCTGAGATGCCGAGGATGTTGAGATCCTTCACGGCCCGCCAGGTCTCCGAGGTCACGCCCTCGGCAACAGGGTTCCACCGTTTGTCGCCGACGAGCTTCGGGTACAGGACTCCGGGGTCGGTGTGCAGCGGCTTCGCCAGTGCTTCGGCGGCACCCCAGGCGCCGACCAGTTCTCCGTCGACCTCGTACTGGGCCACGTTCTGCTGGTCGACGACGAGTCGGTATCGAGAGACGCTGTCGGCGAGGACGGTGCCGTCGTCGGCCAGGATCTGCCCTCGTGCGGCAGGCAGCGTCTTCGTCACCAGCCGATTCGACAGTGCCTTCTCGGCCAGTTTCATCGAGTCCATTCCCTGGATCGAGACCAGTCGTCCCGCGGTGACGAGGAGAACCAGGATGGACAGACTCGCGATCACTGCCATCCGCAGGCGGAGGTTGGGTTTGCCTCGTTCGCCCTTTTTCTTCACCCGAGTGGCTCGTGGGCCCATGTCACTGTCCTTGCTCTATGCTGATCGGCGAGCGGCTGGTGGATTCGCCCTATTCCGGAGCTTCCTGAGCCGGTGGGGCGATGTCCTCGCTGGGACTGCCGCCGACCACCGGAAGCTTCTCATCCGATCGTAGGTTGGGGCGCAGGTCTTCACGGGTATCGGCACGCGGGCCGGGCACAACTGTCGGCTTCTTTTCCCCGCTCACGTCGATCGGGGGCGCATCGATGATCTTGCCGGTCTTCGCATCGAGGAACTCGGGCGAGGAGTCGCGGACCAGACCAAGCTCTTCGGCTGCGATTGAGATGTTCTGCGGGGATTCGCGATAGGAGTTGTCCTCCACCAGTTGGTCCTTCTGCTCTGCCAGCTGCTGCTTCTCGGAGTTGAGCTGATCGATCTGGTAGGACGTGTGGGAGATGAAGATGTTGAGCAGCAGCACCGCGACGAGCGTGGCGACGAGGATCGCCACGCAGAGCATCGAGAACGGGACTCTGGCCTTCGGCAACTCGAATTTGAGGAGTCTGAGTCTCGGCGGCGCCTGCCGACCGCTGCTTTCGTCGAGGCGTCGCGTCCGTTCTGTGGCGCGGGGTTGGCGGACAGCTGCTTGAGCGTTCCTCACGATCTTGCCTCCCTGATCTTCTGTACTGCACGCAATCGCACGCTCTGGGCGCGTGGGTTCCTGTCTGCTTCGTCGCCGTCAGCCCGCTCCGCCCCGCGGATGATCTCGGACAGCCACGGCTGGAGCTCTTCGGGGACGACCGGCATGTCCGGCGGCGCCGAGGTGGTGGCCGCCGTGCGGAAGATCTTCTTCACGATCGTGTCCTCGAGGGACTGGTACGACTCGACGACCGCCACTCCCCCGAGATGCAGTGCCCTCAATGCCTCCGGGAGCGCGGTTCGCAGCACCCCGAGTTCGTCGTTGACTTCGATGCGCAGGGCTTGGAACGTCCGCTTGGCGGGGTGGGACCTCTTCTTCGTCTGGGGAAGGACCCGTTCCAGCATCGCTGCGAGCTGCTGCGAGGTCTCCCACGGTGCGTGCCCACGGTCGGCGACGATGATCTTCGCGATTCGGCCCGCCATCTTCTCCTCGCCGTACTCTCGCAGGATCCGGCGAAGTTCGGCTTCGGAGTAGGTGGCCAGCACCTCGGCGGCGGTCAGCGTCTGGGTCCGGTCCATCCTCATGTCCAGCGGCGCAGGTCGGGAATAGGAGAAACCGCGTTCGTCCTCGTCGAGCTGCAGGGACGAGACGCCGAGGTCGAGCAGCACTGCACTGATCGATTCGACTCCGAGGTCGTCGAGGATCCCGGGAATCTCGTCATCGACGGCGTGGACGATGTCCGTGCGATCGGAGAAGGGAGCCAATCTCCTGGTGGCGATGTCAATGGCCTGGGTGTCGCGGTCGACGCCGATGAGATGAGCATCGGGGAAGGCTGAGAGGACGGCTTCCGAATGTCCGCCCATGCCCAGGGTGCCGTCCACGACGATCGGTGTGTGGCCTCTGTCTCTGGCCGCCTGGACTCCGACTCCGATGAGCTCGACCACGCGCTCCAGGAGCACTGGCACATGCTGCTCGTTCATGGGGTGAGTCCTTCGTGGGTGGTTGTCGTGGGGTTGAACTGCTGGAGCCAGAACCTTGTCCGCCGCTGCCCTGGCACCGGGGAAGTGTGTCAGGACTGCCGAGCTTCGGAAACGGGGAAGTTCCCCGAAACTCGAACACGGCGGGCAAGGATCAAACCCGAGCAGAATCAGATCACTCCGGGGATCACCTCGCTCTCACGCTCAGCGAATGCCTGCTGAGCGCCGACCAGGTAGTTCTCCCATGTCGGTGAGTCCCAGATCTCAACGCGGTTGCCCATGCCGATCACTGCGACTTCCCGGTCAAGTGATGCGTACTGCCGCAATATGTTCGGGACCGTGATGCGCCCCTGTTTGTCCGGCTGATCCGCAAAGGCCGCCGACAGGAACACACGCTGGTAGTCGCGGGCTTCCTTATTCGTCTTCGGCGCGTTCTGGATTCGCTCGTGCTCGGCTTCGAACTCCGTGGTGGGGAACAGGGTGAGGCAGTTCTCCTGTCCACGGGTCAGTACGAGACCGGGCGAAAGCTCCTCCCGGAACTTTGCGGGCAGGATGAGCCGACCCTTGTCGTCGAGCTTCTGCATATGAGTGCCCAAGAACATGTCGTCTCACCCCTTTCGAAACCCGATCGGCTCCGATAGCAACCACAGTACTCCACTTCCCTCCACACAAGCTAGTACTTCGACTATCGGTCTCCCCTCAAGGCTATATAAGACCAGGTCAGATAGGTGGAGGAAAGTGGGGAAAATTTGCGTTCGGCGAGTCGCAAGCGGGATTCCGCGTCTTGTTTCGCGTCCTCCGTAAGGCGCCGTGCCACGTGCAGTCAGGGACGAACAGATGCCGAGAACCCCGAGTTTCCGGGCGAGAGCCCACTCGGAGAGCCGCATGGAGAAGAAGCTGGGGAGGAGAGTGGGGAGGGAAGTGGGGAGGGAAGTGGGGGTTTCCGGTGGAGCGATGTGGGGAGCGAAGTGGATGGGGTCCGCTGGCCGGGGCCGACAGGTGCCGGGGAGGCGAATGGGGGCGGGCTCGGAAGAGGCTGAACACGTCCTATGTGGATGCCGAGCGCGCGATAGGAGACAATGGGTTCATGTCGATCAGCCAAGAAGGTACTCAGACCAATTCCGTGATCGGTTCCGAGCACATCGAATGGGTGCAGCAACTGACCTCACGGGCACGTACGGCGATGAACGCCGTCCTCGAAGGCAAGGACGATGCAGTCGGCCTGTCGCTGATAGCACTCCTGGCAGGGGGCCATGTCCTCCTCGAAGATGTGCCCGGAGTCGGAAAGACCCTGTTGGCACGCGCCATGGGCAAGGTCGTGGACGGTTCGGTGAGACGGATCCAGTTCACCCCCGACCTGTTGCCCACAGATGTCGTCGGAGTCAACCTGTTCAACCAGGAGACCAAGCACTTCGAGTTCCGACAGGGTCCGGTATTCGCCAACATCGTCATCGCCGACGAGATCAACCGCGCCTCCCCCAAGACGCAGTCCGCGATGCTCGAGTGCATGGCAGAGGGGCAGGCCACAATCGACGGTGCGACGTATCAGATGCCCTCACCGTTCATCGTCGTCGCCACTCAGAACCCGATCGACATGGAAGGCACCTATGCGCTTCCTGAGGCACAGCGAGATCGCTTCATGACTCGCATCTCGCTGGGCTATCCCCACACTGCGGACGAGATCGACCTCCTGGACAACCAGATCGAGCACGATCCGCTCTCCAGTGCGACCCCGGTGACCAGCCTCGAGCAGATCAACCAGGCACGTGAGATCGTCCGACACGTCAGCGCGGCCCGGCAGCTGCGCGAATACATCGTCTCCATCCTCCACGCCACCCGCAACGACCAGACGATCCTCCTCGGCTGTTCGCCCAGGGGCGGCGTCCACCTCCTCCGGGCGGCCAAGGCCCGTGCCGCACTGTCCGGTCGGACCTTCGTGACTCCGGACGACATTCAGGCGCTCGCGCCCTCCATCCTGGCTCATCGCATCATTCCTCGCGACGGTGACGACTCCGAACTCGCGGCCGAGCTCATCGGCCGAGTGTTGGCCCGAATTCCCATCTCCACGGGTCAGTGACCACATGCGTCTGAGCACCTCAGGAATCATCTTCGTCCTCGCCGGGGCAGCGCTGATCGTCACGGCATACCGATTCGCGCTGCCCGGACTGCTGCCTGCCGGGCTCCTGCTGCTGGCCCTGGTGCTCCTGTCTGCATTGCTGATCACCTGGGGCACACGTCGCGTTTCGATCACACTGCGGACGGTCCTGCCGACGGTCGCCCTGCCTCAGTCCCGGGAGCGCTACCCCCTTGCCCCCGAAGGCAAGGAAGTCGAAATCGAGGCTCTCGTGACCAACACCGGACGTCTGCCGATCCCGGCGTCGACGATCGACTTCCTCGCCGCGGACGGATTCGGCGACTCGACCGTCGGCGAAGTGCCGCCGCTGGCCCACGGAGCGTCACAGACTGTGATGACGTCGTTCACTCCCAATCGTCGTGGCCTCAGCGGAGTGGAATCGGTGCTCATCACGGTGTCGGGACCGTTCGGCCTGGTGACGAGGAAGAAGAAGGTTCTCGCCGGTTACCCCATTGCGGTCTCCGTGCCGATCCTGCCCGCACGCATCCCCTCCGACTCGGCGGCCAGACCGGCGCGCCTGGACGACGGGAGAATCCGAGCGGGCCACACCTCACGGGACTTCCACACTCGTGAGTACGTTCCCGGCGACGATCTCCGGCACGTCCATTGGCCGAGCACCGCGAAGTCCGGTGAGCTCATGGTCCGGCACGAAGCGGATGAGGAGACGCTCTACGCGCTCATCGTCGTCGATCTCCACGGCGATGATGACCATCCGGACTCCGTCGAGGTGGAATTCCTACTGGCCGCGGCTGCCGCTGCGGCAACGGCATTCCTGCGTTCCGACTACGAGGTCTTCGTCGTCGCCCCCGGACATCACATCAGATTCAAAGGACAACGCGATATCGACAGACTGCGCCTGCTCACCGCCCTCGTCGAGGCCGGTCGAGTTCAGCTGCCCTCTCATGACAACCCCAACACCATCGTCATCTGCGCCGTCGACGAGGCTCGCGGCAAGGAACTGGCCGCCCAGTTCTCTCGGCGCGTGCCGGTGACCATCCGCAGCCTCGACGAGATCAACGACATGACGATGCTGGGGCTCAGCGAGGATCTGCCCGAATCATGGACGACCTTCGATTCGAAGCGGGTGAAGCGATGAGCGCGGACACACGCGAGGCCCCTGACGGGCGGTCACCGGTTTGGCTCGAGGCCTGCGCCGTATTCGTGGCAATGGTCCTGTCCGCCGTGGGACTGTCCGCCGTGTTCTCCGACTTCGCGTGGCTTCCATCCGTCCTCATCTCGATTCTGGTGATCGTGGTCGTGGGCGCGATCTTCCGCAGCGTGCCCACCCTCAGGGCCACCGGAGCCGCAGTGATCGCTCAATGCGTGGTCGGTCTCATCACGGTCCTCCTCCTGTGCGCACCGAGCACGCTGATCCTCGGTTTCGTTCCCACCGCAAGTTCATTCACGACGGTCATCGACCTTCTCTCGGAGGGCGTCAGCGACCTCTACGCCACGACTCCACCGGCACCGAGCACACCCGGTTTCACCGCGATGCTGACGATCGCGTTCACCCTCATCACCATCCTCATCGACGGGCTCGTCGCTGACCTCAAGGCTCCGAAGGTCAGCGGTGTTCTGCTCCTCATCCTGTGGATGATTCCCGTCTTCTTCGCTCCCACCCAGGTGCAGTGGTGGCACGTCGTCGCAATCTTGGCGGCCTTCCTCCTCCTCATACTCAGCCCGTACTTCCCGGCGGCGAAGTGGCGCAGTGGTCTCACCGCGACCGCGGCGGGGGCACTCGCCGTCGCCATCGGCATCGGCGCGCCCGTGCTGCTTCCGGAGGTGCCCACTCTTCCCGACCGCGCTGCCAGCGACAAAGGCGATCTCACGGTGACGAACCCGTTCCTCGACCTGCGAGCCGACCTCGGCGATCGTGACGATTCGGTCCTATTCGACTATTCCACCACCGATGACGAGGGACAGCCGATCAGGCTGACCTCGATCAATTCCTTCGACGGACAGACCTGGGCTCCGACTCCGTTCCCCCTCGACGCGTTCGCGATCGCGAACGAGGGCCTGCCCTGGCCCGAGGGGCTGCCACGGGACAAGAACTACAGTGAAGAGCGGATCAACGTCACTGTCAGCGATGAATACGATCAGCAGTACCTGCCGACCCCGTACGCACCTCAGCAGCCGACCGGACTGGACCGTCGGTGGATCTACGACGAGAAGTCGCTGACGATCGTCGGCAACGGTGAGAAGTCCGGTGGCCAGGACTATTCGATGGACTACCTGTCGGTGAATCCGAACGTCAGCGATCTGCAGAACTCGACACCCGTGGATTCCAGTGACTTCGAAACCGAGCTCGAGGTTCCTGAGAGCCTGCCGAACAGTGTGCAGGAGACCGCCGAGGAGGTCACCGCCGGCGCGGAGAATCAGTGGGAGGCCGCCGTTATGCTCCAGGCGTACTTCCGCGGCGGCGACTTCGAATATTCTCTCGACGCCCCGGAAAAGGCCAGCGGCGACGCGATCTCGGATTTCCTCGCCGATAAGCAGGGCTACTGTGTTCAGTTCTCCTCGGCGATGACGGTCATGGCCAGAACGATGGGCATTCCGGCACGCATCGGCGTGGGCTTCGGCGAAGGCACCGAGAACGGAGACCGGTTCGACGTCAGCATGCAGGACTCTCACGCCTGGCCGGAGCTGTACTTCGAAGATGCCGGCTGGGTCCGCTTCGAACCGACTCCCGGCGGACCCGCCGGCGAACCGCCGAAATGGACCGTCGCCAGCGGCAGCACCGGAGAGGACTCCGAAGAGGAGTCCGAGGAGACCTCCTCACCGTCCGATGAGCCCACAGAAGGCTCCGAGGAATCCGATGCCGGGGAATCCGAAAGCCCCTCCGAGGAAGAGACGACGGCGGCCGCCGAGCCTGCCGGGACGAACATCGGCACATATCTGTGGTCCGGGCTCATCGTCCTCGTCATACTCCTGCTTGCGGCCATCCCTGCCCTGTGGAGGCTCATCCTGCGTCGCCGTCGCACCCGAGATCCGGAGAATCTGGAAGCAGTGTGGACGGAAGTCAGGGCGCTGTCTACGGACTATGGGCAGAGTCTCGACCCGAGCAGAACGCTGCGGTTCAATGAACTCGTACTGGCGAACAAGGCCGGAGGCGCAACGGAGGAGTCGGAGGCTCCGTCCGAGGCTCCGTCCGGGGAGTCCGCGCCCGAGACGTCCGGGGCTGCTCGTGACACCGGTGACGGATTCACCGCGTTGCGCAGCCCGGCACCCTCGTCATCGTCGCACAGCGCGGACCGGGACACGCCCCTGGCCGCATTCATCGACGCCCTTGAGAACCGGCGGTACGGAGCCAGCGAGAAGGGGATCTCCGCGGTCGAGGTCAGCGCCCTCATCGACGAGGTGAGAACCGACCTCGCGGAGGACGCCTCCCCCGGGGCCCGCATCACCGCGAGGATCTGGCCGGCCAGCATCTTCAATCCGCCTCGCTGACGGCAGAACCACTCGGCCGACCTGGGCGTGTGCGTGTGCCCGGCGCATCTGCGCGTGCCCGGGGCGGTCTGCGCGTGCCCGGCTCAGCTGCGCCTGTCCGGCGCAACTGCGCGTGCCCCTGGCGCCCCGTTGTAAGGCTGGCCGTTCTCTGGTGCAGCTGACCTGAGCCTCGAGCCTCTTGTGTGCCGAATCTCGCCCTCGGGGCCGCTGCCGGTACTCGGCTGCATCGGATGTTCGCATTGCGTGGCGTCCCTCATCGCACCTGCAGAAGGGGGCCGCACAGATGGGACACGGGTTCGCAGCCGGCACGGCCGCGGAGCGGAAGGCGCTTGCCCAGCCGGCTCGCCGCTACCGGGGCTGCAAGGCCGAAGGCACCTGCCCGGCGGGCAGGTTCGGAGAGATCCTGGCAACGAAAAAGCGCCCTCAATGATGAGGACGCTTGGCTCCCGGGCGGGTGCAATGACAGAAGAATTCCTACTGCCACGGCGCAGACGCGGCTCAGGGTCAAATCATTCGCCGCGTTGGCGCTTCTCCCACCGGTCTTCGAGGCGGTTCATGAAACCGGACGGACCCTTCGCCTCGGACTTGGAACCGTTCGCGGACTGAGTGCGCTTCGACTTGTCGCCGATCTGGCGTGGGCGGCTGAACGCCCAGTACATCCCGACAACCATGAGACCGAAGCCGACGACGCCGAGGGCGATCCACCAGGCGCTGTTCGCCACCATCCAGATGGCGAAGATCGTCGCTGCAAGCCCCACCAGCGTGAGCAGAATTCCCACCACGAATCGCTTCGCGGAGAACCCCGGTCCAGTGGCTGCGGCCTGGGTTTCCGAGATATTGCGTGCGAAACGTGGGTCTTCACTGCGAAGCTGCTTCTCCAACTGATCGAGCAGCTGCTGTTCGTGATCGGAGAGTGGCATTTCGAACCCCCGTTTCCTTACTCTGGCCTGATGACACAATCATAGTCTCTGAACACTGAAAAAACATCTCGGGAGCCTGGCATCGCCCGGATTCCCACTGCGTCCTCAGACTATGGCGCACCTCACCGGCTATTCGGAATTCGGGTGCCTGCTGAGCAGTGAGGCCTGTGAGATCGCGGCCGTCCCGAATTTTCTCCGCACATCGTCGAGAGCCACCTCGGCCTCCCTGCCCGAATGTTCGGCCTCATCCAATCTCGCCTGTCTGCCGCTGACCGTGAAATCCATCAGACCGGCGGCTCGCACGCCCAGCAGGCGCACGCCCTTCGACCTCTGCGCCCGCAGATCCCTCATCGCCGGGCGCAGTGCCTCGTACATCTCCTGAGCCAGATCGGTCGGAGCCTCCAGGGTGACCGATCGCGACAACGTTGTGAAATCCCCCAACCTGTATTTGAGTCCCAGGGTCGTAGCGACCTTGCCGTCGGCTCTGACCCGGTGTGCGACCTTGTCGGTCAATCGCAGCAGTTCGTGCTCGAGCTGGCTCAGATCCCACACGTCTTCGCCGAAGGTGTGTTCGGCGCTGATCGATCGGTCCTTGACCTGTCTGTCCATCCCGTGCGAATCCCACCCGTGGGCGCCGCGCCACAGGTGATGGCCGTGTGCGCCGAAGACCCGCCCGGCCCAGGCCTCGTCGACGGCTGCCAGATCCCCGATGAGGCGGATCCCGTATCTGAAGAACGCCTCTCGGGTCTTCTCCCCGACCCCGGGAAGAGCCTCAATCGGCATCGGATCGAGGAACTCCTGAGTCGAGGCCAACGGAACCAGCAGCTGCCCATTCGGTTTGGCACGGGTCGAGGCGAGTTTCGCAACGACTCGACTCCCGGCGATTCCGACCGAGGCTCGCAAACCGGTCCGGGCAGCGATCTCCGCTCTCAGCTCGGATGTGATCAGGGCCGGAGACCCCAGCCTGCGCACGGCACCGGAGACGTCGATATAGGCTTCGTCGACGCTGACCTGCCAGAAGTCCGGAGTCACCTGCGCCACGAGGTCGAATACCGTCTGTGAAAATGTGGAGTAGAGACCGTGCGAAGGAGGGATCACCTCGGCGAAGGGACACAGATTCATCGCCCGCGCCATCGGCATGGCGGCATGGACTCCGAACTCGCGAGCCTCGTAGCTGGCCGACACCACGACTCCGCGTCCGCTCCGACCACCCACGATCACGGGACGACCGAGGAGTTCCGGACGGCTGAGAAGCTCGACCGAGACGAAGAATGAGTCCATGTCGAGGTGGAGCATAGTGGCACCGGTGTCATCCGCGCCGAGACGGCTCAGATCCCCTCCGGATCGTGCCAGCTGTTTACGACTCATCGAGCCCCCATCCGTTCGCGTTGGCCCCTTTCGGCTCCCGCCGGTCAGTCCGGGTAGTCTGTAGACATGGTATCGCGCGCCACTGTCATGACATTTCCACTCGCCGCAGCTCTCATCCTCGCCGGATGTTCGGGGCCGGGAGACGACACGGCAGGGGAAACACCTGCGGCCGAGCAGGCTCAGTCCTCGGCCGCTGCGTCGTCGTCCGCGCAATCGGAATCCGAAGACGGCGAACAGCCGAGCGAGAAGTCCGCGGCGGCCTCCACCGACGTCGAGGACCTGCCGAAGTACCTCAAGCCCTACCCGGACTCGACCGTACTGTCCAGCTCGCGTGCAAAGGCCGAGAACGGAGCCGATTCGGGCAAGCTCGAGCAGGTGAGCCTGGTCATGAGCGCCGAGGCCGAACCGAAGGACATCTTCGAGTACTACACGAAGGCCCTGAAGAAGGCCGGCTTCGAGTCGTACGGCGACGAGGTCAAGACGAAGAGCGCGCAGGTCGTGAACTTCCGCAACAAGGACGATGAAGGACTGCTCGTCGTCACGATTGCGAACGACCCCTCCGAGAAGAAGACCTCGATCGTCACTGTCGGCGGGAACATCGTTCCATGACGCACCTCATCGACGCTCTCGACTCACCGAGGACCATCGCTTCCACGGTATCGAGCAGGATCGAAGGGTTCCTCGACACGAAGGCAGACGAGTTCGCCGCGATCTCCCCCGACGCCGACGACATCGGTCAGGCCCTGTTCGAATTCACCAGGGGCGGGAAGATGGTGCGGCCGGTGCTCCTGTGGTGGGGTTTCCAGCTGGCCGTCGGCGACGACCCCGATTGGGAACGCCTCAAGCCAGGAGTCGCCGAGGCGGCCGGCTCCCTGGAGCTGCTCCACGCCGCCGCGCTCATCCACGACGACGTCATCGACCACTCCGACACGCGTCGCGGCCGACTCGCTCTGCACAGACAGTTCGAAGCACTTCACGGTCGACATCGCTACCAAGGCGACGACGAATCGTTCGGCGTCTCAGCCGCCATCGTCATCGGAGACATCTGCCTCGCACTCAGCGAAGAGCTGTTCGAGACATCGCAGTCGACGTTGGGCATCACTGCCCTGACACGGGAGCTTCGGGCCACACTCAGACGAGATGTCATGGTCGGACAGTACCTCGATGTCCTCGCCGAGGTCATCCCGCTCGAGGACGAACGCCTCGCTGAACGGGCATGGGAGGTGCTGAGCTTCAAATCGGCGAAGTACTCGGTCGAACAGCCACTCCTCCTCGGCGCAGCACTGGGCGGAGCAGACGAAGAACAGCTGAAGGAGATCTCCCGGTTCGGACTGCCCCTCGGCCAGGCCTTCCAACTGCGCGATGACGTCCTCGGCGTATTCGGCGACCCCGCTGCCACGGGAAAACCCGCCGGGGATGACATCCGAGAAGGCAAACGCACGGTTCTCATCGCGGAGAGCGTGAAGAACCTCTCGCGCGCTCAGGCACACATTCTGGCGAAGCGTCTGGGAGATCCGAACCTCTCGGACACCGAGGTCAGTGAATGCATGGCGATGCTCACAGACGCCGGTGGCCTCGAGGCCGTCGAGTCCTCAATTCGGGCCAAGCACGAAGAGGCCCTGTCGATCGTGCGGGAGTGGGCGACAGACGGGGCCGGCGCCCAAGCGAGCAGAACCAGGATCGGTCCCGCGGTGCAGCAGCAGCTCACGGAATTCGCGGAGACCCTGAGCTACCGCAAGAGCTGAAGCCCCTCGCAAGAGCCGAGGGGCCCGCACCTTCCGCCAGGCTCGAAGCCGAAAGGCGACAAGCGATAAGGTGATTCAGAACGCTAGTGCCTGTGCCCGACGCCTGACCTCTTTGCGATTGCCGACCCGCAGCAGATCGATGGGGCGACCTGGCAGCGATTCGTCCGGGGTGAACAGCCAGGCGATGGCCTCTTGGTCGTCGAAGCCGGCATCGCGCAATGTGCTCAGAGTCCCCTTCAGCGGAGTCAGCACCTCACCATCGACGAAGAACGCCGTCGGCACGCGCATGACCTTCGGCTCCCCGTGCTTGTAGCCGCAGATCGCACCATCCTCCATGAGTCTGCGCACCTGCGTGATGCTCAGACCTGTCGATTCCGCGATATCTGGCAGTGTGGCCCAATCCTGGACGAGTTCTTCCGTATTCACACCCTCAAGCGTAGCAATCTCTGAGAGAAACACCCCGCCATGCGGAGGTGAATGCTCGGGTGTGAGCCGGGCACTCGATACTCTGGGTGTGAAACTTCCCCATCCGATATGAAGCCAACAGGTGACAGATGACACGTACGCGACGGAATTCTCAGGTGCCCATCACCGCCGCTCCTGACATCCGTGCTGCTTCGAAGGTGAACTCCACCGGGCCCATTCCGGGCTTCGCCGACTCCGTCCCCACGGAACTCGACGACGCCGACTCCGGCGTCCCCGGGACCGCCTCCACTTCTTCGTCAACTGACCCTGTGACCGATGACGCGGATGGCAGCGGTCTCGTCGACTCCCTCCAGGCCGGACAGGATCCATCGCAGGCCGGCGAAAACCCACCGCGGGCCGGACAGTCCCCGCAGGCCGGACAGGTCCCACCGCGGGCCGAACAATCGGGACCGCAGTGGACGTCCGGCACCAATGGCGAAACCGTTCCGGTCACCCACGGGGGCCGAACCTACAAGACCCGGGATGGTGACACCCTGTACGGAGTCGCCAGCAGACACGGCGTCTCAGTGCCGGCACTGGCCGAACTCAACCGGATCTCGCCCCGGCAGAACCTGCATCAGGGCCAGGTGCTGTCCCTGCCGGAGAAGAACGACCTGCCCGACACCGATCCCTCCCATGTGGTGGCGCCGGGCGAAACGCTGCAGGGGATCGCGGCCCGGCATCAGATGTCGCCCGGAACCCTTCGCCGCGCGAACTCGATGGGAGACGATTCGCTCCTCAGAGTCGGCGAGCTTCTGCTCCTCCGGGACTCGACCGCACGCCCCCATCGCACTGCCCCCGAGCCTCCGGACAACATTCCACACGTGGCCACCAGCGCCCAGGTCGAAGACGTCCGGCCCGATGTGCTCAGGGCTGCCCGACTGAACAAATTCACTCTGCTCCAAAGACGTCACCAGGCTCCGGCACAGGCACGCCTGCTCGTCGCCTCGATCGCTGAGGATCTCGGTGCCGATCCTGGACTCATGCAGGCAGTCGCCGCGCAGGAGTCGGGGTTCCAGCACACAACGGTCTCTGCGGGAAACGCCGTCGGCATCATGCAGGTCGCTCCTCGGTCGGGACGGTGGGCCAGCGACATCGTCGGCCGCGCCCTCGACCTCCTCGACCTCTCCGACAACATCGTGGCCGGCACCGTCATCCTGGGATGGCTCGTCGAGACAGCCGAATCCGAGAACGAAGCACTGGCCGGCTACTATCAGGATCTGCGCTCGGTCAGATCTCAGGGTATGCTGCCCGAGACGAAGGCCTTCGTCCGTGCCGTGCAGATGCAGCGGCAGCGAATGCAGGACGCACCATGAGTGCCCGCAAGGACCCGCTCATCGGCACCGTCCTCAACGACAGGTACCGCATCGACGCGAAGATCGCTCGCGGCGGCATGGCGATGGTCTATCGGGGAACGGATCTGAGACTCGACCGTGAGATCGCGATCAAGGTCATGCATGAGCACCTGATCGGCGATGAGACCTTCGTCGAACGGTTCCGACGCGAAGCGATCAATGCCGGGCGGCTGACCCACCCGAACCTCGTCGCCATCCACGACCAGGCTCGCGACGGCGACACCGTCTACCTGGTGATGGAGTACCTGCCCTCGGTGACTCTGCGCCGCGAGCTCAAGCATCGGGCAACGTTCACTCCGAGACAGGCGATCGTCGTCCTCGATGCGATCCTCGCCGCTCTCGAGGCCGTCCATTCCACGGGAATCATCCACCGCGACCTCAAGCCCGACAACGTGCTCCTCGGCACCGACGGGCAGGTCAAGCTCGCGGACTTCGGTCTGGCGCGCGCCGTGACGACGGCGACCACGACGAAGACGCTGATCGGCACGGTCGGGTACGTGGCACCGGAGCTCGTCACTCGTACCGGGGCAGACGCCCGCACCGACCTCTACACCGTCGGCATCATGTTCTACGAGATGCTCACCGGGATGCAGCCGTACACGGACGACGTCCCCATCCAGGTCGCCTACCGGCATGTCCACGACTCCGTTCCTCCTCCCTCGGAACAGGTCACCGGCCTCAGCCCCCTCCTCGACGCCCTGGTCCTGTGGGCGACGTCGAAGGATCCCGAGGATCGCCCCGACGACGCCTCTCAGTTCCGCAATGCCCTCGCCGAGGCACACGCGGAGATGAACGAAAGCGAGCTCGATTTCGGCGACCCCGACGCGGAACCGGGTAAGCACTCCTCCGCGCTGACCGCGAGCATCGCCCTCGGAGCCGATGCTCCCAAGGAGAAGCGATCACGCACCGACGAGATCCCCTATCTCGATGATGACGATGAGGAGGAGGCGGCGGAAGAGGAGTCCGGCACAGCGGAGGAAACCGACGTGGTCGACGACGACACGGACGACGGTGCCGCGGCTGCAGGTGCCGGTGCTGGTGTCGGCCCGAACTCCGACCATGACACCGACGACGGACAGGACCACGACGAGGGCGACGAGAAACACAGCCACGACGACAAGTCTGCGACCGCGGCTGCCGCCGGCGCCGCCTCGGCGAGTTCGGCACCAGTGCGCAGGCGCCGACGGCGACTGGCGACGACCATCGGCGCGGGGCTGCTCGTCCTGGTCCTCATCGCCTGGCTGGTCATCGCGAATCTGCCGGCTCCCACGTCGATCGTGCCTGCAGAGCTTGCGGGCAAAGACTTGGACGAGGTGACCTCGCAGATCGAGGAGACCGGACTCGAGACGCAACCGAAGAAGGTCTACGACGACAGCGTCCCGGCCGGCACCGTCATCGGCACACAACCGGTCGGCGGGTCCGAACTCGCACCGGATTCGACCGTCACGGTCGTCGTGTCCAAGGGCGAAGAGATGTTCGAGGTGCCCAAACTCGAAGGCCTCAACACAGAAGACGCCGAGGCGGCGCTGAAAAAGGCCGATCTGGCAGTCGGGAAGGTCGATGAGCAGTACAGCGACTCGGTCGACCAGGACGTCGTCATTTCGGCTTCAAAGAAGTCCGGTGAGGAGCTGTCGAAGGACAGCGAGGTCGATCTCGTCGTCTCCAGGGGCGAAAAGCCCATCCCCGTTCCCAATGTCGAAGGGCTGACCTTCGACGCGGCCTATGCCACCCTGGCCAAGCGCGGATTCCGTGTCGGCAAGGACGAGGTCTTCTCCGACGACGTCCCGAAGGGGAAGATCGTCTCGCAGTGGCCGACGAGCTCGAAGTCGAAGCCGGACAACTCCCTCATCATCGTCCGCGTCTCCAAGGGCGAGGAGAAAAAGGACGAGGACAACGACGACAAGAAGGACGAGAAGAAGAAGGACGACGGCAAGGACAGCAAGAAGGACGAGGACAAGAAGAAGGACGACTGAGTCCCTCCGAGTCCGGAACGAACCGATGGCCCTGCGATCAGATCGCAGGGCCATCGGTTTCGGATCAGCCGGTGGTCATTTCGCCTCAGCTGCGGCGGGTGAGGTATTCGGCGACCTGGAAGGCCATCTCCAGTGACTGGTCGTGATTGAGCCGGGGGTCGACGAGGGTCTCGTAGCGGCGGCGAAGCCCCTCATCGTCGATCTCCGTCGCTCCGCCCATGATCTCCGTGACGTCATCGCCGGTGAGTTCGATGTGGAGTCCGCCGGGAACGGTTCCGGCATCCTGATGCGCGTTGAAGAATCCTTCGACTTCGGCCATGACGTCTTCGAACCGGCGCGTCTTGTACCCCGTGTTCGACGTGATGGTGTTGCCGTGCATGGGATCGCAGACCCAGGTCACATGCGGAAGACGATCCCCGATCCCGGAGAGCAGCTCCGGCAGCGCCTCGGTGATCTTTCCCGCGCCCATGCGAGTCACGAACGTCAGTCGCCCCGGCTCGGCGTCAGGGTCGAGCTTCTCGGCCAGAGTCAGAGCCTCATCCGCGGTGGCCGTCGGGCCGAGCTTGACGCCGATGGGGTTGCGGACCTTCGACAGGAAGTCCACGTGCGCACCATCGATGTCGCGGGTGCGCTCCCCGATCCACAGGAAGTGTCCGGACACATCGTAGGCCTGACCGGTGCGCGAATCGATACGTGTCAGCGCCCGCTCGTATTCGAGCAGAAGAGCCTCGTGTGCGGCATAGAACTCGGTCGTCTTCAGGGCGTCGAAGTCGGCCCCGCATGCGTCCATGAAGCGAATCGCACGATCGATCTCGCGCGCGGTCTGCTCATAGCGCTGGTAGCCGGGGTTGGATGTCAGGAACCCACGGTTCCACTCGTGGACGAGTCGCAGGTCTGCGAACCCGCCCTGGGTGAAGGCACGGATCAGATTGAGCGTGGAAGCGGAGACGTGGTATGCCTGCAGCAGTCGCGCGGGATCGTGACGGCGTGACGCCTCGGTGAATTCATAGCCGTTGACGATGTCGCCTCGGTACGAAGGAAGTGTGACACCCTCGCGGGTCTCCATGTCCGCGGACCGCGGCTTGGCGAACTGGCCCGCCATACGACCGAGCTTGACGACCGGCATCGAACCGCCGTAGGTGAGCACCGCTGCCATCTGCAGCACGGTCTGAACCCTGGCACGGATCTTATCGGCTTGAGCGTCGGCGAAGGACTCGGCGCAGTCACCGCCGGCGAGGACGAAGGCCTCACCGCGGGAAGCGGCAGCAATGCGCTGCTTGAGCACGTCGGCCTCACCGGCGAAGATCAGTGGTGGAGAGTCGCTCAGGCTGCTCAGCGCATCATCGAGCGCCGGCCCATCGAGATAGGTCGGCTGCTGTTGCGGATCCATCTCACGCCAGTCATCAAGACCGGTGAGATTGTTCGTGCCTGCCGGGGCACTGTCACTGTTGGCGAATACCGGATCGATATGAAGGCTCACAATCGTACTTTCATGGTGTTTCGGGGCCGCTTTCGAAGTCTTCGGCCGACACGTTGTCGAGGAAGTCCCTGAACTGGGCGACTTCCTCCTCGTCGGCTTCGGGCGCTTCGATTCCGGCTTCTTCGAGAAGTTCCGAGTCGACGTATACAGGACACGACGCCGTCAGCGCCAGTGTCACCGCGTCCGAGGGCCGAGCGGAGATCGACTTCCCATCGTTCGTATGCAGCTCGGCCAGGAAGATCTGCCCGTCCCGACCGGTGATCGTGACATCGGCCAATGACGCCTCATAGGCTTCGAGCGTATCGAGCAGAAGGGCATGAGCCATCGGACGCGGCGGGGTCAGGCCCCGCTGTGCGATCGAGAGTGCATTCGCTTCGATGGCTCCCACCCAGATCGGCAGGTAGTAGGCAGGCTCTGTTGCTTTGAGCAAAAGGATCGGCTGATTGGCGGGCATTTCGATGCGGACACCAACAACCTCAACTTCGACGTTTGACATTATCCCCCGGTCAGGAGCGCGGACGCTGCTGGAAAATCATCCGGAACTTGCCGATCTGCACATCGGCTCCGTTCTGCAGTTCAATGGAATCGATCAGCTGCCGGCCCACATATGTTCCGTTGAGTGAGCCCGTGTCGCGCAGCGTGAATCCGCTCGGAGTCCGAATGAATTCCGCATGCTTGCGCGAGACCGTGACATCGTCGAGGAAGATGTCGGCGTTCGGGCTGCGCCCCACTGTCACCACATCGGTGTCGAGCAGGATCTGCGAACCGGAGTCCGGTCCGGAGACGACGACGAGAAGCGCGTCGGTGTCCTGCAGACCTTCGAGGTCGGGAACCGGGTGGATCTCACCGGTGTGGGGGTCCAGAATGCCTTGGAACTGCTGGCTGCCGGAGTCGCTGGTGTTCGCCCCGTCATTGCCCTGCTGCTGACCCTGGCTGTTCGCTCCCTGCGGCGTCTGCGGCTGGTTGCCGTACTGCGGCTGACCACCCTGACCGTTCGCCCCCTGCGGGCCGTAGCCGCCTTGGGGCTGACCGTTCAGCGGGTAGCCGCCCTGTGGGCGTCCTCCCTGCTGCTGCGGATACTGGCCCTGAGGCTGCTGATGCCCTCGCTGATCACCGTTGAACGGCGCCTGTTGACCACCCGACTGCTGTGGGGCATTGGGGTACTGCGGCGCCTGCGGTCCGTTGTTGACCTGCTGCTGACCGTAGGGCGGTGTCTGCTGAGGGCTCGGTGCACCCTGCTGGCCAGGCGAGGCGAAGCTGTGCTGACCGTTGTCCTGACTGCCGCCATTATGCCCATAGGGGTCGACGATAGGATTGTGCCGCGTTTCGGGGCCGGTGCTTCCCTCGCCCGCGTCGGCGCCGAACGGGAACTTCTTCGACTGCGGCACCTCGCCATTGTCATACCAAGTCTGCGAGGGGTTGGGACGACCTTGATCGTTGTTCTGGGACATCATGCCTCCTCGCTCTGAATGAACTCTTCGTACTGCTCGCTGCTCAACATGGTTCCGACCTGCTCGGGGTCGCTGAGCTCGACGAGATACATCCAACCGTCCTCGTACGGGGAGGTATTCACGGTCTCCGGGGCGTCATCAAGCGCCTCATTGACCTCTGTGATCGAACCGGACACAGGTGAGACGAGGTCGGACACGCTCTTCGTGCTCTCAACCTCGCCACAGGATTCTCCAGCGGTGATCGCATCGCCGACGGCAGGAAGATCGACATAGACGACATCGCCCAGCTGCTCCTGGGCGAAATCGGTGATACCCACACGGACAACCGCCTTGTTCTCCGTCGTCTCGACCCATTCGTGGTCGCGCGAGTATCGCAAGGACGCTGGATTGCCCAGGTTTGCCATGTCGACTCCTCTTTGCTTGTTGGTCCTCCAAGCATAGCCGCCTGGGGTGCTTTCATAACAATCACGAAACAGAAATGTTACCGATCCTCGGACCTGACCCGGATTCGCGCTCGTCTTTCACGTGACTACCTGGGATGATACCTGTTTTTTCGAGGTCACGAAACGCAGTTTTGGTACTTGGCCGAGGATCGTTATAGGCTGGGTCTCGTTGCTCGACGATGCAGCAAGGCAACGGGCTATAGCGCAGCTTGGTAGCGCGCTTCACTGGGGGTGAAGAGGTCGTGGGTTCAAATCCCGCTAGCCCGACATTTGTGATGTCTCACGTCATCGTTCACTCGATGACGTGGGACATTTCTTATTTCTGACGCGGCCAGTTTCTGACCCGTGCATGTCGCTTTCTGATCCGGTTATGCAGCACGAGATCCGGTTAGGCGCAACGGCCGGCCGGACGGTCCAGCCGGCCCGAGAAGATCATCGTGACCACTCCGATGAGGATGAGCAATGACAGCCCCCAGCGCAGGTTCGCTGTGCTCGCGATGACTCCGATGAGAGGGCTCGTTCCCAGGAACCCGACCCTCATGATCCAGTTGACGAGCGTAACCCCTCCGGCCCTGCCCACTCCGGGAATGTGCGCCGCGGCACCGAGCGCACCTGGAACGAGTGTCGCCGATCCGTACCCCATCAGCGCCAGGCCCGCCAGCAGCACAAACGGCTCGCTCGCCGTGACGACGCCCACCCCGCCGAGAGCGATGCAGCCTCCACCGATGCGAGCGATTCGACTCGCGCCGAACCGCTGCACCAGGAGGTCCCCGCTGAACCGGCCGAGGCACTGACTGCCGATGACCACGCTGAAGGCGATTCCGGCCGCTGCTGCGCGAACACCGCCGAATTCGACGGCGGCGATCGCCGACCAGTTGTTGGCGATGTCCTCGACTGCAGTTCCGCAGATGGCCACTACGGCCAATGGCAGGGCCATCAGAACGACGGCGCGCTTCGAACGATGCTTCGCCCGATCCGAACTCGACTCACCGGAGGTCGTCTCGGTGTCGGTCCGCCCACCGGCCGCCGCCTCGGCGTCGGAATCGGTTCCGGAGTCCGCCAGTCGTCTGGCTCTCGCCGTGTCTCCGACCATTCGGCGGGCGAGAAGGATCACGATGATCGAGATCACCGCGATCAGCGCCAGGTGCACTCTCATATCCATTCCCTCGGCTGCCGCCGCGGTGGCGGCCGCACCGCTGACCAGCCCGCCCAGACTCCACAGTGCGTGCATGGACGAGAGAACGGTGCGGGACAGGCTCTCCTGCACCGAGATGCCGACCACGTTCTGCGCCACATCCACGATGGCATCGAAGAACCCCACGAAGAACAGGCAGGCTGCCATCATCCATCCGTTGACGGACCACGCCGTGGCGGCGGCTGCGAGTCCGAGGAGGACGGTGCCTGCCACGACGACGGCATTGGCTCCGAATCGGGAGATGAGGCGGGCCGGCACAACGGAGGAGACGATCGCACCGAAAGCGAATGAGGCCACGATGAGGCCGAATTGCCAATCGCTGAGGCCCAGTCGTTCGACCAAGAGCGGATACCAGGGAAGCAGCGCCGCGAACACGAGTCCGTTGCAGCTGAAGTAGAGTCCGACGCCGGCCACCGCACGGAAACCGGACCTCGGTGCCGCCGTCATTCGCCGCGCTCGCTCGCCCGATCGCCCGAGGCAGCTGCCATCTTCGCTTCGGCTCGCCCCGCGCGTACGTTCATACCTGCCTTCCCTAGCACGAGCAGGGCGGCGAGGACTCCGAGCTGCTTCCACCACACGCCTTCGGTCATGAACAGCAGCACCATCGACGCCAGTATCGAAACGAGGTGGGTCAATGACCACACGACATAGCCGCCGATGACGAACCACACGGCGATGGGAACACCGAGCACGAGGGCCACGACGAGCTTGACGAGATTGCGGTCCCAGATCTTCTCGGTCGCCGGGATCAACGGCAGAACCGCGATGCAGGCCAGCAGCAGGGCGAACGGGAGAATGCTCCACCAGGCAACAGCCATCCGGCGGTCCCTTTCTCACGATGGTGATGACGAGTTCCATCGAGCTCGTCGGCGTTGATGTGGGACCACTCTACTGACAATCGGGACCGAACCGCGCGGCGACTCGTCTGAGGGACGGTCGCGTGCTCAGCACTGCCGTGGTGGAATACGCTTGGTTCACATCGACATCACATTCGCGCCTCGCGCCGAATGGCACCCACTGGAGGAGACACCCTTGGCCCAGAACGACCCCTCGCCCGACGGCAGGCTGCACGGCAGGGAGCGGGTGAATTCCCGCATCGTGGGAATCTCGCTGGCCGCAGCACTCGGCGGTTTCCTCTTCGGCTTCGACACTTCCGTCATCAACGGTGCCGTTGACGCACTGGCCGAAGAATTCGCCCTCAACGCAGGCCTGAAGGGCTTCGCGGTCTCCTCGGCGCTGCTCGCGTGCGCACTCGGAGCCTGGTTCGCGGGCTCCCTGGCCAACCGGTACGGGCGGCTCCCGGTCATGGTCGTCGCCGCGATTCTGTTCTTCGTCTCTGCCGTCGGATCGGGCCTGGCGTTCGGAGTCACCGACCTCATCATCTGGCGGATGGTCGGCGGGCTCGGCGTCGGTGCCGCTTCCGTCATCGCTCCCGCCTATATCGCCGAGGTGTCCCCCGCCAGAGTCCGCGGACGCCTCGGTTCGCTGCAGCAGCTGGCGATCGTCACCGGCATCTTCGTCGCGCTCCTGTCGAATGCGCTTCTCGCCTCGATCTCCGGAGGAGCCGCAGATCCGCTGTGGTTCGGGATCGAGACCTGGCGTTGGATGTTCATGGTCGAGGCGCTCCCGGCTCTGGTCTACGGGCTCATGGCGCTGGGGCTCCCCGAATCGCCGAGGTTCCTCGTCGCCCGCGGCAGGGAGGAAGAGGCCGCACGGATTCTGCATGTCTTCACCGGTGTCACGGACACCGATTCCCTCATCGAACGGATCCGCGATTCGATCCGACGGGAAGACAAGGAGTCGTTCAGAGACCTCATCGGCAGACGGTTCGGCCTCAAACCGATAGTCTGGATCGGAATCCTCCTGTCGGTATTCCAGCAGTTCGTCGGCATCAACGTCATCTTCTACTACTCGACGACGCTGTGGAAGTCGGTCGGATTCGACGAATCCAGTGCCCTCCTGACGTCGGTCATCACCTCGGTGACGAACATCATCGTCACGATCCTGGCGATCCTCCTCGTCGACAAGGTCGGACGCCGGAAGATGCTGTTGGCAGGCTCGTTCCTGATGGGGATCTCCCTGGCGATGATGGCGGTCGCATTCTCGTTCGCGCAGCTGACCACACTCGCCGACGGCACGACGGATGCCCAGCTTGATGCTCCATGGTCGATCATCGCCTTGATCTCGGCGAACGTGTTCGTCGTCGGTTTCGGCACCACGTGGGGACCTTTGGTGTGGGTGCTCCTGGGCGAGATGTTCCCCAACCGCATCCGCGCCGGAGCCCTCGCCGTGGCCGCCGCGGCGCAGTGGATCGCGAACTTCGCCATCTCGACGACGTTCCCGGTCTTCTCCGATATCAGCCTGACCTTCGCCTATGGCTTCTATGCGTTCTTCGCAGTGCTGTCGTTCTTCTTCGTCTGGTGGAAGGTGCCCGAGACGAAGGGAATCGAGCTCGAGGACATGACCGAAGATCTCGAGACCCGTCCTCGGATCTGAGTCCGCCGAGGCGGCGCGTCGTCCGTTTCTGCCCCGAGGCGGTGCGTCGTTCGTTCCTGCCGAGGCGGTTCAGGCCCGGGGATTGACGACCGGTTCGGGCTGGTCGTCCTTCTTCTTCAGTCCGATGACCAGCCCGACGATCGCCAGCACGAAGCAGGCTCCGACTCCGACGGTCAGACCGGGGGCCGCTGCATAGGCCGTGACCAGTGCCTTGAATCCGATGAGTCCGACGGTCGAGTAGATGAGGGCCCACAGTGACCCGCCGACGGCGAGCGCGGGAATGTAGCGACGGTAGCTCATCCCGGTCGTGCCCGCAGCCAGGTTCAGCACGGTCTGCACTCCGACCATGAGGAAGCTGACGACGATCACCGGTGCACCCCATCGCTCGATCATGGCTTCAGCCTTGCGGTACTTCGGTCCGGACATGATCGTGTCGATGCGGTCGATCTTCCGGAACCCCCTGCGCGCCAACCGTCCCAGCAGGAAGGTTCCGCCCGCGCGGGCCAGAATGATGCCGAAGAGGATCAACCATGTGACGGCGATGGGAAACGACCAGTCCAGAGGATTCATCCCGAATCACTGACTCCGCCCTGGTACGGATGGCTTCTGATGCTCACACCGCAATTGTACGCCAGGTGAGGCCAGCCTTCCCTCACCTGGTTCTCGCGCAGCCGTGCACGTCGGCCTGCACAGACTCACGTACACGGCTGCGCGGCTGTCCGTCTCAGACGAGTTCTCCGCCCTGATACACGGAGTTCACGCGGTCCTCGATTCCTCTGACGTCCTCGGTGCTGAGATCGCCGTCGACCACAACGAGGTCGGCGAGCGCGCCCTCACCGATGCGACCGACCATGTCGTGACCGAGCAGATCGGCAGCGACGGAGGTGCCCGCCGCCAGTGCCTCTCCGGTGGACAGGCCGACCCCGGCCAGGAGGCTGATCTCCTCGAGGTTCTCACCGTGCGGCCCGACGCCGGCATCGGTGCCCAGAGCAATCCTGATGCCGGCCTCATGGGCCTTCGCGATCGACGCATAGTGCGCCTCGATGACGGCGTGGGCCTTGTCGACCACGGACTGGGGCAGCGCCGAACCCGCCTCGGCGGACTTGATCACTGCCTGGGGAGCCTGCAGGGTCGGGACCAGGTACGTGCCGTTATCGAGCATCAGGTCGATGGCTTCGTCGTCGAGGTAGATGCCGTGTTCGATCGAGCGCACACCGGCGCGGACCGCATTCTTGATTCCCGGTGCACCCTGGGCATGGGACATGACGTGGGCGCCCTGGGCCGCCGCCTCGGCGACGATGACGGCGATCTCCGCCTCGGTGAACTGGGAGTGCCGAGGATCGTCCCGGGGCGAGAGCACGCCTCCGGTCGAACAGATCTTGATGTGATCGGCACCTGCCCGCAGCAGTTCACGGGTTTTGCGCTGCACGCCCTCGAGTCCGTCCGCAACACCCGAGGGCCTGCCCGGGTGTGGGGCCATGAACGGTGAGTCCGCTCCCGAGACCAGGTGGAAATCTCCGTGACCGCCGGTCTGGGACATGATGTTGACCGCGATCGACATGCGTGGCCCGCGGACGACTCCCGTCTCGATCGCGACCTTGGCGCCGAGATCGGTGCCGCCCGCATCGCGGACGGTGGTCACACCGCCTTTGAGCGTCCTCTCCATCTGGGCCACGGAGTTGTAGAACTGCAGGGAGAACGGGTCGTGGAACGACGAGGAGTCGCTGGCGCCTGTGCTCATCAGATGCACATGGCAGTCGATGACGCCGGGGATGAGGGTCTTGCCTGCACAGTCGACGTAGTCTGCGCTGGCGTCGTGCGAGCCCTGACCACCTTCGGTGACCGCAGTGACCTCTCCCCCGTCGACGACGACGTCTCGCAGGCCCACCAGGAACCGGGTTCCGTCGAAGACCTTGGCATTCTTGAAAACTGTGACCATTGGCTCTCTCCTCGTCATTGAAAATCGTTCGGACCACGTGCGCGATGCCCGTGGCTCACCTCTATCACGGACGTCTGCGTCGCGTCATTCTGCCTCGGATGGTTCCCTCGGGCACCAACAGTCTTTCATCCGAGTCTTCTGACGAGCACGTCGGAGTCCCCGTTGCGCCCGACTGCGACGAAGCCGTGGTCGGCGTAGAGGCGCGCCGCCTCGTTGCCGTCCTCGACCGAGAGGCTGATCGCCTGGAAGCCGCTCATCCTCGCCAGGGTGCTCACGACGTCGAGGAGCATGCCGCCGATCCCCTGGGACTGATACCCGGGCAGGACCGCCAGCGACAGCTCGGGGATGTCCGCCGCCACCCAGCCGTAGCCGGTGAAACGCAATCCCGCCTCGGAGTCGGTGTCATCCGACTTCTCGATCACGCCCTCGATCGCTGCCAGACGCAGCCAGGCGAGGCCGACGACCTCCGGGCCTGATCTCGAGTCCGAGTCCGGTCCGGCGCTGTCGGCGGAGTTCGCGTCGCCGGGCCCCGGCCCGTCGGATGTGTCTGCACTCGGGTCAGGAGCATAGGCGGCCACGGCGATGTCGCCGTTGCGTCCCCAGTCCTTGAAGTAGAAGGCGGCGTCATCGCGCTCGATGAGTTCGGAGATTTCGACGCGCGGCTTGTCCATCGACCAGTTGAAGCACAGATCGAGGAACGGCAGGAACACCTCGTCGGGGGTCTCATCGCCCAGTGGACGGATCCGGGACCTGAGCTCGCTCCGGCGATCCGCTTCGGCGGCAGTATGGTTCTGACGTTCGTTCATGAGATTCCTTTCTCGACCGCACGATCGATCCAGTCGTGGTTGCGCACTCTCCATCCCAATGTCAGCGCCCGGAGACCGACGAAGCCGATGCAGAACGCGGCCCACAGCCACAGTGCACCGGGCAGGTACACAACGACGGGAATCAGCAGGACCGCGTATCCGCCGACTGCCGCCAATTGTGCCAGAGCGAGATATCGCGCATCTTCGGCGCCCATGAGGACTCCGTCGAGGACGAAGACGTAGCCGGCGATGGGCATGCTCAGCGCGAGGACGGGAAGGAGACTCGTCAACTGCGCGACGACGTCCGGAGCCGATGAGAATCCGCGTGGGATGATTCCGGCACCGGCGAAGAGAATGATCCCGATCGCGACCCCGAAGACGATTCCCCAGAGGCACAGCCGTCGGTTGATGGCGCCCACTGCGGTGACGTTCCGTGCTCCCAACTGCAGCCCGATCAGGGCCTGGCCTGCGATGGCCAGGGAGTCGAGGGCGAGCGCCAGAGCGAAGAAGAGGCTCTGGGCGACCTGGATCGCGGCGAGCTCGGTCGTGCCCATCGCCGTGGCGAGGAAGACGAGGATGATCAGGGCCGCGCGCAGGGAGGCGTTGCGGACCAACAGCCATCCGGAGGTCTTCGCCGAGGAGAGCACACCGGACCAGTCGGGGCGCAAAGTGGCGTGGAATCGCCGCGCCGCCCTGACCGAGATCAGCACGTAGACGGAGCACATGCCGGCTTGGGCGATGACTGTGCCGAGCGCCGACCCGGCGACTCCCATGCCGAGGCCGTAGATGAAGATCGCGTTGAGCCCGATGTTGGCGATGCATCCGACAGCCGCCACCACAAGTGGCGTCCGAGTGTCTTGGAGTCCACGCAGAAGTCCGGTGGCGGCGATGACGACGAGCATGAACGGCAGGCCCCACCAGGAGATGGCGAGGTAGGACTGCGCGCCCTGGGCGATGTCCGCACCGGGGTCGAACGCGGCGATGAGTGGCTTGAGCAGAGGCAGGCCGACGACGAGCAGCAGCGCCGAGGTGCACAGAGCGAGCCAGATCCCGTCGAAACCGGCGTTGATGGCACCCGACCGGTCCCCCGCTCCGATCCGCTTGGCCACTCGTGGGGTCGTGGCGTAGGCGAGGAAGATCATCAGGCCCAACACCGTCTGCAGAATCGTCGATGCGATAGCCAGCGATCCGAGCGCACCGGCGCCGAGGTGGCCCACCATGGCCGTGTCCGAGAGCAGGAAGACGGGTTCGGCGATCAGCGCCCCGAGAGCCGGAAGTGCCAACCAGAGGATGTCCTTGTCGATCGCTGCCACGAATCGAGTCTAACGAATCGTGCGCTGCGAGTCGCATGCCCCGTGTCATACCACTTGGTGGGCGCGTCGTGTCAGTGGCGAATGAGAGCATCTGAGAACAAACGAATTCGGACTATTCAAACTCGAATGGACATGCATTCAATGGGACTCGACGATACTCAATCGATCGATTGATTCGAGCTTTAGTACTATTTCAGTACTATTTGTATTCGGATTGTTATCAACTTAAGTCTACTTACCAGGTATGATTGGTCTAAGAGCAGGCACGATCGAGCAGAGCCACAGAACAGATCCACAGGGCAGTGGAGAGGAGGCCGAACGATGAAGCGAATGGACGATGGCAATGACGACAATTCACGTTCAGTTCCGCCTCCGGATGGATCCGCCTCGGCGGCACCCAACGGCCGTCGCCTCGACATCGACGAGGACTCTCCATTCGGCGATCTTCTGGCAGCCTACTCACACAGCGACCAGGCACAGCTCGCGGCTCTGGACGCCACCAGTGCGATCTTCGTCCGAGAAGTTGCGCATTACCTCGGCCTCGCAAGCCCCGACCTGACCGTTCCCTATGACTTCGCTACCGTCGCAGAGACTCTCCGTCGACACAGCGAAGGCGACAACCCCAGGCCCATTCCCCGCCCGAAGACCAGCCGCACGTCGAATGCGACTGACACGGCTGCAAAGCCCACCGTCGGACACTCCCCCAAATCGAAGCGGAAGAAGGACCGCGGAGCGGGACGCAGGCTGCGTCGTCAGCGGCGGCAGGCCAGTGAGAGTCGTCAGCGGCCAGCACCCCTGCCCGACTTCCCCGCTTTCGTTCCCACGTCGACCTTCAACGGCTGGACGCATCAATACGCGTGGCCCGACGACATCAGTGAGTACTCCGCGCTCCTCGGCGCCACCACTTCCGGGGCTTACAAACACATCACCTCCGCGATGACCTTGGTCCACGGCCTGCCCAAGTTCCATCAGCGCTGCAGCGACGGCGATTTCACCATCGAACACGTCGCGTTCGTCACCCGCCGCTGCCGCGACGTCGAATTCAGGCATCTGCCGAGCATCGACGACTATCTGGCCGACAGACGCGCAGACATCACCATCGAAACCTTCAAACGCTCGCTCGCCCTCAAGATCGAGTCGATCCAACCGGCACAGGCGACCCTGGAAAAGGTCGCAGTCCGTCGCCGAGTCGACATCAGCACGGGGGATGACGGTACCGCCTACCTCACCCTCACGGGTCCCTCGCCCGAGCTCCACGCATGCTACAGGCGGGTCGAAGCGTTCGCCCGCGCCGTCTACACCGGAAACGTCGGAGCATTCGGCGACCAGCTGCGTCCCAGCGACAGATTCGATGACGATCGCGGCATCGATGCGCTCATGCTCGACATACTCACTCGAACCCGACCCCAGCTGAAGCTTCGGATCACCAGCAACAACACCACGACCGGCGCCTCCTCGAGCACCGACTTCCCCATTGACGGCCTCTTCGTCGACCCGGACGGCGTTCCGGTGAGTCCGGAGGAGTCCCTGTCCGACTACATCGAACGGACATTCGGGCAACTGCACGACGAAGAGAAGCCGGCGGTCGCCTCCGAAGGTCAGGGGCGGGCAGTGTCCGAAGGTCAGATGCACGACCGTCGATTCGCTGATGCCATCATGAACAGCCACCCCTCACCCGGCAGCTCGTTCTATGGAAGTCCCGAAACCGATTCTTCATGCACAGACGACGGTGCGATGACCACAGTCGATTACGAGATCCTCCTCGACATGCCCACGAATGAGGCGTGGTTGTCCCGGCAGGCCCGAACGACCATCACCGTTCCGATGCTGAGCTTGCTCAATCAGACCCCGGGAGAGAACAACGACGATGTCGGCCCAGCCGATGCCGTCGGGCCTCAGACAGAGACGAAAGACGCTGCCGGTATCAACAATCTGGCCGAAACGGCCGCGGGATCGACAGCGAACCGGGCAGAAGAGGCGTCGACAGCGGCCAATGTGTGCGACTTGGCAGGCATGCTGCCTGACGGCTCACCCCTCCCAGCGGACATGGCCCGCAGGCTCGCCGGCTTTTCATCGACCTGGACGCGGATCCTCACCGATCCCGCAACCGGCACGCCCCTGGATGCGAAGGCGACCAGCTACACGATCCCGAACAGCATTCGACAGACCCTCGCCGCGCAGTGGATGAACTGCACGGCACCCGGATGCACCCGGCGTGCCGATGTCACCGAGGTCGACCACATCGTTCCCTTCGACCACGACAATCCTGACCAGGGCGGACCGACCCGGTTCGGCAACCTCCACAATCTCTGCCGACTCCACCACCAGGCGAAGACGGACCGAAAATTCTCGGTCAGAATGGCCGAACCCGGCCGGCTCGAGTACATCTTCAAGCACGGAGTCACCACCGAGGTGCTGCCACCCGACAATCCGATCAACGTCGAACATGCCAGGCTCTTCCTCAAATACTTCGCGACGTCACCGCCGGCTGCTCCCCCTGCCGACAGTCAGAAATATCTTCCGACCGCACCGACGAGACAAGAGAAGCAACCGACCGAACAGTCTCAAACCGGGCAGCCTACGACCGAACAGTCTCAGACCGCTCCGTCACCGACCGAACAGTCTCAAGCCGAGCGGCGACAGACAGCACCGCCGATGGTTGCTCCTGCCGAAGGCGCCCGGGCCCCCGGCTGGGTCGAATACATCGACCCCTTCTCCGGGCGCCCCGACCGGAAACGGTGGTTCTGGGACTCGGGCGAACCACCACCGTTCTGACGGCTCAGCAGACTTCGAACAGACCTGCCGCGCCCTGCCCGCCGCCGATGCACATCGTCACGACGACGTATTTGACTCCACGACGACGTCCCTCGATGAGTGCGTGACCGACCAAGCGGGCGCCGGTCATTCCGTACGGGTGTCCGACCGAGATGCCGCCGCCGTCGACGTTGTACTTCTCGGGATCGATTCCCAGACGTTCCCGGCAGTACAGTGCCTGAACAGCGAACGCTTCGTTGAGCTCCCAGAGTCCGATGTCATCGATCGACAGCCCCTGAGCCTTGAGCAGTTTGGGAATCGCGAAGACCGGGCCGATTCCCATTTCGTCGGGATCACAGCCGGCGACCGCCATGCCGCGATAGATGCCCAGGGGTTCCAGGCCACGTCGGCTCGCCTCCTCACCCGACATCAGAACCGAGGCCGAGGCACCATCGGACAGCTGTGAAGCATTGCCGGCCGTGATGCTCGGCACCTGCGAGGCGTCGCCGGGCTTGAGCACCGGGTTCAACCCCGCCAGGCTCTCCAGCGTCGTCGACGGACGGTTCCCCTCGTCACGGTCGAGCCTCACCTCCTCCTGTGACGTCGCCTTCGTCTCCTTGTCGACGACGATCTTCGTCGTCGGCAGGGGCACGATCTCATCATCGAATCGACCGGCCTCCTGTGCGGCTGCAGTCCGCTGCTGGGAGGACAGCGAATACTCGTCCTGCGCTTCGCGGCTGACGCTGTAGCGCTCGGCGACCACCTCGGCGGTGGCGAGCATCGGATAGTAGATCCCGGGAACACGCTCGACCAGCCATGGGTCCTGTGCCCGGTACATGTTCATCTTGTCGTTCTGCACCAGCGACACCGATTCGACGCCGCCGCCGACCGCGACCTCCTGACCATCGAAGAGGATCTGCTTGGCAGCGGTCGCGATTCCCATCAGGCCCGAGGAGCACTGTCGGTCGATCGTCATTCCTGGAACCGTCGTGGGAAGACCGGCCCGCAGTGCTGCCTGCCGACCGATGTTGGTCGACTGGCTGCCCTGCTGCAGGGCGGCACCGAGGATGACATCTTCGACTTCGCTTCCTTCAAGGCCCGCTCGGGAGACGGCGTTGGCAACGGCATGACCCGCCAATTCCTGAGCCTGGGTATCGTTGAAGGCCCCCTTGTAAGCTTTTCCGATCGGGGTTCTGGCTGTGGAGACGATGACTGCTTCGCGCATGACGAGCCTTTCTTCAGTGATGTGCGCCGGACCTGAGTTCGCCGCAGGAGTGGTAATGGGAGCAGTGAGTCGGACCGGTCAGGCCTTCGGCCCTCCGGCCACGTAGATGACCTGTCCCGAGACGAATCCGGCCCCCTCGGAGGCGAGGAAGGAAGCCGTATGGGCGATGTCATCGGGCTTGCCGGTGCGCGCCACCGGAATCTGGCCGACGCCGGCAGCGATGAAGTCCTCGTAGTTCACGCCCACTCGCTCGGCAGTAGCCTTGGTCATGTCGGTTTCGATGAGGCCGGGTGCGATCGCGTTGGCAGTGACGCCGAATTTGCCGAGCTCGATCGCCCAGGTCTTCGTGATTCCCTGGATCCCGGCCTTGGCCGCAGAGTAGTTGGTCTGCCCGCGGTTGCCCAGCGCCGAGGTCGAGGACATCGACACGATTCGTCCGTACTTCGCCTCGACCATGTAGGACTGGACGGCCTTGGTCATCAGGAACGCTCCGCCGAGGTGGACGGAGAGGACCTTCTGAAATTCCTCATGAGTCATCTTGAAGAGCAGGTTGTCTCGCAGAATTCCGGCATTGTTGACGAGGACGGTGGGAGCGCCGAGGGTGTCGGCAACGGTTTTCACGGCAGATTCGACGGAGGCTTCGTCTGAGACGTCCGTGTCGACGCCCAGCCCCTTGACGCCGGCGGCTTCAATCGCCCTGACGGTTTCGTCTGTCGAGCCCATATCGAGGATGGCAACGTTCATTCCATCACGGGCCAGGCGCTGGGCGATGGCGGCTCCGATGCCGCGGCCGCCTCCGGTGACGATTGCTGTCCGAGTCATGACGATGATCCTCCGAAACGGTGGTTCGTGGTGTGGTTGCGATCAGGTGGTGTGTTTGCGATCAGTGAGCTTGCAATCTCAGTGACTTGGATCTCACTCTCTACAGGTCCACCTTAGACCACAAATGCCGCTGAACGATTGTTTGCTCAGAAGCTGGACTAGCCGATCGATGCCGAACATACCCGAAGACGGCCGCCGCGGAATTCGCAAAAAAGCGATTGACATCACATTTGATGATGGATAGGTTCCTTCCTAAGCCTCAATCGAATATTCGTTCAGATGGTCTTCGGGCTCGCGCCTCGGCGCCCCGATAATCTCGAGGAGCAATGTTGCTCCGTCTCACTTTTCAAAGGAGAAAAGATGATCTCGTTCTCGCGAAGGGTCAGCCGACCCGTGCTGGCTGCGGCCGTCATCGGCACATTCGCACTGACTTTGGGTGCCTGCGGTTCAAGCGGTGATTCCGGCGGCGATGACTCAGTGGTCATCGGCTATACCGGTCCGTTGAGCGGCGGCGGGGCGGCCTACGGTGAGAACGTCCAGACCGGACTGCAGATGGCTGTCGACGATCTCAATGAGGACGGCCTCGAAGTCGATGGGAAGAAGGTCACCATCGAACTCGAGTCCCTCGACGACAAGTACGCACCCTCCACCGCAGCCAGCAATGCGCAGCGGTTGGCAGATCAGGACGAAGCCCCAGTCGTCGTGTCCCCCAACGCCGGTGCGATCAAAGCGATCCAGCAGATCAACAACGGGCGGTCGAAATTCCTGATCGCGGCCTACACATCGGATCCCGCGATCATGCAGGTCGACAATCCGCTGACGATGATGATCCCACCCAACTTCGAGTCCTATGCCGCGCCCTACACCGAGCAGGGCATGAAGCATGGCGGCGAGAAGTTGGCCCTGCTCGGGACTCAGAGCGAGTACGGTCAGCAGTGGACGGAGGCGATCACGGACGAATGGGAGAAGGCCGGAGGCGAGATCGGGTCGGACAACAGCGTCGACTACGCCACTGTCTCGGACTTCGCCGGCCCCGTGTCCAAAGCGCTGGCGGAGAAGCCGGACTCGATATTCGTCGGCGGCCCTTCACAGCCGACGGCTCTGATCATGGAACAAGCCCGGAAACAGGGCTTCGAAGGCAGTTTCCTCGTCATGGATCAGGCAAAGCTCGACGAGATGGCGACCGTGACCGAGATCGAGAACCTGACGAACTCCATCGGGGTGCTTCCGGTCAAAGAATACGATGACCCCGGTAATAGGGACTTCCTGAAGAAGTACGCGGACGTCGCGGGTGATGACAAGGTCGCAACCAGCGAGACCGCGCTGAACTATCAGAGTGTGGCCGTCATCGCCAAGGCGATGGAGGTGGCCGGCACAACCAGTGAGCCCGAGAAGATCCGCGCGGCGATCCCGGATGCGTTGAGCCAGGTCGATGACAAATACAAAGTCAATGGGTTCCCGACCGAGATCACCGGTCAGGGGCATCTGATGAACCCCGAATTGGAAGTCACCCACTTGGACGAAAACGAGAAGTACGTGAAGGTTCCTGTCGACCAGGTTTCCGACGTCAAGTGATCGCCACCGTCGGCACTTCCGGGGCCGCCACCGTCGGCACTCCGGGGCCGCCGCCGTCGGCGCTCCGGGGCCGCCGCCGTCGGCGCTCCGGGGCCGCCGCCGTCGGCGCTTCCTCGGGGTGGGGCCTGAGCGTCATGCCCCGCTCGCACCGTCCGACCCCCTGTGAGGATTCTCTTCATGACACTTTTCACCCAACAGCTCTTCAACGGTGTTGCGCTGGGCGGGGTCTATTGCCTCGCCGCGATCGGCCTGACCTTGGTCTTCGGAGTGCTGCGCATTCCCAACCTCGCACACGGTTCGCTGTACATGCTCGGCGCCTATGTCACCTACTTCTTTCTCACGACGATCGGAGTGCCCTACGTCGCGGCAATCGGCCTCGCGGCGCTCATTCTCTTCGTCATCGGTGTCCTGCTCGAACGCCTGGTCTTCCATCCGCTGCGCAATTCCCCGCACACCCACCATATGATCGCGGCGATCGGAGCGATGTTCTTCTTCCAGTCCGTCGCACAGGCGGTCTGGGGCGCTGATTTCAGACGGATGGAGACTCCCATCTCCGGGAGCCTGCACATTCTGGGCGCTGAGATCTCGACGCAGCGCATCGTGATCATCGTCACGGCACTCATCGTTCTCGGACTGCTGACGTGGTTCATCAAACGCTCGATCCATGGTCAGACCGTCGAGGCGATCGAACAGGATCGGACTGGCTCTGCCCTGGTCGGAATCAATCCTGCCATGGTCTCGATGCTGACCCTGGGACTGTCCGCTCTGTTGGCGACCATTGCTGCGGGACTCGTCGCCCCCATCAATCTCCTCTCCCCCACCATGGGCGAATCACTCAACCTCAAGGTGTTCGCGATCATCATCCTCGGTGGACTCGGGTCCCTGCCCGGTGCCATCGTCGGCGGCTTCGCTCTGGCGATCGCGGAGACGATGACCTCAACGTACATCTCTTCGGGCGTGGGCGAAGCCGTGGCCTTCATCGTGCTGGTGGCGGTGTTGGCGATCAAACCCACGGGTCTGTTTGCAAAGGCGGTGCAGCGATGAGCGCGCTGAAGAACCCCCGCGTCCTCGGAACTCTCGCCGTACTGGTCTTCGTCGCCCTGACACCGGTGGCCTTCGGCGACGAGAACTACATCATGCGAGTCATCACGGTCGGCCTGTGTTCGGCGATCGCGGTCTACGGGATGAACATCATCCTCGGCTTCACCGGTCAGCTGTCCCTGGCTCAGGGCGGCTTCTTCGGCATCGGAGCATATGCGGTCGGACTGCTGACCACCGACTTCGACTGGTCGTTCTGGCAGGCCTTCCTCGTCGCCGTCGTCGGCACGTCCGCGATCGGCTACCTCTCCGGACTGATCGCCCTTCGCACGAAGGACGAGTACTTCGCGATCTTCACCATGGCCATCGGCTTCATCATCTATCTGACCATCAGCCGCTGGGAATCGGTGACGCATGCTCACTCGGGGGTCAACAATGTGAAGTTCCCCGAAGCAGGCGACGTCATCGACTTCAGCAACCCGACTGCGATGTTCTATCTCGTCTTCGTCATCCTGCTGATCTGCGTCTACGTCACCTACGCGGTTCGCCGTTCCAGTGTCGGTCGCGCCCTGCTGACGATCAGAACGAGCGAAGACCTCGCCGACGCCATCGGCGTCAGTGTGGGACTGAACAAACAGCTCGCCTTCGCCGCATCAGCCTTCTTCGGCGGCATCGGCGGTGGGCTCTACGCCTCGGTGGTGGGATTCATCGGTCCCGACGCCGCTGCCGTGGACAAGACGTTCGAGTTTCTCATGTTCATCCTGGTCGGCGGCATGGGCACAGTCGCAGGCCCCCTGGTGGGCACCATGATCGTGACGTTCCTGTTCGAGCTCTTTCAAGACTTCCAGGCGTACCGGTTCATCGTCCTCGGACCCATCATCATCGCTCTCGTGATCTTCGCACCTCGTGGCATCGTGGGATACCTGGGCGGGTTCGTCGACAAGCGGAGACGGAAGCGACGGAAGCCTTCATCCCGCAGGGATACGGCGACCGTCACCACCACAGAGGAGGTGAAGTGATGCTGCTCGAGATTCGCGGCCTCGGGAAACGCTTCGGTGGGCTCGACGCCGTCAAGGACATCGATCTGGATGTGCGGGAGGGAAAGGTCACCGCCGTCATCGGTCCCAATGGTGCCGGCAAGTCGACACTGTTCAATCTCATCCACGGGTTCTACCGCCCGACCTCCGGGACTGTGGCCTTCAACGGCCGTGACATCACCCAATCGTCTCCACACAGTTCAGTGGTCGAAGGGATCGCCCGAACCTTTCAGACGACCCATCTCTTCGACGAGTCCACGCTGTTGGAAAACGTCTTGGCCGGTCGCATCGTCCGCTCGAAATCCAACGTCTTCGACGCCATCTTCCATTCTCCTCGTCATCGACGCGAGTCCAAGGTCAACCAGGATGCGGCCCTCGAGGCGCTCGAATTCTGCGGCGTCGCGGAGCATCGCCACGATCTCGCCTCCAATGTGCCTCAGGAAGTGCAGAAGCGCACCGCGGTGGCCATGGCGTTGGCGACACAGCCAGAGCTGATACTCCTCGACGAACCTGCTGGAGGGATCCCTGAGGAGGAGACCACAGACTTCGGCGATCTCATCCGATCGCTTCCCGGCCGAGGAGTGTCCGTGCTTCTGGTCGAGCATAAGATGTCGATGATCATGGACCTGGCCGATACGATCCTCGTCCTCGACCACGGCCAGAAACTGGCGGTCGGTTCGCCCGCGGAGATTCAGAGCAATCCCGCGGTGATACGCGCGTATCTCGGTTCGACCACATATGAGGAGGACTGATGCTCTCGCTGCAGAACATCAGCGTCGGCTATGACGTCGCAGACGTCCTGCACGGCGTCAGCATCGCGGCCAAACCCGGCGAGCTGACCGTGGTTCTCGGAGCCAACGGATCAGGCAAGACGACACTGTTCAAGACCATCAGCGGTCTGCTTCGTGCGCGCTCGGGAACGATCGAGTACAACGGTCGGGCGATACAGAGAGTCCGACCGAACACCATCGTCAAACGCGGCATCGCACAGTGTCCCGAGGGGCGACACCTGTTCGGGAAGATGTCGGTGGAGAAGAACCTGCGTCTGGGTACCTACCCGCACAGGAACAAGACCCGCAAAGAGGAGATCCTCGCCGAGGTGTTCGACCTGTTCCCTGTTCTGAAGGAGAAGTCTGCCCAGCCGGCAGGTTCGTTGTCGGGTGGACAGCAGCAGATGGTCGCGATCGGTCGAGCTCTGATGTCCGACCCCGACCTGCTGATCATGGACGAGCCATCCATGGGGCTGGCACCTCTGGTGGTCGAGCAGGTGCTCGATTCGATCGCCCAGATCAACAGAAACGGCATCGGCGTGTTGCTCAGTGAGCAGAATGCGAAGGCCTCACTGGCGATCGCCCACCGCGGCTATGTGCTCGCCGAGGGACGTGTGGTCCTCGAAGACGATGCCGACAGGCTCTTGGACGATCCCCAGGTGCAGGCCGCATATCTCGGCCTGTGACGATCGGGTGGGTGCACCACCTGTGCTCATTCGAACCGCGACACGTCTCCGGCTCCGACGCGTGCGACTTCCGGTTCCTTGCCGGTGAAGTCGATGACGGAGGTGGGAACGAGACCGGGCACTCCGGACTCGATGACGACGTCGAGGTCCTGACCGATCTCATCGACCACGTCTTCGGCCTGGTTCAGCGGATCCTCCGCACCGGGCAACAGCAGAGTCGAGGACAGAATGGGCTCGCCCATCGCCTCGACGAGGGCCAGAGCCGTCACATTCTGTGGGATCCTCGCGCCGACGGAGTGCTTCTTGGCGTGCATCATCCGACGCGGCACCTCCTTCGTCGCCTTCATGATGAAGGTATATGGTCCCGGAGTCATCGATTTGATGACCCGGAAGTCGGAGTTGTCGACGATGACGAATTGTCCCAATTGCGCGAAGTCGCGGCACATCAGTGTGAAGTGGTGCTTCGAGTCCAGCTGACGGATTCGAGTGATCCGCTCGATCCCCGCCTTGTTGTCCAACGCGCAGCCCAGTGCGTAGCACGAGTCGGTGGGATAGGCGATCAGTCCCCCATCCCGCAGGGTCTGCGCGGCTTTCTCGATCAGTCGGTTCTGTGGGTTCTCAGGATGAATATTCAGTAGTGTCACCATACCTCATGCTAACCACTCACAGCACCCGGTGGCGAGAGGTCGCTGTAAGTCCGCGGCGGAGGACCATCAGTTCGTCGCCGAGGAGAGAATCATCAGTTCGCCGCCGAGGCGGGGGCCTGCGCATCCGTCTTCATCCGCGCATTCGCCGTGTCAGGGTCCGAGGCGAGAATTATGTTCACCCATCTCGCTTTGGGATCCGCGTCGATGAGCAGCGCCTTGAGCAGAAGCGTCGCCGGCAGAGCAAGAAGCGCCCCGAGCCAGCCGAGGATCCAGACCCAGAACAGCAGCGACAGGAAGGACACCAAGGGGGTGACACCGACCGATTCGCCGGTGAACTTCGGTTGGATGATCGCCTGGATGACGAAGTTGAGCACGCTGTAGGCGACGACGACCCAGACGGCCGACTGCCATCCGCCGTCGACGAGTGCCAGGAGTGCCGGAGGCACGAGGCCGATGACGAACCCGATATTGGGGATGTAGTTCGTCAGAAATGCCAGCACGCCCCATACCCAGATCAGCGGCACGCCTATGATCGACAGGGCGATGACATCGAGTAAGGCGACGATGAGCCCGAAGATCGTCGCGACGATCCAATAGCGTCGCACACCGCTGGCGAATCCTCCCAGCGATGCCGACAGGGTGGGCTTGACGTCGAGGAGCATCCGCATCCGTCTGTCGATGCCCATGGAGTCCATCGCCACGAAGAAGACGGCCATCACCACTGTGGTCAGCAGGCCCGCGACCATCGACACGTTGGTCAGCAGCGGGTAGACGGCATCGATGATGGACCTGACGTTGAATTGCTGGAACTGCTCTTGGAGCACCGAGGAGGTCACCCCGATGTCGGAGAGGAACGCCAGAGCGTTCTGGTACATCGAGACCAGCTGTTCGCCGTAGCTGGGGATGAGGATGACGAGTTCGGCCAGCGACCACGCCGTGAGCCCGAAGAATCCCACGATCATGCACAGCACGAGGACGACCGAGACGCAGGCCCCGATGGCCCGCGGGATCTTCAGCCTGGTCAGATACTTCTGCAGCGGATAGACGACGATGTAGAAATTGAGCGCCAAGAACACGGGGGCGACGATGTCCTGCAGGCTCCTGAAGAACATGAGCGCATAGGTCAGTCCTGCGATCGTCAGTGCCACGACGAGCACCCTGGCAGGCGGTTTCGCATACCACGGTCGTGGTTCCGGGCTCAGTCCCGTGTCTCCGCCGGCAGACTCCGGGACCGCCTGTTCCCGAGCTGCATCTTCCGGCGGTGCCTGTTCCCCGACTGCTTGGTCCCGGACTGCCTGATTCTGAGGTGGCTGCCCCTGAGCTGCCTGCTCCTGGGCGGCTCTGTCCCGAACGGCGTATTCTTCGGCAGTCTGTTCCCGAACGGCGTCTTCCTCGGCAGTCTGTTCCCGAGCAGCGTAATCCTGGGCAGCCCGTTCCCGGGCGGCCCGTTCCTCGGCGGTCTGTTCAGATCGCTCATCGACTTCTCGCCTGGCCGCCCTGGGGATCTGACCGTCATCGCTCACTCAGCGTCCTCGCCGTTTCTCCCTGATCCGCATCGACACCTCGATGGGGGTTCCCGCGAACCCGAACGTCTCTCGCAGACGCCTGATGATGAAACGACGATACCCCGGATCGAGGAATCCGGAGGTGAAGAGCACGAACTTCGGTGGTCGGGACTGTGCCTGAGTGCCGAACAGGATCCTCGGCTGTTTGCCGCCGCGCACCGGGTGCGGGTTCGCCGCGACCAGTTCGCCGAGGAAGGCGTTGAGTCGCCCGGTGGGGATCCGCGTGTCCCATCCGGCCAGTGCGGTCTCCATCGCCGGGACGAGTTTCTCGGCGTGGCGTCCCGTCCTTGCAGAGATATTCACCCGCGGTGCCCAGGACACGTGTGCCAGATCCCGTTCGATCTCACGTTCGAGGTAGAAGCGGCGTTCATCATCGAGCAGGTCCCACTTGTTGAACGCCAGGACCACGGCGCGACCGGCCTCGGCAGCCGTCGTCACGATGCGCACGTCCTGTTCGCTCAACGGCTCCTGAACTTCGAGGAGGACGATGGCCACCTCGGCGCGTTCGAGTGCGGTCTGCGTGCGCAGCGCCGCATAGAAGTCGGCGCCGCTGGCCTGATGGGCACGGCGGCGGATACCGGCGGTGTCGACGAACCGCCACTGCTTCTCGCCGAGTTCGATGAGTTCGTCGACGGGGTCACGCGTGGTGCCGGCGACATTGTCGACGAGCACTCGGTCGGTGCCGATCAGCTGGTTGAGCAGTGAGGATTTGCCGACATTGGGTCGGCCCACCAGCGCCACGCGACGCGGTCCGCCCTCTTCCACTCGGGTTTCGACGGCGGAGACCTCGGGCAGGATGTCGAGGACCTCGTCAAGGAGGTCGGCGACTCCGCGACCGTGAAGCGCAGACACCGTCCAGGGCTGTCCCAGGCCCAGCCCCCAGAGCTCGGCGGCCATGAGTTCGCCGCGTTCGTCGTCGACCTTGTTCGCGGCCAGCAGGACCGGCTTCTTCTTGCGCCGGAGCATCTTCACGATCATCTCATCGGTCGAGGTCGGGCCGGTCGTCGCGTCGACGACGAGGACCACCGCATCGGCCATGTCGACGGCGACCTCCGATTGGATCGCAATACGGGAGGCCATGCCCTTCGTATCCGAGTCCCAGCCGCCGGTGTCGACGATGGTGAATTCCTTCGTGTTCCATTCCGCCCGGTAGCTCACACGGTCGCGGGTGACTCCGGGGACGTCCTCGACGACCGCTTCGCGGCGACCGAGGATCCTGTTGACCAGGGTCGATTTGCCCACATTGGGCCGACCGACGACGGCGAGGACGGGATCGGCCCCGCGGGCCTCCTCGGCCTGGTATTCGAAGCCGTAGGCGTCGAGCAGCGCCCGGTCCTCGTCCTCGAGGTCATAGCTGGCGAGGCCGGCTTCGAGAGCTGTCGCCCTCTTCTCCGCCTCCTCGTCGCTGATGCTCTCGAGACGTTCGCTCAGGTGTTCGTCCGGAGTCTCGTGGAATTCTGATTCAGTCATTGTGAGTCCTTCACCAGCTTCAGCACCGTCTCGACCACCTGGTCGAAATCGATGTCACTGGTATCGAGTGTGTACACGCCCTCGGAGGCTTCCAGGAAGCTAGTCGTCGCCGAGTCCTTGACGTCACGGCCGGTGACCTGGGTCTGGGTGGCGGCGACAGCCTCGGCGTCGGCGTTTCCGTGGAGCTCCTTGGCCCGGCGGGCCACACGGACCTCGTCCCGGGCGGTCATCAGGATGCGGACCTCGGCGTCAGGGGCCACGACGGTCGTGATGTCCCGGCCCTCGACGACGATCCCGTCCGCGGCCGCGACGATGATGTCGCGCTGCATGCCGATGAGCTCCTCACGGGCGTCGACGACGGCGGAGACGGTCTGCACGTTCTCGGACACCTCGGCCTCGCGGATCTCCTCGCTGACGTCGATTCCGTCGACGGAGACGAAGAACTCGTCCGGGTCGGTCGAGATCTCCAGGTCGACTCCCCGCACCTGTTCGAGGACGTCGACCGGATCGGTCACTCCCCGGTTGAGGCACAGCCAGGCCATCGCACGGTACATGGCACCCGTATCGAGGTAGTGGTAGCCCAATCGACGGGCCGTCTCCTTCGCGGTGCTCGACTTGCCGACTCCGCTCGGTCCGTCAATGGCGACGACGCTCATGCAATTCCCTCTTTCTCGATGGCGGATTCGGGAATCTGCCATCCCTTCGACAACAAACCGATTTCAAGTTCCTGCTGGGTGGCCGGCACCACGGAGACATCGACGATGCCGAGCTTCTGTCCCGGCGCATGGTCCATCCGGAAGTCCTCGACGTTGATGTCGAGGTCGCCGATGTCCTTGAACAGTGTGGCCAGGGTCCCCGGGGTGTCCGGGACCAGGATCGTGACCACAGCATATTTGGTCGGAGCCTGACCGTGCTTGCCGGGGATCCGATCGTGGCCCTCATTGCCCAGCGCAATGGCCTTGGCCAGGACACCGGTCGACCCCGCCCCCAGCTCCAAGGCCGTGATCACATCGTCGAGTTCGGTCCGCAGCTCCACGAGCACCGAACGGACCTCCTCGGAGTTGCCGGTCAGGATCTGCGTCCACAGACGAGGGTCGGAGGCGGCGATGCGGGTCACGTCCCGCAGTCCTTGACCCGCCAGCGCGACCTCTTCCAACGGAGCGTGACGCAGCTGCGAGGCGACGAGGGAGGAGATCACCTGCGGCACGTGCGAGACCCGTGCGACCGCGGCATCGTGGATGCGCGGGTCGAGATGGATGACCGACGCCCCGGTGGCCTCCGCCATCTCCACAACTTCGCCGAGGCGGTCCGACGGTGTGTCCTCGTCCGAGCAGACCACCCACGGCCGAGCCGTGAACAGATCCGAACGTGCCGCGATCGCCCCTGACTTCTCCCGCCCTGCCATCGGATGGCACCCGATGTAGCGGTCGAGGTCCGAGCCGTGGACCAGTTCGCGCACTGCTTCGAGCAGGCGGGTCTTGACGCTCGCGACATCCGTGACAGTGGCGTTCGGGTAGGTCACCAGGGCCGAGGCGATGACCGGGGCGGCGACGTCTGGCGGGGTGGCCACGACCACGATCTGCGGGTCGTTCGCCTGGTCACCGGTGGGCATGACCTCGCCGGCTCCCAGATCGGCGGCCAGCTGCTGGGCCGTCGGTGAGGTGTCTTCGAGGCTGACCCGGTGGTCCTGTTCGCTCAGTGCCAGTCCGAGGCTCGCGCCCAGCAGACCGGTGCCGATGATGTGGATTCTCACAAGCCGACGGCCTCGAAGAGTTCGCCGGTCTCGTCCGAGCGCAGGGGGCGGATCTTGCCCTGCTTCTGTTCGTCGAGCGTGATCGGACCGAATTTCGTCCGCACGAGGCGCTCGACGGGGTTGCCGATCTCTTTGAGCAGGCGACGGACCACCCTGTTGCGGCCCGAGTGCAGGGTCAGTTCGACCACCGACTTGCCGGGAGTCGAATCCACGAGCCTGAAGTCATCGACCTTGACGAAGCCGTCGTCGAGATCGATGCCGGCCTTGAGGCGGGCGCCGGCGTCCTTGGCCAGCTGTCCCTTGACCTGCGCCAGGTAGGTCTTGGGGATCTCGTAGCGCGGGTGGGCCAGCCGGTTGCTCAGTTCACCGTCATTGGTCAGGAGGATGAGTCCCTCGGTCTCGGTGTCGAGTCTCCCGACGTGGAAGAGACGGTCGACGCGATTCTTGACATAGTCGGCCAGGCAGGGACGCCCGTCCGGATCACTCATCGTCGACACGACTCCGGCGGGCTTGTTGAGCACCAGGTAGACCTTCTGGGTCTGTGTCGAAATTCTCATCGTATCCACGTACACGGACTGCGTCTCGGGGTCGATCCGCGTGCCCAGCTCGGTGACGACGGAACCATCGACTTCGACCCGTCCGTCGAGGATGAGCTGCTCACATGCCCGACGCGAGCCCAGGCCCGCCTCGGCGAGGATCTTCTGCAGTCGCACACCCCCGCTGACATGGGCATCCGATGTTCTCCCTGTCCCTGACTGCGCCCTTTGGGAGGCCTTTGCAGAGGTACTGGAACGCTGTTTTCGGGTCGGACGATTGTGGCGCCCGCCAGGCGCTCGGGGATCACGGTATGGACTCATGGAGTCCATTCTCTCAAATCAATCGTCAACTCGTGACATCTCGTCGTCGAGTTCGCCCATCTCGTCGTCGCCGGAGGCCAGAACCTCGGCACTGTCGCTGCCCAGCTCGGCGACATCGGCGTCCTCAGGCAGGTACGGAGCGATCTCCGGAAGATCGTCGAGGCTGTTCATGCCGAGCGCGTCGAGGAACTGGTGTGTGGTCGTGTAGAGCAGCGCCGAGGTGGTCGCTTCCTTGCCTGCTTCGACGATGAGTCCGCGCAGGAGCAGGGTGCGGATGACGCCGTCGACGCTGACTCCGCGGATGGCGGCTATGCGCGGTCGTGAGATCGGCTGTCGGTAGGCGATGACGGCGAGCGTCTCGAGCGCGGCCTGAGACAGCTTCGCGCTCTGTCCCGAGGTCAGGAAGTCCTTGACGATCTCGTGGTAGTCCCCGCGAGAGAAGATGCGGAACCCTCCGGCGACGAGGCGGATCTCGAACCCGCGCTGGCGTCTGTCCTCAGCGCCGTCGTAGTCGGCCTTGAGCTCGGCGATGGCCTCGGAGACCGTCTCCTCGTCGAGGCCGAGCGCGGTGGCCAGCTCACCGGCCGACACCGCAGAGTCGCTGATCATGAGGACCGCCTCGATGCCGGCCAGGATCTCGTCGTCGATCATTCGGGCCCCTCTCCCCTGTCGGTGCCGCTGTCGTCCTCGATGGTGCCGCCGTCCCACTCCCCCTCGGTGCGCAGGTCCACGCCGTCCTCGGTGGATTCGGTCCGGACGATGAGCAGCGGGCCCAGCGGCTCCTCCTGATCGAAGTCGCAGAGTCCGACCTTGAACAGCTCCAGCAGCGCCAGGAACCGGGCCACGACGACCAGCGAGTTCTCGGCCGTGTCGAGGAGTTTCTGGAAGTCGAGGTCCCCTGCCCTGAGCAGCCCGAGGATGTGCCCGCGCTGTTCGGAGACGCTGACCAGCGGCAGGTGGATGTGGTCGACGGCGACGCTCGGGGGCGTGTGGTCGCGTTGGAGCACCGTGGCATACAGGCCGGCCAGCTCGCCGGGGCCGATGTGCATCTCCAACGGCGGCAGCACGTCCTGGAACTCCGCCTCCAAGCCGACGCTGCGTGGCACCCTGACCGAACCGGCGGCCATCGCATCGGCGAAGTACCGGCTCACGGACTTGTAGGCCCGGTACTGCAGGAGCCGGGCGAAGAGCAGGTCGCGAGCCTCGAGGAGTTCGAGGTCGAGCTCCTCCTCCCCGTCCTCGTTGGGCAGCAGACGTGCCGTCTTGAGGTCGAGCAGGGTCGCGGCCACCAGCAGGAACTGGGAGATCTCGGCGAGGCCGGAACCGGCCTTGGCACCGACGCGCTCGCTCAGATCGGTCGTGTACGCGATGAACTCATCGGTCACCTCGGCGAGGGCGATCTCCGTGACGTCGAGACGACGCTTCGAGATCAGCCCGAGGAGCAGGTCGAAGGGACCGGAGAAGTTCTCCAGCTCGACCTGGAACCCTTCGCTGACGGACTCGCTCAGGGCGCGCCTCCACGGGCGATGAGCTCCCTGGCCAGACGGCGGTAGGCCTCGGACCCTGCGTGCTTGGGGGCGAAGCTCGTGATCGGTTCGGCAGCGACCGAGGCGTCGGGGAACTTCACGGTGCGGTTGATGACCGTGTCGAAGACCCTGTCGTCGAAGGCCTCCATCACACGCGACATGACCTCTTTGGAGTGCAGGGTTCGCGAGTCGAACATCGTGGCCAGGATTCCGTCGACGACGAGCGAGGGGTTGAGCCGGTCCTGGATCTTCTCGATGGTCTCGACCAGGAGGGCGACACCGCGGAGGGCGAAGAACTCGGTCTCGAGCGGAATGATGACACCGTGTGAGGCGGTCAGAGCGTTGACGGTGAGCAGGCCCAGGGAGGGCTGGCAGTCGATGAGGATGACATCGTACTCGTCGGCGACCTTGGACAGAACGCGCGAGAGGATCTGCTCCCGGGCGACCTCACCGACGAGCTGGACCTCGGCGGCCGAGAGGTCGATGTTGGCGGGAAGGACGTCGATGTCGTCGAAATCGGTGCCGACGATGACCTCATGCGGGTCCATGCGGGGGTTCATCAGCAGGTTGTAGACGCTGGTGTCGAGGTCGTAGGGGTTGATGCCGAGGCCCACGGACAGCGCACCCTGCGGGTCGAAGTCGACGAGGAGCATCTTGCGTCCGTAGGCGGCCAGGGAGGCGCCGAGGTTGATCGACGACGTCGTCTTGCCGACGCCGCCCTTCTGGTTGACCATGGCGATGATGCGGGCGGGCCCATGAGTGTCCAGCGGTGCCGGTTCGTCGAAGTCCCGCTGCTCGGGGTCAGCGGAAGTCGACTTGGGAATATCCAACGCCTGTTGCGTATTCATCACTCGGATGGCCACCTTTCGTTGCTCTTGGCTCCAACCCTACCGCGCCCGGGGGTGCGAGGTCGCGTACACTTCACGCAATGTTTCCTCCGACACCTTCGTATAGATCTGCGTGGTCGTGACCGAGGCGTGTCCCAGCAGTTCCTGGACGACCCGGATGTCCGCTCCGCCCTCGAGCAGGTGTGTCGCGAAGGAGTGTCGGAACGTGTGCGGTGAGACCTCCGCCTCCAGCCCTGCCAGCTCGCCCGCGTCCTTGACGATCTGCCAGGCGGTCTGGCGCGACAGGCGTGTGCCCCGCGCATTGAGGAAGAGCGCACCGGCGGGGGACGAACTTCTGGCCTTGGCCGCCATCGCGGGCCGCACCCGAGACACCCAGGCGCCCAGCGCCGCGGAGGCATGCGATCCGAAGGGAACGATGCGTTCCTTCCCACCCTTGCCGTAGAGACGGACGAGGCCGGTGTCGAGGTCGACATCGTCGAGGTCCACCCCCACGGCCTCGGAGATGCGTGCACCGCTGGCGTAGAGGAGTTCGAGCAGCGCCGCCGCACGGATCTGCGTCGGTTCCTCGCCGGCCGTCGTGGCCAGCATCGACTCGATGTCGGCCAGGGACAGGGCCTTCGGCAGGCGCAGTCCCTCCTGCGGTGGGCTGACTTCCGAGGCCGGGTCGCTCCCGCTCAGTCCCTCGCCGAGGGCGAAGCTGTGGAAGCGGCGGAGAGCGACCAGGGCTCGTGCACGCGTCCGCGGCGCCAGGTCCTCGTCGAGCAGGTGCAGGGCGAAGGCTTCGACATGTGATCGTTCGACCTCGCCGAGGTGGCCGATCCCCTCCGCGCTCAGCCAGGTCCCGTACCTGGCCAGGTCGCGGGCGTAGGCGTCGATGGAGTTCCGGGACAGTCCGCGTTCGAACCGCAGCGAGTTCAGGTAGGTCTCGATGGCCCGCGCCAGGGACTGCGGCAGCTCGGGAAGAAGTTCGGCACCGTGCCGGGCCATGCGCCGGTCCTCAGTCCTGCGGGTTGCCGGACGAGCCCGAGGAATCGGTGCGTGCGCCGCCGGCAGAGGCGGGTTCGCCGGAGGCAGCGTCCCCACGCCCGTCGATCAGCAGCCTCGGCGCATCGACGCTGCGGGTCAGGACGGGGCCCCCGGCGGCCTCAGCCCGCAGGATCCGAGCGACCTGCAGAATCGCCAACTGGGCGATGGAGTTCGTGATCTCACCGGCACCCACGGCGTCGAGCGCCTCGTCGAGACCGGCCCACCGGAATCTGAACCCGGCTTCCTCTTCGCTGCGTGCGTGACGGTCCTCGTCGGCGATGAGTTCGAGGTCTCTCGCCAGGTAGAGGCGGATCGATTCGCTGCTGCCGCCGGGAGTCAGACAGGAGTCGGTGAGGACCTCCCAGCGACCGGCCCGCAGATCGGCTTCCTCGGCCAGTTCGCGCTCGGCCGCATCGATCGGGGCCTCGCCGGGCACGTCGAGCAGACCAGCCGGGACTTCCCACAGCCTGGCTCGCACGGGGTGTCGGTACTGCTGGATGAGCAGGATCCTCTCCTGCTCATCCACGCAGGCGATGGCGACGGCGCCGTTGTGGGCCATCATGTCGCGCACCAGTCCGGGGGCTTCGGGCAGATCGAAGGTCTCGCGCCGAATGTTCCACACCGCCCCGTGGTAGACCACGTCGGATTCGGTGATTCTCGGTGTGTACGCCTCGTCTCGCAGATCGCTCATGCGAGTCCTCCCGTCGGTCGAACTGGTTGATCCCGAACTGCTGCCTAGTTCTCGGTGCGCAGTGCCGCGGCCACGAGTCCGGCGAAGAGCGGGTGCGGCTTCGTCGGACGTGACTTGAGCTCGGGGTGAGCCTGCGTCGCCACATAGTAGGGATGGACGGATTCCGGCAGCTCCACGAACTCGACGAGCTCGCCGCTGGGTGAGGTGCCCGAAAACCGGAGCCCGGCTTCGGCCAGGTCCTCGCGGTAGGAGTTGTTGACCTCGTAGCGGTGCCGGTGGCGTTCCGTGATGAGGTTCGAACTGTAGACGCCGGCGACGACGCTTCCTTCATCCAGCTTCGCTTCGTAGGTGCCCAAGCGCATGGTTCCGCCCAGGTCGCCCTCGCCGTCGACGATGGAGAGCTGTTCGGCCATGGTCGCGATGACGGGAACCTGCGTGTCGGGGTCGAATTCGGAGGACGAGGCGTCACCGATTCCGACGACGTGGCGTGCGTATTCGATGACCATGCACTGCAGCCCCAGGCACAGGCCCAGGGTCGGAATGCCATTGGTCCGGGCGTAGGCGAGTGCGCCGAGCTTGCCGTCGATGCCGCGGATGCCGAAACCGCCGGGCACGCACATCGCGTCGAGGCCCGACAGCCGCTCGCGCGCCCCGTCCTCCGTGTCACAGTCGTCGGACTGGATCCATTCGACCTTCACCCGGGCGTCATTGGCGAATCCGCCGTGACGCAGCGCTTCGGTGACCGAAAGGTAGGCGTCGGGGAGGTCGATGTACTTGCCGACGATGCCGATGCGCACCTGATGTTCGGGGTTGTGGACCCGCTCGAGCACCCAGTCCCACTTCGTCCAGTCGACGTCGCGGAAGGGGAGGTTGAGTCGACGGATGACAAAGACGTCGAGGCCCCCGTCGTGGAGGACCTTCGGGATGTCGTAGATGCTGGGCGCGTCGACGCAGGAGACCACGGCATCGGATTCGACGTCACACGAGGAGGCGATCTTCGTCCGGATGGCATCCGGCAGCTCACGGTCGGAGCGCAGCACGATCGCGTCGGGCTGGATGCCGATCGAGCGCAGCGCGGCCACCGAGTGCTGGGTCGGCTTCGTCTTCAGCTCACCCGAGGGCCCGAGGTACGGGACGAGGGACACGTGGATGAAGAACACGTTGTCGCGGCCGATGTCATGACGGACCTGCCGCGCGGCTTCGAGGAAGGGCTGGGATTCGATGTCACCGACGGTGCCGCCGATCTCGGTGATGATGACATCGGGTCGGTCCTCGACGGGGCGCTCGGCCTGGGCCCGCATCCGCGATTTGATCTCATCGGTGATGTGCGGGATGACCTGAACGGTGTCGCCGAGGTAGGCGCCGCGGCGTTCCTTGGCGATGACCGAGGAGTAGACCTGTCCGGTCGTCACATTGGCCGCGCCGTCGAGGTCGACGTCGAGGAAGCGCTCGTAGTGGCCGATGTCGAGGTCGGTCTCGGCACCGTCTTCGGTGACGAAGACCTCACCGTGCTGGAAGGGATTCATCGTTCCCGGATCCACATTGAGGTAGGGATCCAGCTTCTGCATCGCCACGGACAGACCGCGCTGAGTGAGCAGATGGCCGAGGCTCGATGCCGTCAGTCCTTTGCCCAGCGAAGAGGCGACGCCTCCCATGACGAAGATGTGCTTTGCCGTATTTGTGCCGTCTGGGCCAGTTCTGTTCACCACGGGATTCGATTCTATCAAAGCCGGGCTCACGAATCCGACGATTCGGCGACCTCGGCATAGAGATCGAGCAGCGTCGCCGAGATCGCGGCGCCGTTGCTCACGTCGATGACGCGCTTCTTCGCGGCCACCGCCTGCGAGCCGCGACCGGCGGGGTCGTCGAGAAGATGATTGATCTCACTCAGAAGCGCATCCGTGTCGTCGGCCGCAACGGGCTTCGCCGCCGCGCCCCAGATGCCTGCGCGTCGGGCGTTGCCGATGAAGACAGCCGGCTTCGACAGCTGCATGAGGTCTTCGTGGCTGAGCCCGGTCATGGATTCACTGGCGATGACGACGTCTGCGGCGGCTGCGACGTCGACGAGGTCGCCGGCCGGGGCGACGATGACGCCGCGGTCCGCGAATGCCTTCTCAATCGTGTTCCGGTCCTTGCCGGTGCCGGTGAGCACCGTGACCACGGGGCGCCCGGGCCTCCTCGTGTTGATCTGGTCGGCGGCGTCGAGGACCGTGGCCAGTGCGGTGTGGTCGCGCAGGGCGATGGGGCTGGCGATCATCCACGTGCCCTCATCGACTCCCAGCTCGCGGCGAACCTCGGCGCGCGGGGTCCTGACGGTGAGGTCGACGTCGATGTCGGGGTGGACCAGTTCGGCACGTTCGACGACGGGGACCTTCTCGCCGAAGTAGTCGACGACCGGTTCGGTGGTGCCCAGTATCGCCGTCGCGGTCCGGCCCACGATCTCGGCTCCGGTCTTCTCGATGACGTTGGCGGCGTCGAAGGATTCGATCGTCGCGACGACCTTCGGGTGGAATCGGGCAGGCAGACCGGTGAAGGCGAGTCCGGCCAGCGTTGCCGCGTGCAGTCCGTGGGCGTGGACGACGTCGACGTGCTGGTAGTACTTGTGCAGGGTGAACGCGGTGTTGGGATCGGCCAGGGTGAAGCGTCGTCGGGCCGCCAGCTCGATCTCGCGGAAGTTGTCCGCCAGTTCCTCCGGCACGCCGAACGTGCCCAGCAGCGACCGGTGGGCGGCGACTGCGACCTTGAACCCGGCGCGCAGATGACCGAGGACTGCGAGTTTCGCCACTTCGACGACGGGCCCCGTGGTTTCGGCGAGTACGTGCAGAATCCTCGTGTCTGCGCTGAGTGGGTGGACCTCGCCGGATTCGCTCATTTCCTCATCCTTTTCATTTGATCGACGCTGCTTCTACCCTACCTGGGAGGGCATGAGTTCCGTGTATATGCTCACCAGTTCTTTGCCCACATCTCTCTCATCGGGAAGTTGGGCACCGCGGGCCCGGGCGCGCCCGGCCAGCTCCTCCCGCCGAGGCGGATCGGCGGCCAGTTCGCCTATGGCTGCTGCCAGCGCCGAGTCGTCATCGTCGGCGATGAGAATGCCCGCGTCGCCGACGAGTTCCGTCGTCCCGCCGGTGCTGGTGGCGATGATGGCGCGACCGGTGATGAGCGCCTCCTGCAGCACCAGCGCACGGGCCTCCCACACGCTGGTGAGGATGTAGAGGTCGGCCGCCGCATTGAGTTCGGCGATGTCGTCGCGCGGACCGAGGAAATGCAGAGCCGGCACCGGCGAGGTGGCCGCCAGGTCCTGGTACTGTGCCCTCACCTCGGCGAGGACGTCCTCATCCGCGGCTCCGGCGATGAGGAAGACGAGTTCCGGTGGTCGTCGGTCCGCAGTCCGGGAATCGTCGAGGTGACCGGCCCCGCCGAGTCGGCCCGCCGCGCCCAGGTGCCCCGCCCCGCCGCGGTGGCCCGCCGCGCCGAGGTGGCCGAGGGCACGAATGAGCATCGGGTAGTTCTTCTGGGGTGCGACTCGACCCACGGCCAGCACGATGACGGCCTCGTCTCCGAAGCCGAACTCCTCGGCCAGGCTCGCGCGAGTGGCACGGGCCGCCTCGGCGGGAACGGGGTAGACCTCCGGGGCCGCGGCGGGCAGGAACCGGGCATCGGCGGCACCGAGGCCACGAGCTCGTGCCACCAGGTCGGTGCTCGCGCCCAGTGTGAGGTCGGCGCCCTTGGCCAGCAGGGTCTCGATGCCGACCTCGACACTGCCGCGCATTCCTTGGCCGCTGGCCCGATTGTGCAGGCTGACGACGAGGCGGGGACGGTGCCTGCTTGTGCGCACGGCCAACAGTGCGATGAGTCCGGCCCGGAAACCGTGGGCGTGGACGATATCGGGGCCGAAGCTGCGGATCAGTCCGCGCAGCCGGATGACCAGGGCCGCGTCCCGAGGCCCGAGTCCGGTTCCCATGTCGAGGGCCGCGAACCGGACCCCGGGCAATGTGGAGAAGCCGAAGTGTTCGTCGGTCCGGGCGGGGCCGATGATCCCGAGTTCGTGCCCTGCCGCGGCGAGGTCCCGGGCCAGCGCCCGCACATGCGTGCCGACTCCCCCTGTCGACGTTGCCAAAACATAGACGATTCTCATCTGTCGTCCTCATTCTCTGTCGAGCTTGGCTTCCCTGACGAAGTCGGATCCGCCCGGTCATCGGGTTCGGCTCGGTCATCGGGTTCGGCCCTGACATCTGGTCCGGGGCCGCCTCGGCGACTCGACAGCAGTCCGCGCACCTCGGTGAGATAGCTGCGGTCGAGGGCGAGGACGCCGACGAAGATCGCAACTCCGACGAGCGCGGAGACCACACCGTTGATCACGGAGGGCACGGCAGAGGTCCCCAGCGGATCGATCAGCCACCCGGACACGAGGACACCGGCGACCGAGGCGAGGGCCGCGCCCAGCAGGGACATCAGACCGCGGCGGACGACGCCGCGCAGACTTGCCGGTCCCACGACCCGACGCATCGAGATGAGCAGTGTCAGGCCTGCGACGCTCATTCCGAGGACATAGCCCGCACAGATTGCCACGAGGGTCAGACCGGGATCGCCGTCAGCGTTCGTCACCGCGATCGCGAGCACCATGCCGACGATGACGAAAAGCCAGCCGAGGGTGGTCGCCACGGCCGCGTAGCGGGAGCGTTCCATGGCATAGAAGACGCGTGTGCCCCAGGCGACGAATGACCAGCCGGGGACTGCCAGGGCCATGACCATGATCGCCTGGCTCATGGATCCGAAGGGCGCTGAGGCATCTTCGTCGGCGGCATCGATGGCTGTGAAGAACGTCTCCAGCGGACCGGCGGCAGACATCAGGATCACCGTGCCCAGCAGCCCGATGCTGACCATGACCGCCGAGGTCGTCGCGGTCAGTCGGTGCAACTGCAGCGTGGCGGCCCCTCTGTCCTCCACATTCGAATCGGGGTCCTTGGACCGGCCCGCCCAGCCAGACAGTGAGGGGAACATGACCGTGACCACGGGGATCGCCAGCACCCCATAGGGCAGAAGGTAGACCGCATTGATGTAGCTGAAGAGGACGTAGGTGCCTTCCCCGCCGGAGTAGTTCGCCAACCTCAGGGTCATCAGCACAGCGGCCTGCTGAGCGAGCAGCGCAGCCATTCCCGCGCCGGCCAACCGCAGTGCGCGGTGGGCGACTCCGGGTGGGAACGTCCACCTCGGCGAGATCTTGAGACCGGTCGAACGCATCGGCAGGGCCAAGGGCAGCGCCAGGGCCGCGACGCCGACCGTGGTGCCCCAGCCCAACCATCCGATGTGGGACTGCCAGGTGTCATCGGTGCCGCCGACCAGTCTGTACGAGACGTAGCAGCCGATGACGACGAGACTCGAGAGCAGCGGCGCGAAGGCCGGCCAGACGAACTTGCGGTGGGCCTGGAGCACACCGGTGAGCACGGCGCCGATGCCGTAGAGGACGAGCTGGGGCGCGAACATGAGCAGGAAGATCGCGGTGGCCTCGTGTTGCTCGCCCCCGTTCCTGATGAGCAGGTGGGCCAGCGGGTCGGCGAAGACCGCGAGGATGATGCTCAGCGGCAGAGTCACGGAGACCGCCCAGGTCAGCAGCGCCGAGGCGATCCGTCCCGCCGTTTCCCTGTCCGAACGGGCCAGTGGAATCGCCAGGAGCGGGATGACGGCTCCGGCCAGTGCGCCCCCGGCGACGACCTCGAAGAGGATGTTGGGAACCTGGTTCGCCGACTGGTAGGCCGTTCCGACGGTGCCCGCGCCCACCGTGGGTGAGAACACCATCCACCTGAGGAACCCGACGAGCCGGGTGAAGAGGGTGATGACCGAGACGAGCAGCGCCGCGGAGGCGAAGACCCGAACCAGCTTATTCACACGGCCTCGCGACCGAAGGCGTCGATCTCACGCAGTCCGGGGGTGGATTCGATGACCGAGGTGAAGGAGACCTTCTCACTCAGCAGGGTGAGGCCGACCAGGCCGGACAGGACCAGTGCACGCTGTGTGGCCGTCGAATTCTCGGCCAGGATCGTGCCCAGACCGGCACCGAGAGCGTTGGCGCCGGTATCGCCGAGCATCACTTCGCCGCCCAGATCGTCTGGCCATGCGGCCGCGCTGCTGCCGGCGATGGCCGCACCGGGTGCCCAAGTCAGACCGTGCTCGTGAGGCATGAAGGCCAATGTCAGCAGTCCCGCCTTGAGGGCGCGTCCTGGTCGCAGATCGAGCAGATTGAACAGGTTCGCCGTGCCGGCGATGACTCCCCCGGTGACGACGACGTCGACCGTGGAGGCACACCAGGTCTTCTCGGCCGCTGTTCGGTTCGAAGGGAACAGACCCTGGCTGCTTCTGCCGGTCCGCAGAATCGTCGCGGCGGCGATCGAGGCCAGGGGGATGCCGACGACCTTGATCCCACCGGTCGTGATCTGCCCTTGCGCCAGCGCGCTGAGGTGGCCGCGCAAGCCCTTCGAATCGCCGGATTCGAGGAAGTCGTCGACCGCACCCAGACCGCCGGCGACGGTGGTCACGAGCAGGGTCGCCGCACGCTGTCGCGGTGCTTCGATCAGGAGGCCGCCGGCGACCAGCCCTGCGGTGACCGCCGGGCCTTCGACGAGGGAGACGTCTCGGCCCGCATGGTTCGTGCGCACGACCTTCTCGTGGCTGCGCAGCTTCGAAGTCATCACGATCTTCGTCGTCGTGTACCCGACGAGGCCGGCGACGGCGGCGCTGATGAGTGAGCGGATCATCTCAGTCCTTCCCGGGCATGATCTCTTCGGCATCGTCGGAGAAGCCGTAGTGGCCGTGGATGCCGGCCTCACCGGCGGCGAGTGCACGAACGGTGATGACGGCGCCCGCTCCGAGGCCGAGGCCGTCCACCGTGCTGGCTCTCGACTTCTCCGTGCGGAGGACGGATACGAGCCCGTTCTGGGCGGAGCCGGCGTCTCCGGCCACGACGACGGACTTCGACTCCGAGGTCAGCGAATTGATGAAGTCGGTGATCAGGGTGCGGTTGCCCTTGTCGTCGCTGGCCTCCGGGCTGGGCTCGGTCTCATCGGCGAGAGTCGAGTTCTCGTTGTCGATGACGACGAAGAGGGAGGTCGGTTTGTGGTCGGTGTCAGTGCGCAGCCGACCCGCATCGACGAAGGCGTCGAAGATGTCGGAGGACTTCTTCTCCGCGGCGTCCCTGCTCTGGCCGCCTTCGAGCATCGAGGCTTCGCCCGTCAGGGCGATGACGAGCGCGGCGCGCAGTGCCGTCGAGTCGTCCGCGGGCAGGCTGGGCACGAGGTCCCGAAGAGTCGAGAGGAAGTCCGCGGCATCCGTCAGAGCCAGGGTGCCGTCGACGAACGAGACGTCGCCGCCGATCTTCCCACCGGCTTCCTTGATCCGATTGGTGACCTCTTCGACCTGCTCGGGGTCGGACTGGGGGGCGCCGATGATGCTGACGTCCTCGTTCTTCAGAGAGTCGCCGATGAGTTCGGGAGCGGCGGCGGTCACGAAGTCGTTCTGCTTGTCGATGTTGCCGCTGGCCGCGTCGATCTTCACACGCAGGTCGTCGCGGTCGGCACGCAGGGCGTCGACCTGGCTCTGCAGGGACTCGCCGATCGGCTCCTTCAGCGGTCCCGCGCCGAGGACGATGCCCACTGCCAGCGCGAGGAACACCGAGACGAGCGAGACGAGATGGTAGCGGAAATCAATCACTGGTCAGTCCTTGAATGATGCTGGAAGATTCTGAGGTTGCGGCAGGGTCGCCGCCGAACAGGGAACCGATCCAGCCGAAGAGCCCGTCGAGCTGGGCGCCGATGAGTCCGATGAGGGTCTGCCCGGCGGCGGTCGCGAACAGAGCCACGCCGAGGGCGACGAGTCCCGCGATGATCAGCACGCTCAGCTGCAAGCTGGAGATCCGCTGCCGATACAGCAGCGAGACGCCCTTGGCGTCGATGAGCTTCGAGCCCACGCGCAGTCGCGTGATGAATGTCGAGGCCATGCCCTTGCGTCCCTTGTCGAGGAATTCCATCACGGTGTCATGGGTGCCCACGGCCACGATCAGACTCGCCCCTTTGTCGTCGGCGAGGAGCATCGCGATGTCCTCACTGGTGCCCGAGGCGGGGAAGGCGACGCATTCGACGCCGAGCGAGTGGACGCGCTCGGTTCCGGGAGCATTTCCGTCCCGGTACGCGTGGACGACGATCTCGGCGCCCGAGGTCAGAGCCGTGTCGGAGACCGAGTCCATATCGCCGACGATCATGTCCGGCCTGTATCCGGCCTCGAGGATGGCATCGGCTCCGCCGTCGACGCCGACGAGGAGCGGTCGGTACTCCCTGATGTAGGAGGCGAGGATCGCGAGGTCCTCCTTGTAGTGGTACCCCCGGACGACGATGAGGGCGTGTCGCCCGTCGAACTTCGTGGCCACCTCGGGGACGACGAGTTCGGACGAGAGCAGGTCGGAGTCCTTGCGGATGTATTCGATGGTGTTGTCGACGAAGTCCACGAGCACCGAATTCATTCCGGCCTCGGCTTCGTGCATGTCCTCGGCGATGGATTCGGAGGTTTGGACGGTTCCGCTGGCGACTTCCCTGTCTCCGAGGAAGACGGTGTCGTCGACGAGGCTGATCTCGGCGTTCTCCTCGACGAGGTCGAAGATCTCAGGGCCGGTGCCGTCGATGAGGGGGATTCCGGCTTCGACGATGATCCCCGGGCCCAGGTTCGGGTACCGACCGGAGATCGACTTGTCGGCGTTGATGACGGCGATGGGACGGCAGGCGACCAGCGCCTCGGCGGAGACCCGATCGATGTCGGAGTGCTTGATGATCGCAATGTCACCGTCGTTCAGACGCTTCGTGAGGTCTTTCGTCCGCCGGTCGAGCCTGGCCGGAGCCGGCCCCCACCGGTTCGGAGCCGTGGGCTTCTCCCGACTTCTACGAACTTTCATGGTCCGCCCATTCTCTCATGTCAGCGCCGCCGCACCGGTCTTGACCTGCCGTGCCGAGTCGAGGAGTTCGGCGGCATGGGCCCTCGCGGAGGCGGAGTCCTCCATTCCGGCGAGCATCCGTGAGAGTTCGCCGACTCGTTCGTCTTCGCCCAGCTCTCGGACTCCGGACTTGACCGTCGCCGCCTCGTCGTCCTTGACGATCGTGACGTGGGTGTCGGCCCAGGCGGCGACCTGCGGCAGGTGGGTGACGACGATGACCTGAGCGTTCTGCGCCAGTTTCGCCAGCCGTCGTCCGATCTCGATGGCGGCCTTGCCTCCGACGCCCGCGTCGACTTCGTCGAAGACGTAAGTGGGGATCGACTCCCCTGCGGCGCGGACGACCTCGATGGCGAGCATGACCCGGGAGAGCTCACCGCCGCTGGCGACCTTTCCGATGTCATCACCGACCGAGGAATCGTGCGGGGCGAAGGTGAGACGGACGTCGTCGCAGCCGTGGGCCGCCGGCTCCCGTTCGGTCAGTTCGAACGTCACCTGCGCCTTGGGCATCGACAGCGCGGCAAGCTCTGCGCTGACGGCCTGAGAGAAGGACTCGGCCGTGGCGGTTCGGATCTCGGTCAGCTCCCGGCCGGCCGATTCCATGGTGGCGCGGGCCTCCTCCAGATCGGCGTCGAGCTGCCCGAGGTCGCGGTCCTCGGCTTCGAGCTCCGCCAGCTCCTGAGCGGATCGTGTTTCGAAGTCGAGGACCTCGCTCACGTCCTCACCGTAGGGGGCCAAGGATCCGAGTTCGGCCCGGCGGGCTTCGGTCTCCTCGAGCGAGGTCTCCCCCAGCTCGTCGAATCCGGTCAGATAGGAGCTGAGTTCGGCGGCCGAATCGGACAGTCGCAGCACGGCGTCATTGAGGGCGTCCTTGATCCGAGCCAGTTCGGGGTCGGCCGTGTCGACATCGGACAGGGCGCTGATGGCCTGGTGGACGTGGTCGACCGCGGCGCCGGCATCGTCGAGTTCACCACCGAGGAGGAGGTCGTGGGCGCTGCCGACGGCCTGGGTGATCTCGGCCGCGGCACCGAGCTTCGCGGCCTGCGCGGTCAGGGCCTCGTCCTCGCCCGGGATCGGGCGGACCTTGTCGATGGCCTCCAAGCATCCGTTCAGCCACAGGATCCGTTCGCGCCTGGCTGCGGTGCTGTCCTTGATCCGGGCGACTCGGGTCTCGGTCTCGCGCCAGTTCTCGAAGGCCTCGTGGTAGCGGGCCGCCGCGGCCTCGAGCTCGGGTCCGCCCGCACTGTCGAGGAGCTGCCGCTGCTGGGCCGCGCCCTTGAGGCGCAGCTGCTCGGACTGTCCGTGCAGGGTGATGAGGTCATCGGAGATCTCGGTCAGCACCGAGATGGGGACCGTGCGCCCGCCTGCGGTTGCCCGTGCCCGCCCCTTCTGAGCCACGGTGCGGGAGATGATCGCCTCGTCCTCGGCGCTGCCACCGGCCTCCTCGATGCGGGAGCGCACGGTGTCGGTGACGGACGAGAAGATGCCCTCGACCTCGGCCTTCTCGGCCCCTTTGCGGACCACTCCCGCCCCGACCTTGCGGCCCATGAGCAGACTCAGGGCGGACACGAACATCGTCTTGCCGGCACCGGTCTCGCCGGTGACGACGGTGAAGCCGGTGGAGAGCTCGACCTCTGCTTCGGCGATCACGCCGAGGTGGGAGATCCTCAGTTCGGAAATCATCTACGCCTCCTCGATCGGGCCCCGCCAACCGGAGACGGGCAGTCTGAACTTCGCCACCAATCGGTCGGTGAAGGGTCCGGTGTGCAGTCGGGCCAGTTTGATCGGGGACTGTGAGCGTCTGGCTTCGATCCGTGCCCCCGCCGGCAGTTCCATCGCCCGGCGTCCGTCGCACCACAGGACCGCTGAGAAGTCGGGGTTGCGCGGTGAGATCTCGACGCCGAGGCGGGAGTCGGGGTTGACCACGAGCGGTTCGGTGAACAGCGCGTGGGCGGAGATGGGGATGAGCAGCAGGGCTTCGACCTCCGGCCAGACGATCGGGCCGCCGGCGGAGAACGCGTATGCCGTCGATCCGGTCGGTGTCGCCAGAATGACGCCGTCGCAGCCGAACGATGACACCGGTCGGGCGTCGACGCCGAGGACGACGTCGATCATGCGGGATTTGGATGTCTTCTCGACCGTGGCCTCGTTGAGCGCCCAGGCATTGAAGATGGGTTCACCTTCGTGCCAGACGGTCACGTCGAGGGCGAGTCGCTCCTCGACGAGGTAGTCGCGCTGGGAGGCTCGGTGGACCGCCTCGGCGAGGTCCTCGCGTTCGCTTTCGGCGAGGAAGCCCACATGCCCGAGGTTGACGCCCATGAGCGGGACGCCGGAACCGTGGAAGCGTTCGGCAGCGCGCAGGATCGTCCCGTCGCCGCCGAGTACGATGACGAGTTCGCACTTGGATTTCCAGGCCGCGAGCTGAGCCGGGTCGATGACCTCGCAGCGCCCGAGCAGGTCCTGTTGGACAGCGGGGTAGGAGCTGCGTGCGGCGATGTCGATGACCTCTTCGTCGAGGACGACCGGGGTGACTCCGTCGTCGAGGAGCGCCTTCCACACGCTCACTGCTGCTACTGCTGAGTCCTCGCGCTGTGGATGCAGAAGCACCATGATGTGTCGGCTCACGGCTCTCCTCTCATGATCTGGTCCAACTGGTCTGCGATGTCCGCCTCGTTGAGCCTATCGGACTCGGTCCGTGATCTGCCTGGTCGAACACGCAGGAAATACTCCCTGTTCCCGCTCGGACCCGGCAGGACCGATGCCGCGATGTCGACCACGCGCGCGTCGTGTTCGGCAACGCCTGCGAGCACGGAGTCGAGGGCTCGGCGCCGCGTGCTCGCGCTGGTGACGACACCGTGTTTGTCCAGCGCGCTGCGGGCGAGTTCGAACTGCGGTTTGACCATGAGCAGCAGCTCACCGCTCGGGACTGTCGCCGCGAGCAGCGGGGCCAGAAGCAGTCGCAGGGAGATGAAGGACACATCGGCGACGACGAGGTCGACCTTCGGCACGTCCGAGCTCTCCAGATCACGCAGGTTGAGTCCCTCCCTGACGTGGACCCGTGGGTCGCGGCGGAGCCCGGCGTCGAACTGGTCGTGTCCGACGTCGACGGCCCACACCTGGCTGGCGCCCTCGTGCAGGAGCACTTGGGTGAATCCTCCGGTGGAGGCTCCTGCGTCGAGTGCGGTGCGGCCCGTGCAGTCATCGATGGAGAAGTTCTCGAGTGCCCCGATGAGTTTGTGTGCGCTGCGGGCAACCCAGGGGTCGGGTTCTGAGACCGTGAGCTCGTCTGCTTCGGCCACATTCTGTGCGGCCTTCGACGCGGTTCTGCCGTTGACGCTGACTCGGCCGGCCGCGATCTCGCGCACCGCGCGGGAACGCGATGCGATGAGGTCTCGGTCGACCAGTTCGCGGTCGAGTCGACTCACAATGAGCTCACCTGTGAGTCGAGCTCGTCGAGCAGGGGGGACAGGCGTGAGTGCCGTTCGGTGCTCGAGGCTGCGCTGATCTCGGCGAGGCTGGAGCGCCAGGTCTCGACCGGAACGTCGCCGTTGACCGAGGCCGGCGTCGGTGTGGGGCTCGGTTCCGCGGACTCGTTCGGTTCGGGCGTCGTCGGCGGCTGCGGTTCCGTCGGCTGTTGCGGTTCCGTCGGCTGCTGCGATTCGGGCGTCGTCTCAGTCATGGATCCTCCGTGGCAGGTTCCCCGGGCCCACGTCGTGTCCGCGGTCCATCGACTCCCATGCCGTGCGGAGTGCAGTGTGCACGGCGGAGGGCCCAGCGTGGTCGGCATCGTCGAGCCGCAGTTCACCGTCGACGATCCGGCAGTCTGCGGATGCGGCTGCAGAGTAAGCGCCCGAAGACTCGTCGGTGTCACGGGATTCGTGGGTGCTGCCGGATTCGTGGGTGGTACCGGAGATGAGTGCCGGCAGGCTGCGCAGGCTGGGCAGGATGTAGGTCGGGCGCAGTCCGGGGCGTGCGCGGAGGGCGTCGTGGATGTCGTGGATGCCGGTGAGGACGAGGGCGGTCTCGTATCCGGCGGCGTTGCCGCCCTCGATGTCCGTGTCGAGTCGATCGCCGATCATGAGGGGGCGTCCGGCACCGAGCCTGTGTGCCGCGTATTCCATCATGTGCGGAGAGGGTTTGCCCACGATGGTCGGCTGTGCGCCGGTGAGGCGGGAGAGCATGTCGATGAATGCGCCGTTGCCGGGGACCCTGCTTCGTGCTCCGACCATCGAGTAGTCGGGGTTGCTCGCCCACCATTCGAGTCCGGAGGTGATCGCTTCGGCGGCGCGCACGATCATCTGATAGGTGATGTCCGGGTCGAGACCCTGGGCGATGGCGACGGGGTTGTCCTCGAGGGTGTCGGTGACGGTCAGCCCCTCGGCCTGCAGCGCCGTGATCAGGCCGCGGGCGCCGACGACGTAGATCGGTGCCCCGGTTCCGAACTTCGCTGCCAGCCGTCCGGCGAGCACCTGCGCCGAGGTGGTCACCTCTGCCGGGGTCGTGCTGATTCCCAGCGTGGAGATGCGGTCGGCGACCGCCTCGGGGGTGCGCGTGGCATTGTTCGTCACATAGTTGACCGGGATGGATTGCTCGTACAGGAACTCGATGCTCTCGAGCGCACCCGGAATCGGCTCCGACCCGTGGTAGACGACGCCGTCGAGGTCGAACAGCACACAGTCGATCGGCGCGGTCTCACGCCGATCGATCGGTGCTGCTGCGTTCGCGGCTGATGTCACTGATTTCCGCTCAGCCGATACGAGGCGTCTACTTCGTCCAATGTCATGTCGCCGGACTCATGGTTCGACTCCGACGACTCCGCGGAGTCTCCCGCTGAGGGTGTGTCGGAATCGTCGGCGGTGTCGGCGTCGCCGGCGTCGGCGTCCTCGAGCAGTTCGTCGAGCTCGGCCTCGATCTCCTCATCGGAGACCTTGACCTTCTTCAGCTCCTTCTCCGAGACATGCGTCTTCGACTTCGCTGGAGCCCGATCCTCGACCGCGCCATCCTCAGCGACTTCATCCGCACCGACGCCAGCGGTTTCATCCGCAGAGACGTCGGCGGCCCCATCATCTGCTTCGTCGGCCTCTGCCTCTGGTTCGGCCGGCTCTTCGTCGGAGTGCTCTTCATCGGGGATCTCCTCGTCGGGGATCTCCTCGATGGTCTCGATCTCCACGCCGAGGTTGGGGTCCGGTTCCTCATCGCCGAAGAGGGTCCCCGTGGCCTTGGCGGTGCGTCGTGAGAGCTCCTCGTACTTGTCGGCCAACTCGGTCTCGCCGTGCAGGCGCAGCACCTCGGAGTAGGCAGCCATCAGTCGAACCAGGGCACCGCTGGGCTTCTGCGTGAAGTCTTCGGCTTCGATCAGCGCGCGTGCCGCATTGAGATCGCCGAGATCCGATTTCGCTCCGGCGGCGACGATGACCATTTCGGTGCGGGCGGCATTGTCGAGGTCGAGCTCTCCGGACGACTCGAACAGTTCGAGGGCCTTCTGCGGTTTCCCGCGCCCGCGCTCGGCGTCGGCGATGAGGGCGATGTTGTCATGCGAACCGGAGATGCGGCGATGTGTGCGCAGCTCGCGCACCGCCTCGTCGTACTTCTCCACGTGATACGCCGCGATGCCGAGGGCTTCGCGGACGAGGCCGACACGCCCCGCGCGGGCCATGGCCGCCTTCGCATGCTCGTAGGCACGTTCGGGGTCGAGGTCGAGGAAGCCTCCTGCTGCGACGAGGTGCTTCGCGACCGATGCGGCGTTCTCCTTGTCGAGGGAACGCAGCTGACCGCGCAGGTCCTTGTCGAGCTCCTGGCCGGTGACTCCTTCGGGAATCGGCGGCTCCTGGATTCGGGGACGACGCGCCCGCTGCTCGCGTGCGTAGTCACCGGTGTCGGTCGATCGTGTGGCTCTGCGGTCGTTGCTGTTCCGGCCCGCGCCACCACGGCCGCGGCCGCCGTCCTCACGACGCCCGCGCCCTCCGCGGTCATCACGACGATCACCCTTGAAGTTTCCCCGACGGTCATCACGACGGTCCCCACCGAAGCCCCGACGCTCACCATCGCTGCGGCGGTCTCCGTCCTGGCGAGGTCTGCCGTCATTGGGGCGGCCACTCCGGGACCCACCACGACGATCGTCGTCGCTGCGCCTGTTGCCCTGGTACCCACCACGACGATCGTCGCGTCGATCCCCGCCGAAGCTCCGACGCCCACCATCCTCGGGGCGCCTGCCCTGGTACCCGCCGCGGCCCTCACCGCCGCTGCCGCGACGCTCGCCGCCGTCGCCGTCACGACGATTGCCCTGGTAGCCGCCTCGGCGATCATTGCTGTTTCCGCCTCGGCGGTCATCGCGACGATCGGAGTTGCGTGACCCGCGCTCGTCCCGGGACCGGTGGGAGTCCTGTCGACGATTGTGATTGCTGCCGCGGTCTGAGCCTCGACCGCCGTCCGCGCGGCGGTTGTGCTGGCTGTCTCGCGAATCCCCTTGGGCCACGATTCTCCCTATAAAGTCATTTCAATGATTCGACCCCATTCTAGTCCACTCGAATGCGATGAGCCCTGTGTGCGAGAGCACGTCCGAACAGCGACGAGCCGAACGCGATGGCCGACGGCCCCGGTCAGTCATCGCCGTCAGGACAGAAACCGGGTTTGCCCTCCTGCCGGAACAGCCTCACTGAAACCCCTGAGGGATACCGCACAGGAACATCAGCGCCAGCCTCGGCCGCTCAGGAGAACCCTCAGTCAGCGATTAGGACGCGCTCTTCGCCATTGCTCGAATCGCAATCCGGAAGCGCATTCAACCGCTCTGTTAGAATCATGGCGGATCGTCTCCGCAGGCCATGGCCCGGCGAGACGGGAGGTCACCTCATCGCGGTCAGTAGGGGATTCATGAAACCTGGTGCGGAAGAATCGAGCGACGTGGTCAAATCCTCCTGCTTAACCGCATCGGTGATTCCATCGATCATTGTCACAACATCTGACGTTTCCCATAGCGTGAAATCGCATGGTGACATTCGCATGCCCACCCGACGGAGTCGTGGACTGTATCGCAGACAGCGCAATTGCACGGACTGTGCCCAGTCTCACCGCGCATACTTCGGCCGGCATTCTGTGATGTGCTTCATCCGATTGAGCATCGAGACACCGGGTTCGCATATCGTGGATTTCGGAAGCGTCGCCTTCGGCGGAATGGGAGGGCTCCTGACGACGAGCCCTGATCCGATGTGGACCGACCGGACAATCTCAACCTCAACGACGTTCACCAGCAACGAATAGGAGACAACGTGCCCAACACGCTTTTCATCGACGGACAGTGGGTGTCGGCCCAGAACGGCGGGACCAGAGAGATCCGCAATCCTGCAGACGGCAGCTTCGTCGCCGAGGTGGACGAAGCGAGTCCAGCCGACACCGAACTGGCGATCGCCGCCGCTCGCCGCGTCCATGATTCCGGTGTCTGGTCGAGTGTCCCCGCCGGCGAGCGGGGCGACCTCCTCCTCAAGTTCGCCGCCGTCCTGCGAGCACGCAAGGCCGAATTCGCTCGCGCCGAGTCCCTGGACACGGGCAAGCGCTATGTCGAGTCCGAGATCGACTTGGACGACATCGCTAACTGCTTCGACTACTTCGGCAAGCTCGCAGCCAACAACGCGGGCCGCGTCGTCGACGCCGGAACGGACACGGTCGTCAGCCGCATCGACCATGAGCCCGTCGGTGTCTGCGCCCTGATCACCCCGTGGAACTACCCGCTGCTGCAGGCCGCCTGGAAGATCGCACCGTGCCTGGCCGCCGGCAACACCTTCATCCTCAAGCCCGCCGAGCTCACCCCGCACACGGCGATCCTCACACTGCAGGTCCTGGAGGAGCTGGGGCTTCCGGCAGGCGTGGGCAACCTGATCCTCGGTGCCGGTGCAGACGCGGGGGCGCCGCTGTCGACCCATGACGACGTCGACATGGTCTCCTTCACGGGCGGACTGGTCACAGGGCGTCTGCTCGCGGCCAATGCGGCAGCGACCGTGAAGAAGATCGCCCTCGAGCTCGGCGGTAAGAACCCGAACGTCGTCTTCGCCGATGCCGACTTCGATGCTGCCCTCGACAATGCGCTCAATGCGGCGTTCGTCCACTCCGGCCAGGTCTGCTCCGCCGGTGCCAGGCTGATCGTCGAGGAATCGATCGCGGAGAAGTTCGTCGACCGCCTCGTCGAGCGTGCCCAGCAGATCCGCCTCGGCGGACCTTTCGATGACGAAGCCGAATCGGGCCCGCTCATCTCCGCAGCCCATCGCGACAAGGTCACCGCCTATGTCGAGAAGGGCATCGCCGAAGGCGCCCGCCTGCGCTGCGGCGGCACCTGGGGCGAAGGCGATCTGGCTGACGGCTTCTACTATCTGCCGACCGTCCTCGACCAGGTCGAGCGCGGAATGTCGGTCGTCACTGACGAGGCATTCGGCCCCGTCGTCACCGTCGAGACCTTCTCCACGGTCGATGAGGCAGTCGCCATCGCCAATGACACGCACTACGGCCTCGCCGGCGCCGTCTGGACGCAGCACGCGGGCAAGTCCCAGCAGGTGGCCCAGCGGCTGCGCCATGGAACCATCTGGATCAACGACTTCCACCCCTACCTGCCGCAGGCCGAATGGGGCGGATACAAGCAGTCCGGCTTCGGACGCGAGCTGGGTCCGACAGGGTTGGCCGAGTACCAGGAGGCCAAGCACATCTATCAGAACCTCGAGCCCGCCGTCACCGGTTGGTTCCCCGACCACAGTAAATAAGGAGATGTCGAACGTGGAAACTACTCATAGCTTTGACTATGTCGTCGTGGGTGGCGGCTCTGCCGGAGCTGCCGTCGCGGCTCGGCTCAGCGAGGACCCCGGCACCAGCGTCGGACTCCTCGAAGCGGGCCCGAGCGACGTCGGCGAAGACGTCGTTCTGCGCCTCAACCGCTGGATGGAGCTGCTCGAATCCGGTTTCGACTGGGACTATCCCATCGAGAAGCAGGAGCATGGAAATTCCTTCATGCGCCACGCCCGAGCGAAGGTCCTCGGCGGCTGCTCCTCGCACAACTCGTGCATCGCCTTCTGGGCGCCCCGGGAGGATCTCGACGGCTGGGAGTCGAAGTTCGGTGCCACCGGGTGGGGGTCGAAGGACACCTTCGGCCTGTACAAGAAGCTCGAGACCAATGAGCTGGCCGGCGACCACCACGGCCATGACGGTCCCGTGCACCTGATGAATGTTCCGCCGGTCGACCCCTGCGGCGTCGCCCTGCTCGATGCCTGTGAGCAGGAGGGCATCCCCCGCGTCCAGTTCAACGAGGGCGAGACCATCGTCAACGGGGCGAACTTCTTCCAGGTCAACCGCAGGGCCGACGGCACCCGTTCGTCCTCCTCGGTGTCCTATCTGCACCCGATCCTCGACCGTGAGAACCTCACGGTCCTCACCGACACTCAGGCCAAGGAGCTCGAGTTCGATGACGAGGAGAACTGCACGGGTGTCTTCGTCGTCAACAACGCCTTCGGTCACACCAAGCGCATCGAGGCGAAGCGGGAAGTCATCGTCTCCTCCGGTGCGATCAACACTCCGCAGCTGCTGATGCTGTCGGGCATCGGCCCGAAGGATCACCTCGCCGAGGTGGGTGTCGATGTTCGCGTCGATTCGCCGGGTGTCGGTGAGCACCTCCAGGACCACCCGGAAGGTGTCATCGCCTGGGATGCGAAGAAGCCGATGGTCGACGATTCCACCCAGTGGTGGGAGGCCGGCATCTTCACTCCCACCGAGGAGGGCCTGGATCGTCCCGACCTGATGATGCACTACGGTTCAGTGCCGTTCGACATGCATACTCTGCGTCAGGGCTACCCGACCTCGGAGAACACGTTCTGCCTGACGCCGAACGTCACGCATGCCCGATCGCGGGGAACCGTGCGTCTGCGCTCGCGTGACTTCCGCGACAAGCCGCACGTCGACCCCAGGTACTTCACCGATCCCGAGGGCCACGACATGCGTGTCATGATCGCCGGCATCCGCAAGGCCCGTTCAATCGTGTCCCAGGACGCCATGTCCGAGTGGGCCGGCGACGAGCTGTTCCCCGGCAAGGACGTCCAGACCGACGAGCAGATCGCCGACTACATCACCCGCACCCACAACACGGTCTACCACCCGGTGGGAACGTCGCGCATGGGAGCTGCCGATGATGAGTCTTCACCGTTGGACCCTCAGCTGCGGGTCAAGGGTGTCAATCGTCTCCGCGTCGTCGATGCCTCCGCGATGCCGGAGATCACGACGGTCAACCCGAACATCACGGTGATGATGATGGGTGAGAAGTGCGCCGAGATGATCAAATCGGGCAGCTGATCTCAAGCGGCTGACTTCTCAAGCTGCCGCCGAGAACGACCGAGGAAGGGGCTGATGCGGATTCGCATCAGCCCCTTCCTCGGCTCTGTCTTCAATGATGTCGAGGCAACGGGTCGGTCCCGGGATCGCCGACCTTCCCTTTGCTGCCTGTGCGGCTGGCGAGGGTGCCATGCCTCCGCGACTTGTGCCCTCCCTCTTCGACATAGGGGTCACGGAATTCCGGTGCCGGTTCGACCGCCTCGGGGGCGGTGACGACTTCCTCTTCATCATCGTAGGCGTGGGCGAACTCGTCGCCGTCGCCGTCACGACGTTCGACTTCTTCGGGCGGAAGCACCTTCTTCCACCGGCGCATCCGAACCCGCGGCAACTCTCCGGCGTCTTCTCTCAGTGCCCGCATGAGTGCGTAGATCTGGAAGTAGGCGATGATGAAGAAGGGCAGTCCGACGAGGATGATGGTCGACTGCAGTGCTTCGAGGCCGCCCGAGCCGGAGAACACCAGCAATGCCGCGGTGACCAGCGCCACGGCCAGAGCCCAGAAGATGCGCTGAGGCAGAGGGTTGAAGTCCTCGTGCCCGTTGTTCATCGTGTCGACGACGAGGGCCGCGGAGTCCACGGAGGTCACGAAGAAGATGATCACGAGCACGATCGCGATGACCGACATGGGCCCGGACAGCGGATAGTGTTCCAGGAATGCGAACAGGGCTCCTGGAATGTCGCCCTCCCCGACCACGCGATCGACGAGTCCCCCACCTTGGTTGAATTCGATGTCGAACGAGGCGAAGCCGAAGACGCCGAACCAGAGAACGGAGAACGCCGAGGGGATGGCCAGGACGCCGATGACGAACTGTCGGATGGTCCGTCCCCGGGAGATGCGGGCGATGAAGATCCCGACGAAGGGCGACCAGGTGATCGTCCAGGCCCAGTAGAAGACGGTCCACGTGTTCTGCCAGCCGGTGTCGGCGAAGGTGTCGTTCCACAGGGCCAGCTCCGGCAGCGACTGGATGTAGGAACCGAGAGACTCGAAGATGCCGCGGAACATGAACAGGGTCGGGCCGAGTGCGACGATGAAGATGAGCAGCAGCACGGCGATGACGATGTTGATGTTCGAGAGCACCTTGATGCCCTTGTCGAGCCCCAGGGAGACCGAGACCGTTGCGAGTCCGCAGACGACGCCTATGATGATCAGCTGCCACAGCGCGTTCTCGGGAATGCCGATGACCTGGGCCAGACCGCCGTTGATCTGGAGCGTTCCGAGACCGATGGAGACGGCGATTCCGAAGACGGTGCCGATGATCGCGACCACGTCGATGGTCTTGCCGATGGGTCCGTGGATCTTCTCACCGAGGATGGGCTGGAAGATCGAACTCACGCGTGGCGGCAGATTGCGCTTGTGGATGAAGTAGGCGAAGCACAGTGCCGGGAGAGTGAAGATCGTCCACGTGTGCAGGGTAAAGTGGTAGTAGGTGAAGTTCATCGCATCGGCGGCGGCTTCGACCGTGCCGGGTTCGATGCCCATGGATCCGCGAGGAGGATCGCCGAGGTGGCTGACGGGTTCCGCGACGCCCCAGAACATGAGGATGGATCCGATGCCGGCGGCGAAGAGCATCGCGAACCACGCACCGTTGGAGTGTTCGGGCGCTTCGTCTTCGGGTCCGAGCTTGGCCCGACCGTATCGGGATGCCGCAATGTAGATGAGGAAGACGAGGAAGACCGTCACGCCGAGGATGTAGAACCACCCGAGGTTCGTCAGCAGCCAGTCCGATGCCACCGAGACACCGGCGTCCAGGGCATCGGTGAAGAAGATCGTCCCGAGGACGAAGAGAATGATGACAGCAGCCGACGAGAAGAAGATGGCCGGGTTCGTGCGAAGCCTCAGCGCATCGTGCAGTCGATCAAGCATTTGCGGAACCTTCCGTAGTGATGTTCCGCCCACCATACCCACGAGCGACGCGGTTTGGTGCGATTTCAGTCAAGAAACATGGTGTATGGTCAGCTGAGCTGCACCCTCAGCGGCCCTGCCAGACCGGCTCGCGCTTCTCTGCGAAGGCGCGTGAGCCCTCGAGCGAATCGGCCGACTCCAACATCGCTCGGTAGCCCTCCAGCCGACCTGAGCGCATGAGGGCGAAACCGTCCTCGACGCTGAGGGTCTGTGTCGCAGACACGACTTCCTTGATCGCGCGCAGAGACAGGGGCGCACCGCGTCCGATCTGCTCCGCCAACTGAAGAGCAGCGCTGACGACGTCTGCCGGCTCGGCCGTCCGGTTCGTCAGGCCCCAGCGTTCGGCCTCGGCAGCGGTCATTCTGCGTCCGGACATGAGCATCTCCATGGCCACGGCCTGCGGCAGGAGCCCGGGCAGGCGCAGGACTCCCCCGGAGTCGGCGATCATGCCCAGCTGCACCTCGGGCAGAGCGAATTCCGCCTCCGAGGAGGCGACGATCAGGTCGGCTGCCAGAGCGAGTTCGAACCCACCACCGAGCGCCAGACCGTTGACCGCGGCGATGACCGGCTTCGT